>JADGRE010000094.1 GCA_017881185.1 Pseudomonadota bacterium | reverse complement strand
GGCTTGCTCGAGCTCGGCGGGGTGTGGTCGCTCGGCTTCCTGCAATACGTCACCGAGCGGGACGTGGTGCGCCACTACGACGTCGCCTACAGCTGGCCCATCTTCCGCAGGAAGCTGCTCGGCCAAGCGCTGAGCCTGGACACCAATCAGCTCGGCACCAACTTCGTGGGCCACCCAATCGGCGGGACCGGGTACTACTTTGCCGCCCGCGGCAACCACTTGAACATCGCCGAGTCCCTGGCCTTGAGCGCCGGCGCGTCGTTCTTCTGGGAGCTCTTCGGCGAGGTGAACGAGATCATCAGCATCAACGACGTGCTGGTGACGCCGCTGGCCGGCATGTCCATCGGCGAGTCGATGATTCAGCTAGGCACCTTCTTCGATCGCAGCCGACCCAACTGGCATAACCGCCTGTTGTCGGTGGTGTTCTCCCCGATCAAGAGCCTCAACGACTTGCTCGACGGTCAAACGCTGGTGCGCGCCGAACGCTTCGACCAGTACGGGTTTCCCGCCGATGAATGGCATCAGTTCGACTTGAGCGCGTCGCTCGCGACCACACGGCAAGCCTCGAGCGCGCAGGGCGAGTCCGCCAACCTAAGCCACGATTGGCGCCTGTCGCTGTCGTCGCAGCTGGCGCACTTGCCGGACTACGACGGCGCGGGAAGGCACTCAATCGTGTTTTCGGAGGGCAACTTCTCGACCATCGACGCCCACACGGCGTTCGTGATGGGTGGCGGCCTCGCTGATCTCGACTTCGCCACGCAGGTCATGGCCCTGGGCTACTACCATCGCGACGCGCACAACGACGAGCACGGCAAGCTGTGGGGACAGGGTACGCTCTTCGGGATGACCAGCGGCTACCAGCTGACCTTCCACAACTACGACCGTGACGGGTTGCGACAGCTGGACCAGATCTCCACCATCGAACCGGTCGCCTTGCTGTTGGAGCAGCGCGGAGCATTCGGCACAGGCCGGGCGTTCGTGCGGCTGTCGGCCGGCGGCGACTTCGGCGGTGTGCGACCCTACGCGCTGCGCGGCTACTATGCCCGCAGCGATACGGTGAAGCTGCCCTATGTGCTGGAGCAACATTCGTATTACTTTGGCCTCGGGGCACGCGTGCTGGCTAGCGCAGGGATCAGCTGGGGGGTCATCGAGTTGCTCACTCGCTTGCGGGTCGAAGGCTACTCGGCGCTCGAGATGCCGGTGCCCATCGGCGACCGACTGACGGCACTGCAAGCACGCCTGGGTTGTGCGATTCCCAGCACGCCCGTGCGGCTGTCGGCCTACGGAGAACAGCGCACGCGCTGGGGCGAGATGGGCGGGGCTCACGCCTCGCGCAGCGAGCTGAGCGCGGGGTTCGAGATCGGAGCGAGGTACTGATGGCACACACGACTTGCACCCATCGTTCGATCGCAACCGGCCAGCATGTCCTGCGCCGATCTGTTGGCCTGCGCCGAGCGTCGCTCGCGTTGCTGGCATTGCTGGCCGTGCTCGCGGTGGCAGCCGGCGCGCGCGCGCAAGACCCGAGCGGCAGCTGGCAGCAGCGCTACGAGCGCGCACGCACGGCGCTGCTCGACGAGCACTTCGAAGACGCCCAGGTGCAGCTCAAGGCCCTGGCGCCCACGGCGCCGAGCGAATCCGACCGGCGCCTGGTGCTCGAGCTGGCCGATCTGGCGCGCCTGAAGTCGGAGCGTCGCATCCAGCAGCTGCAACCTTCGCTGCGCACGAGCGACGAGCTGGCGGTACTGTACACCACGGCGGTGTTCTACGGCCTCGGTAGCAGCGCCTGGCTCACCCTGCAGCTACAACCACAGACCTTCGGCGGCGCGCTCATCCCCTTCGCGGTGCTGACCTCGGCCGCCGTGGGCGGCGTGGCCATCGCCGATGCCTATCGGCCACTGCGCCACGGCATCCCGCACGCCATCGCGGCGGGTTTGTATCTGGGCTTCGGCGAGGGCTTGTGGCTCGTGGCGTACCAGCACGCCTACGCGACCGAGCACCCCGGCAGCAACACCGCGTGGCACTCGGAGCGCGTGTCGACGGTGCTGTGGGCGGGCTCCACCGGCGGCGCTCTGGTAGGTGCGCTCGTCGGCGCGTGGCGAAGACCCACGCCCGGCCGCGTGTCGTTCACGGCTTCAGCAGGAATCTGGACGGGCGTGCTGTCGGCCTTCGCGGCCGATGCGCTCAATCCCGATCAGAAGGGCCGGGCGCCGACCTCGTACGTGGTGGGCGGCATCGGCTACAACGCAGGGTTATTGGCGGGCATCGCGTTCGGCCCGAGCGTCGCGCCCTCGGTGGCGCGCGTGCGCTTCATCGATCTCGCGGGGTTGGGCGGCGCGTTGCTCGGCGGCGGCAGCTACGCGCTGATCACCAACCAGCGCGATTCGCGGGCGGGGCTGGGCGCTGCAGCCATCGGCGGCGCGCTGGGCCTTGGCATCGCGTGGTGGGCCACCTCGGGCATGGCGCCCGACCGCAGTCACGACGCGCTGCCGTCTGCCATCGGCAAGCGCTCCGCGCCGGCGTTCAGCTTACAGCCGACCATCGTTCCGACCCGCGGTGGCTTCGTCGCGAGCCTCGTGGGTGCGATGTAGCCGGGGGGCATGCGTGAGCGTCACCGAACATGCAGTCCCTCGCTGGCTCTGCTTCGGGCTCGCGTGCTGGGCGGCGACCGTCGTGGCGCCGGCACATGCGCGCGCCGACGGTGGGCCGAGCGCTGCAAACACCGTGCCTGCTGCAGCTGACAGCGGCCTGCGAACCTTCGCGTACACGCGGCCAGCCGACAGCCACCCGCTGCGCGCAGTCCTCGAGGAGGTCGCGATCTTGGGCTTGGGCCTCGCGCAGTACTTCGCGAACCAGGGCTCGAATTCGCGCGACTACGACTTCAGCTACGACTGGGACAGCTTTCGCACGCGCGTCAGTGGCAGTGGCTACTCGCTCGACACCAACAAGTTCGACACCAATTTTCTCACGCACCCCGGCAGCGGCATCCTCTACTACTGGGCCGCGCGCAGCAACCGACTGTCGCCGCTGGCGTCGTTCGCCTACGCGCTCACCGCCTCCACACTGTGGGAGTTTCTGGGTGAGATGCGCGAGCGCGTGAGCATCAACGACCTCATCGTCACGCCCACCGCGGGCTTCGTGCTGGGTGAGACCACGCTGCAGCTCGGCGCGTTCTTCGATCGCAGTTGCGACGACACCAAGAACCGCGCGCTCGGCGTGCTCTTGGGTCCGGCGAAATCGCTACACGACGCGATCGACGCCAGGCGGCCGCTGCGCGACACGCAATGCGACCGCTACGGCTTCAGCCAGCGCGGCGGCCACGAGCTGCGTTTGTCGGCCAACGAGGTCGCTGTGCTGCGCACCCAAGGCCCAGACACACCGGCCGTCGCAGAGACGCAGCTCGATCTGCAGACCTCGGTGCTCGTGCTCGAGGGCTACGGCCGCGCAGGACATGACTCGTCCACCTTCGCCGACGGCAACGTGAGCGAGCTGCAGCTGCACGGAGCGTTCACCGGGGCGCAGTGGACGGACATAACGCTGGGCGCGAGCACGGTGCCGTTCGGCGTGCACTACCGAGACCTCAGCCCAGGAGCAGGCGGTCTGTGGGGCCACGAGCTGGTGTTCGGCTTGCTCATCCGCACCGAATACAGCGCGCATCAGTACGAGCACAGACCAGGCGCAGGCGCCGATCAGTGGTTCGCGGTGGATGCACCCGGCATGAGCCTGTCATATCGTCGGCACGCTGGTTGCGTGCGCTGGGAGGCCGAGCTGGAGGTCAGCCCCAGCTTCGCTGGCGTCGAACAATTCGCGCTGGACGCGTACTTGCAACACGCCTCGATCGACACGCTCAGCTCCGTAGCGCGTGCACACGGCTACAACTACGGCGGTGGCGTGCGCGTGCATCCACGCGCACGCTTCTCGAGCGAGTTCGCGCAGGTCACGTTGGACTTCGAGGCCGTGCGGGTGTGGGCCATCAACGACTTCGATCGCCAACCCGAGCGCGAAAGTCGCATCGCCGGGTCCGAAGGTCGACGCAAAGCCGTGCTCTGGGTCAGCCTGGGCCGGCGCGACTGGCCGCTGCGTTTGTCGGTGTTGGGCTCGTTCCTGCAGCGCTGGGGCGAGCTCGACACGACCTTGGTGAGTCGGACGGAGCTCCGGCTCGGAGGCGGCGTCGATGCTGTATTCTGAACGCGTGAACTGTTTCGCTCGCCCTTGGCTCGTGGGCTTGCTCGCGGCGGAGTGCGTGCTCTGCCTGGGCCAAGGGCGCGCGCAGGCGCAGGTCATAGACCGCGCGCCGAGTCCGTACCGCGTGCAATAGCCGCTCGATCTCACGATCACCGGCGTGAGCGCGGCAGCCTGGGTCACGCCGCGCTTGTTTCTGCGCGACCTGGTCACGCCGAGCTGTCCTTGCGCGAGCCATGGTCTCAACGCGCTCGATCGCGGCGTTGCAGCTACCAGCCGCAAGGCACCGGCGATCGCGAGCGATGTGCTCATCGGCGCCACCTACCTTTCGGCGTTCGCGCTCGACGCGGTGGACGTGGGCAACAGCCACGGCGAAGCGTTCGGCTGGCTGCAGGACGCAACGGTGATCGCCGAGACGCTCACGCTCAATGGCGCGCTGGCACAGGGCGCCAAGCTTGCGTTTCAACGCCCGCGTCCGCTGCTCTATGGCCGGACCGCCGGGGACCCCGCGCGGCGCGACCCCGACAACTACCTATCGTTCTACTCCGAGCACACTTCGGCCGCGCTCGCGGCGGGCTTGAGCTACGCGCAGACCTTCGCGCTGCGCCACCCGCAAAGTCCTTACCGCAGCGTGGTGTACGCTGGGGCCGTGGTGCTCGGCAGCGGCATCGGCAGCTTGCGAATCTTGTCGGGCAAGCACTTTCCAACTGACGTGCTCACGGGCGCCGTCGTCGGCAGTGCGCTCGGCCTCTTGGTGCCGTGGCTGCGCCTGCGCGCGCCCGACGTGCAACTGAGCGCCGCGGTGCTGCCCACCGGCGCATGGGTCGGGGCATCGGTCGCGCTGCACTGAGCGAGCCCGGGCTAGGGGCTGATGCTCAACGCACGCTCAACGCACGCTCAACACCGGAACCGGACAAGCCCGCACGACCCGCTCGGCCACACTGCCCATGACCGCGTGCGGCAGGCCGGAGCGGCCGTGCGTGCCCACGACCACCAAGTCGGCGCCGACTTCAGCAGCCACACGCACGATCTCCGCGTGCGCCACGCCCAGCACGAGCTTGCTCTGCACCACGAGCCCACGCGCGCTCAACGGTTCCACCACGCGATCGAGCGCGTCTTGCAGCCGCACCGTGAGCTCGGCCGCGTACTGCGGCGTGGCCATGAGGGTGCCCTCGATAGGCATGATGTACGCCGGCAGCGTGTACGCGTGGACCACCACGAGCGACGCGCCCAGCTTGCCGCACAGATCCACGGCGGCTTCGACGGCCCGAGCGCTGACGTCGGAGAAGTCGGTGGCAACTAGAATGCGGCGCGCGATGGACATGTCACCCTTCACCTACGCCCTGGACAGCCCGCGGCAACCCCCAAGGGCAAGCAGGCCTGAGCGCCGCGCAACCCAGGTCTGCACGCGGGTGTGCATCGCGTGTAGGATACTCGGACATGAACGGGCCTGCACAGCCGACCGACCCATGGCTCGGCCGCGTCGTCGACGGACGCTTCCAAGTGGAGGCGTTTCTGGGGGTCGGTGCAGTGGGCTCGGTGTACCGCGCGCGCGATCTGCAACATCAGCGCGCCGTGGCGCTGAAAATCTGGAACCGCCACGCGCTCAACGCCCAGACCCGCGGTCGCTTCGCACGCGAGGCCACCGCGCTGATCACGCTGCAGCACCCCAACATCATCGACGTCTACAGCTGCGGCATCGTCGACGACTTGCCGTTCTTCGCGATCGAATACCTCGACGGCGAGACGCTGCAGCAGATCCTCGCCGCAGGCGAGCCACTCGACCCGGAGCTGGCGTTCGAGATCATGCAGCAGATGCTCGCCGCGCTAGCGTACGCGCACGAGCGTGGCGTAGTGCACCGCGATCTCAAGCCCGACAACGTGTTCCTGCTGCGTACCGCGGGAGCCAACACGGGTGCGAACACGGGTGCGAACACGGGTGCGAGCAGGAGCACCCAACCGGTGGTGAAGCTCTTGGACTTCGGCCTCGCCAAGTTCCTGACGCCTGGGGACGACCCCGCCAAGGCGGTGGCGCTGACCATGACCGGCATGGTGATGGGCACGCCGCAGTACATGGCACCCGAGCAGGCCTCGGGCAAAGCCGTGGACGCCCGCGCCGACGTCTATGCGGCGGGCTGTCTCCTGTTCCAGCTGCTCAGTGGGCAGCCACCCTTCGTCGGAGAGACCAACATGGAGCTGTTCCGGGCACACATGATGGCCAAGGTTCCCAAGCTCGCCGACTTGCTACCGGGCGGTTTCATCGCGGCGCCGTTGCAGCTGCTGCTCGAGACTGCGCTCGCCAAGCAGCCCGACCGGCGCTACGAGCATGCGGGTGCCATGTTGCACGCGTTGCAAGCGCTGCCCCAACCCGCCGTGCGCGGCAAGCGTGGCTCGATGGACTTTCGCCCCGCGCTCGCCGGCATGCTGGTCTCCGGGCCGAAGCCGGTGGCCATGCTGCTGGTGGGCGCGGTCATCGGCGCGCTGCTGCTGGCGGCGGCGGCCCACTTCCTCGGCTTATCGTTCTTGCCAGCGCACTGAGTCCCCCTCTGGCAGCCTGGAAAGAGGCGCGATGTCGTGGAAGGTGCGAGCTTGCACGCTACGCACCGCTGCTATGGCGCAGTCCGGCCGGGCTGTATGATCGCCGCAGTCGTCGTATGCCGAGCTCGCCCAGCACGCCTCCGAAAACTGCCGATGCGAGCGTGCCACCGCTTGCCGCCATCAGCGACGCCGACCCGCGCGAGCAGGACGCAGCCGACCCGTGGCTCGGGCGCGTGCTCGATGGTCGTTACCGCGTGCTCGAGCGCCTCGGTCAGGGCGGCATGGGCACCGTGTACGTCGCAGAGCATCTGACACTGCACAAGCAAGTCGCGCTCAAGCTCGTCACCGACAACGAAGGCCCCGACAGCGGTCACGCACGGCGCTTCGTGCGAGAAGCCATGGTGACCTCGCTCATCGATCACCCCAACGTGATCTCGGCGCTGGACTTCGGCACCTTCGAGGATGGCACTTCGTACCTGGCCATGAACCTGGTGCGCGGACCCACGCTCGGGCGCGTGCTGCGCGACGAAGGCTGCTTGACCTGGGCGCGCGCTGCCGAGATCGGCGCGCAGGTCGCCGACGCGCTGTGTGCGGCACAGAGCCAGAACATCGTGCATCGCGATCTCAAGCCCGACAACGTGATCTTGCAGCGGCTGCCCGACGGCAAGGAGCTCGTGAAGCTGCTCGACTTCGGCATCGCCAAACATACGCGCGACAGCCTGGCGCCGCCGCCCATGCGCAGCACGCAAGCGGTGACGCGCGTGGGCGTGGTGATCGGCACGCTGGGCTACATGGCGCCCGAGCAAGCGGTGGGCAAGCGCGCCGATCATCGCTCCGATCTGTACGGGCTGGGCGCGCTCTTGTGGGAGTGCGTGGTCGGACGCAAGCTGTGGGCCTTCGACGACGTGCAAGCGCTGCTCGCCGAACAGCTGAACAAGCCTGCACGCTCGGTGCGCGAAGCCAGCGCCGACCTGACGATTCCCGACAGCTTCGACAGCCTGGTCGCAGGCCTGTTGGCCATCAACCCGAGCGACCGTCCGCAGAGCCCGGCCGAAGTGCGTGACAGCCTACGCGTGCTGGTGGCGGCGGTGAAGCAAGGCACCTTGCAGTCACCGCCACGCTCGCGGCCCGTGGAGAACACGCGCGAGCGCTTGGTCGCGACGCGCGTCGCGCGCAGTCCGATCGTCGCAGCGCCGAGTGACCTGCCGCGGGCGTCGCCCGTGCCGGGGGTCGAACCGGTAGAACCGCCGCCGTCCGCTGCGGTCGTGTCGCACTCCGAGGCGCCGACGCGGCCGCGACCACTGCCGCTGTCCTCGTTCGCGCCGCCCAGGCCACGCAGCTACTTTTCGGGCGGCGCCTGGCTGCTGCTGACGGCGGCGCTGGTGGGCGCCGGCGTTTTGCTGTGGACGCACACTGCACGACCCGCGACGCCTGCCGCGGCGCCTGTCGTGATGGCGCACGCCCCGAGCAAGGCGCCCAGTGACCCGAATGCGCTCGCGCAAGGCGTACGGCCGCTGCTCAGCTCGCTCGTCGAAGGTGGTGCGCATGAAGAGCGCGTCGTCGCCGCCAAAGCGTTGCTGCGTCACGTGCCGGTGGACGAGGTTCCTGCCTATGCGCGCTCGATGGCGCTCTTGCAGCTGGCCGATACCTGCGCGCAGAAGAAGCAGCAGCTTTCGATCCTCGACGAGCTGAACGATCCGCGCACCTTGCCCGTGCTGCAAGCGCTGGCGCAGCGCAAGCGCGCCGGTTGCGGACCCAAGGGCAAAGCCGATTGCCTGGTGTGTCTGCGCGACGAGCTCGAGACATTGGTGCAGCGCCTGGAAGCCAAACAGCTGAACCGTTCTCGGCCTTAGAGCCGAGCTCGACGGCGGCACACGCGCCACCGAACGCTGCGAAGAACGCGCGCCTGTGACGGTTCTTCGATAGACTCATCGCCCGCATGACGACGCCCGAGCGACCACCGACAGCGACGCCGCTCCTCGCGCAGCTGCGGCGTGTGCCGGCCGCGTGGCTGGTGACGGCCTTGCTCTCGCTGTTCGCCTGGCAGGCGATCTCGGCGACGCGCCAGCAGTGCTCGACCTTCGATGAAACCGCGCATCTGCCTGCGGGCTACAGCTACCTCGCCACCGGAGACTTTCGGCTGAATCCGGAGCACCCACCGCTCGCCAAGCTGCTGGCGGCGCTGCCACTGCGCTTCTTGGGTGATGTGCACTTCGACACGCGCTGGCCGCAATGGCAAACGAGCGACCAGTTCGGCCTGGGACGGCGCTTCTTGTACGTGGACAACGACGCGCGACGTTTGCTCTTGTGGGGACGCTTGCCGATGGTGCTCTTGGCCTGCGTGCTCGGCCTGTTCATCTACCTTTGGACTTGCCAGCTGCGGGGCCGCGGCGCAGCGACCCTCGCGCTCGGGCTGTTCGTGCTGAGCCCCGATTTCCTCGCGCACGGAGCGCTCGTGACCACCGACGTCCCCGCAGCGACCTTCGTGTTCATGGCGTGCTACTGGCTCTGGCGCTCGCACAAGGAGCTCACGCTCGCCAACCTCAGCTTTTGCGGCCTGTCGCTCGGCGCCGCGCTCGCGACCAAGTTCAACACGCTGGTGTTCGTGCCGCTGTTCGTGGCGGCGCCACTGCTACACGCGTTCTGGCAGCCCGCGCCAAGCTTGAGGTTGCCTGGACAGGCAGAGCCATTGCAGCTGTCGACAAGCACCCGCCGCGTGCTCGGCGCGTTCGGGGTGACCACGCTGCTGGCGCTGCTCTCACTCTTGGTGCTCTGGGCAGCCTACGGCGTCCACGCGGCCCTTCCGCAAGAGCACGGCTCACCACTCTACGACTGGGCGGACGTCGCCCCGAGGTCGGCGTGGGTCGCCAACGCGGCAACGCTAGTGCGCAGCGTGCACCTGGTTCCAGACCTGTACCTGTATGGCGTCTTGGATGCGCTACGCGCGTCGACGCTGCGCGTGTCGTTTCTACTGGGTGAATACAGCCTGCGCGGCTTTCGCTACTACTTCCCGATCAGCTTCCTGGTGAAGACACCGATCCCCGAGCTCGTGCTGATCTTCGCGGGTTGTGCGTCGGTCGTCACCGCGGCCAGACGGCGCGATTTCGCCTATTGCGCGCTGCTCTTGCCGGCTGCGCTCTACTTCGGCGCGTCGCTGTCGTCGAATCTGAACATCGGGCATCGTCACTTGCTGCCGATGTATCCATTTCTGCTGGTGCTCGCAGGCAGCGCAGCAGCCGCGGGCTTGCAGCGTAGGTGGTCGGCGCTCGGGGTGGCGGCGCTGGGGCTGTGGCTCGCTTGGGGCACGTGGTCGATCGCTCCGAGCTACCTCGCGTACTTCAACGAGAGCGTCGGCGGCTCGCGCGGCGGTCTGAACGTGCTCGTGGACTCGAACCTCGACTGGGGTCAGGACTTGCCCGGCCTCAAGCGCTGGATGGAGCGCAGCGGCGTGCACGACGTGTACCTCTCGTACTTCGGCAACGCGCTGCCGGAGTACTACGGCATCCACTACGAAGCGCTGCCTTCGTTCTTCGACCTGTCGCAGCCACTGGCCAGCTCGCTCGATCTCGCCAAGACCAGCTACCTCGCGGTGAGCGCCACCAACTTGCAGAAGGTGTACCTGCGCATGTCGAGCCCGGCGTCGTTCTTGCAGCTGCTCGACCACCTACGGACCGAGAGCCAGCCGGTCGCGGTGATCGGCGGCTCGATCTACGTGTACCGCTTGCACCGACGCGCGCAGAGCGGCGCGCACTGAGCTCAGAACCCGGCGTCGCTGTCGGAGAACGAGCCGGCGTCGTAGGGGGTCGGTAGCCCGGCGTCGAAGTGCGCCGTGCTGCCGCTGCCGAAGCACGCGTCGAGCTGGGCGTTGCAGCTCTTGTAAGCCTTGGAGCTAGCGGTCTCGTGAATGCTGAGCATGCCCGTGGTGGCGTCGACCAGGTCGGAGCACTTCGACTTCGACAGCTCGCGCAGGAAGGCCACCTGCAAATCCAGGCAGTGATCCACATCGGCAACGCTGAGCGTGCAGCCCGGCATGACCGGACCGGGACACATCGCCTTCTCGGTGTTCGGCTTGCAGGTGCTCATGGACAGCTCGCAGCTCGCGACAGGACCGGTCATGCCGCCGTCGGTTTGGAAGGTGCCGAATGAGCTGAAGGCTGCCGCGAGCAGCAGACACGCGCCGCGCTCCACCTGCGGATCGGCGGCTGCCATCTTCGACTTGTCGTTGCTGCCGGTGCAGAACTTGTCAAGGTCGGTGCTGCTCAAGCTGGTGAGCTTGGCCGCGCCCGGAAGACCGCCGAGCGAACCGCTGGGCTTGTCGCTACCGCCGCACCCCAAGCCGAGCAAACCCACGATGGACAGCGACACGACGGACACCAAAGCAATCTGAGCGCGCATGTACCCTCCCCGGGTCTGCATACTCTAACAGAGCTGTTAGGGCTCGCGAGTTTAGTGATGCAGCGCGTAGATGGCCCGCGCTGCGCCGAGCGCCCAGCGCAGGTATACCACCACGGTCGACAGCACCGCCGCCTGCAGCGCGAGCTCGCGCCACAGCGCGCCACCCAGCGACCAGAGGCTGGGCGAGCGCTGCTGACCGACCTGGCTTTCGTGCAGGTATGCGAGCGCAACGCGCTGCACCCGAGCCGTTTGCGCTGCCGAAGCCTGCGCTGGGCGCAGCTGCGCGAGCGCGCGGTCCAACTGGCCAGCGTCTCGCTCGTCGTTGTTCATGGTTCGTCTCCTTCGGGAAGCACTTGGTGGGCTGTGGGTCCTGCGCTCGCGTCGGCCTCGCGCAGAGCGTTTGCGAGGGTCTTGCGGGCGCGGAGCAAACGCTGACGCACGGCGACCTGACTGAGCCCGAGGATCTGCGCGAGCTCGTGAGGCTCGTAGCCCTCGGTCGCCGACAAGAGCAGCACTTCGCGCTGCGGCAGCGGCAGGCGCGCGATCGCCGAGCTGAGCACGGTCTCGCTGCGCGTCGCGATGGCAGCGCGCTCCGGGTCGCCGCTGACGGCGGCCTGAGGCTGTGCACTCAGTTGCAGCAGACGCTCGAAGTCGAGCAACAGCCAGCGCCGATGGCTGCGGTACTGGTTGCGCGCCACGGTGAACAGCCAGGCCCGCAGCTCGGTGTCGGGCGCGAGACGGCCAGCGTGGCGCGCGAGCTTCACCCAGGTCTCCTGGCTCAAGTCTTCGGCCAGGTCGGTGCGCCCGCACAGGCGCACCAGGAACGCAAAGACCCGCGGCGCCAGGCGCTCGTAGACCAGCGAGAACGCCTGCGGGTCACCGCGACGCAAGCCGGCCAGCCAGCCAGGGTCGATGGGGTCCTTCGGGTCCATGACGAGACAACGCCGTAGCGACGCCAGCGTAACGCAGGTTCGTGACGGAATTCGCGCCGGCGAGCGTTACGCCCCCCGGGTCTGCGGCGTTGTGCATGCAGGGCTGAGACAAGCAGGAGACGAACCCATGATCGAGTTGTTTCGCGAGGCAGGCTTTCCCATCATTCCGGTGACGCTGTTCGGCACGCTGACGCTGCTCAGTGCGCTGATGCTGTGCCTCAAGGGCGACCGGCGACGCTTGCACTTCATTGTGGCCATGGGTGCGGCCACGCTGGCGGCCGTCGCTTGCGCCACCTGCGCCGATCTGGCCGCGGTGGGGCACAGGGCGCCGACCCTGTGCAAGCAGCTCGGGTTGGCGCTGCCGGAGTGCCTGCTGCAGGGCATGGCGGAGTCCATGGCGCCGGGCGTGCTGGGCTTCAGCTTGCTCGCGCTGGCGGGCATGGCCACGGCGATCGGTCTCGTGCGCACGCGCGCCGAAGCGGGCATCGCCTGAGACTGCATACAACGTATCGTTATAGAGTGCCGCTCCAGGATACGCCCTGGTCGCGGCAATCGGAGACGCCACGCCAACCGGTCGGCGTGCTGAGCACCATCTGCACGCGACCCAGCGGGAACAGCGGGGCCTTGGCGCTCTGGCTCAGGTACGCAGGCAACGCGCTGCGCTCGAAGTAGGGCTCGACCTCGAGCTTGTCGGGCAACCACTGGTGATGGATGCGCCCACGGCACACGGCCGTGTCGCCGTCTTGTCGGTCTTCGAACACGTTGCGGATCACCTGCGCCACGGCACCCGGGATCGCGCTGCCGCCCGGCGAGCCGAGCACCATCACGAGGCGATCGCCTTCGAACACCATGGTGGGTGCCATGCTCGACAGCGGGCGCTTGCCCGCTGCGGGTGCGTTGTTGGCGTTGCCGACGAGCTCGAAGCTGTTGGGCCGCTGCAAGTAGAAATCGTCCATTTCGTTGTTGAGCAGCACGCCGGTGCCCGGCACGACCAGGCCCGAACCGAAGGGCACGTTGATGGTCATGGTGAGCGCCACGCCCATGCCGTCTTTGTCGACGACCGACAGGTGTGTGGTGTGATCGCCTTCGCGCGCGGGCGGAACCTGCATCGGCAACGAGACCGGACCGTCTGCAGACACGCGCTGCGCCAGCTCTTGCGCGTACTGCGGCGACGCGAGCTTTTCCACCGGGACGTTCACGAACGCGGGGTCGCCGTAGAGCGCGGCACGATCGAAGAACGCCAGCCGCGAAGCCTGTGTCCACAAGTGAAAGCGATTGGCCTGTGGAAAGCGCGCGCGCATGCGTTCATACGTCTGCAGCATGCTCACCACGATCAGACCACCCGAAGAAGGTGGCCCCACGCTCACCACGCTACGGCCTGCAAAGCTGCCGCGAACCGGCTGCCGCAACGTGACTTGTTCGCGTGCGAAGTCAGAGAGACGGATGGCCGAGCCGCGCGCGCGCAGAAAGTCCACGAGCTTGCGACCGACCACCTGCTCGAACGAAGCGCCAGCGGCGAGCGCAAAGAGCGTGCGCGCGAGCGCCGGCTGACGCAGCACCGCGCCAGGCATGGGACACAGGCCGAGCGCGCCGAGGAAGATAGCGCGTGCGTCGGGCTGTGCGCGCAGCGCTGACAAGCGCACCCAGCAGCGCGCGCAGTGCTCGACGTTGAGCGGGTTGCCCTGGCGTGCCACGGCGATCGCGGGCGCCGCGAGCTGCGGCAAGGGCAGCCGGCCATAGCGGCGGTGCAGCTCGAGCAGGCCGGGCCACTCGCTGGGCACCGCCACGGCCAGCGCACCATTTCGCAAGGCATTGGGGTCGCGCGCGACCGCCGCCGTCAGCTGCTGCGTGGAGAGCGCGCCCGGCGCTTGCTCGCGGAAGTCGAGCACCACGGAGGCTTTCTTCAGTGGGTCGAACACCAACGCGAACCCGCCGCCGCCCAGGCCCGAGTTGCCTGGCTCAGTGACGGCCAGCATCAGCGCAGCCGCCACCGCAGCGTCGGCCGCGCTGCCACCGTGCGCGAGCACGTCGGCCGCGGCAGCGGTGGCGCGCGGCTGGCTCGTCGCGACAGCCGCGTTGGTGGGTGGACCGGGCGGCGCGGCCGTTGGCTTACGCGTCGCGCAGTCGTTGTGCCACGGCAGCGACTTCAGGTAGTACGCGAAGCTGCCAAGCAACAGGACGAGGCCCAGCAAGAGGCCGCCGATCCAACGTAAGGCTCGTTTCAACATGCACGCACGGCAGCTAGCCCCCCCGCGGCTCGCCAGCGTATCGAACCCGGGCCCTGTCAGGTAGTATGCCGGGCCGAACAATCATGCCCGGAACGCTGGCGAAACGAGATCTCGAGCACGTGCTGGAGCGCACGGCAGACCTGTGGCCTGCGCTGCGCGGCGAGCGCATCTTCATAACCGGCGGCACTGGCTTCGTGGGTACTTGGTTGCTCGAGACCTTCGTGTTCTGCAATCAGCGGCTGTCGCTGGGCGCCCAAGCGCTGGTGCTCTCGCGCGACCCGGAAGCCTTCGCGCGCAAGGCGCCGCACCTGGACAACGACCCTGCACTGTCGTTTCTGCGCGGCCATGCGCATGACTTCGCGTTGCCCAGCGGTCACTTCGCTGCGGTGGTGCACGCGGCCACCGAGCGCCAAGATCCTGCCATCGATCCGGTGGAGCTGTTCGACCGCGACCTGAACGCGACGCGGCGCACACTCGAGCTTGCGCAACGCGCGGGTGCAGCGCGCCACCTGTTCACCAGCTCGGGCGCTGTCTACGGGCGCCAACCGCCCGAGCTCTCCCACCTGCGTGAAGACGATCGCGGTGCGCCCGACACCATGGATGTCGGCGCGCTGTACGGGCACGCCAAGCGCGCCTCGGAGCTGATGTGCGCGAGCGTCGCCAAGGCCCGCGGCGTGCAAAGCAGCGTGGCGCGTCTGTTCGCGTTCGTCGGGCCGCATTTGCCGCTCGATGCGCACTACGCCGCAGGCAACTTCGTACGCGACGCCATGGCGGGCGGGCCCATCCGCATCGGCGGAGACGGTACGCCGATGCGCTCGTATCTCTACGCTGCAGACCTCGCGCTCTGGCTGTGGACCATTCTGCTGCGCGGCCAGCCCGGACGTACCTATAACGTGGGCTCGGGCGAAGCGCTCTCCATCAGTGAGCTGGCCGAGACGTCCGCCGCGGCAGTGCAACCCAGCGTCGGAATCGTTCGCGCACGCGAGCCGGTCGCCGGGGTCCTGCCCGCACGCTACGTACCCGACGTCAGCCGCGCGCGCAGCGAGCTGGGGCTCACGGTGAACGTCTCGTTGCGCGACGCGCTCGAGCGCACCATCGCCTGGCATCGCGGCTGAGGCGGCTCGAATGCTCGCACTGGCGGGCTGTCACCTCTGCCGAACGCAAGCGTCAGCGCGTGCTGACCTGCATGCCGTCTTGCAGGGTGTCGCTCGGATGAACGACCACCGTGCTGCCAGTGGCGATGGGTGACAAGAGCTCCACCCATTCGTCGTTGCGACGACCGACCTTCACGCTCGTCAGCCGAGCCTTGTCGCCTTCCACGCGAAACAACGCAAAGCCATCGCCGCGCCGGAACACTGCGCTGGCCGGGGCACACAGGCGCGAGCCGCCGTCCCAGACCACCAGCTGCGCTTCCACGCGATACCCATCACCGAGCGACAACCACTGCGAGCGCGGCGAATCCAGATCGAGCACTACGTTCACGCGTTGTTCTTCCACGCCCAGCGCGGAGATCTTGGTGACGGCGCTCGGCTCCACCAAGCGCACGTGGGCGTGCAGCGTGGGCTCGCCGCCCCACTGCGTGATCAATGCCTTGGTTCCAGGCTGCACGTGCACCGCGTCGCTGGTGAGCACGTCGACCACGATCTCCAGCGCCGCAGGGTCGCCCAGCTCGACCAGCGCCGTGCCTGGCAGCACCACGCCTTCGCTCTGCTGCAAGATGCGCAGCACGCGACCCCGCACCGGCGAGCGAACCTCGAGCGGCTGCGCTGGCGTGCTACCGCCGCGACCGAACAGCCCAAGCGCTGCGCGGTACAACACCAACTCGTGGTCGGCTACCTTCCCGGCAAACTCCGCGCTCGCCAGCTCCTGCTGCAGTGTCGTGACCTCGAGGCGAGCTTGGTCGAGCGCGCGATCGGGCACGGCGCCGCGCGCGTGCAGCTCGGTGACGCGCGTGACTTCGTGCTCCGCGAACTCCAAACTGGCACGCACCCGCTCGATGGTGGCGTGAGACTGGCGCTCGGCCACACTGGTCGCCTCGACGCGTGCAGCTGCCTCGGCGCGGCTGCGCGTGTCGAGCAACGCGGGAGCATTGGGCAAAAGACGCGCGATGACGGTCTGCGGCGTGACTTCATCGCCCGGCGACAGCTCGCTGCGCGCGGCATTGGCCATGAGTGGAGACGAAACCACGAAACGGTCTTTGACCCGAGTGCGACCGTCTTCGTCGACTGTCACCTGCAACTGCCGCGGGGCCACGCTGCCGGTCTCCACCGCCAGGGGCTTCGGCAAGAACGCCCAGACCAGCGAGAGCAGCGCTCCAAGGCCTTCAGCACGCAGCACGATCTCATTTCGGGCCGCTGACGAGTCCATTAAAAGCAGACCTAAGCACGATGTAGGTATGGCGCCAAAATGCAGGGGGAGAGGGAGCTCACGGCCTATCCGGCCACGGCAGCATGTTCCGCGTGACCATGCGACGCGCCGACCGACCCCGACTGACCCGTAGCTGACAAGTATCGGTCGGCGTACCATGCGGCGCGTCAGGCCCATGGACTCGCCCATCACCGACATCGCTCACACCATCCAGCTGGCCGTCGCGCCAGTGTTCTTGCTCACCGCGCTCGGCACGATCCTGGGTGTGTTGTCGAATCGACTGGGCCGCATCGTCGACCGCGCGCGCGTAGTCTCGGAGCGCTTGACCCGCGTGGAGACTCAAGGACGCGACCCGCTCGCGCTCGAGCTGCGCTCACTGGCGCGCCGACGCACCCTCGTGAACCACGCAATTACCGCGTGCACGTCCGCGGCGCTCTTGGTGTGCTTGCTGATCGCGTTCGCATTCCTGGGTTCGATTTTGCGCGTGGATTTCTCCAAGGTGCTGGCTGGCTTGTTCATCGTGGCCATCGGCGCGTTCACCGCCGGCCTGGTGTTCTTCCTGCGCGAAGTGCTGGTGGCCGTGGCCAGCGTGCGCATTGGCGCGGAGGGCTAGCGTCGCGTGTCCCGATCGCCCGCACCTGCCGCACCTGGGCGTCACCTGCGCAGCGCGCTCGGCATCGCGCTATTAGTGGCAGCCGCGGTGGGCATGGCCGGCAGCTTCGCGTTCGCGGGCGGCTCGCAGCCCGCCGGGACGCCGGTGCTCATCCCAAACGGCGAGTCGGGCGTAGGCTTCGACGATCTTCGCTACTCGGCTGCGTTGCATCGCGTGCTCGTGCCGGCGGGTCGCACGGGCACGCTCACGCTTATCGACCCGACCACCGCCGCCGTCAGCAGCATCCCGGGTTTCAGTGCGAGCCCCAGCTACGCCGGCGGACACGACTTCGGTGTCACCTCGGTGGACGAAGGCGGCGGCTTCTTGTTCGCGACCGACCGCAGCTCGCGCCGGCTGCACGTGATCAACCCCAAGACCGGCAAGACCGTGAGCTCTGCGCCGCTCGCCGCCGAGCCCGACTACGTGCGCTTCGTGGCCTCCAAGCACGAGCTGTGGGTCACCGAGCCGGACGCCGCACAGATCGAGATCTTCTCGCTGACCGACGGCACGCCAGCCGCGCTGCCCGCGCCGCACTCGGTCGCGACCATCGCGGTGAGCAACGGCCCTGAGTCGCTCGTGATCGACGACGCCCACGGGCGTGCCTACACGCATCGCTGGCAGGCCTTCAGCTTGGCCATCGATCTCAGCGCGCGCAGCATCGTCGCGCAGTGGCCCAATGCCTGCGAGGCTTCGCGTGGCATCGCCTACGACGCAGCGCAGGGCTTCTTGATCGCCATCTGCAACGAGGGCACGGTGAGCGTGCTCGACGCATTGCACGGCGGCCGTGCGCTCCACAAGAAGAGGAGTGGCTCGGGCTACGACGTGGTCGGCTGGAACCCCAAGCTGCGCCACCTGTACCTGGCAGGGCGCGCCTGCGCGTGCCTGACCATCGTCGCGATCAGCGAGACCGGCAAGATCAAGGTCCTGGGCAGCCTACAGGCACCCGTGAGCACGCACTGCGCCGTTGCAGATGACAGTGACGGCATATGGGTGTGCGACCCGAGCAAGGGCCGCATGCTGCAGGTGCACGACCCGTACCCAGCGTCACGCTAAAACAGTATCGCCTGGGGCGCGATCCACGTCTCACACCCCAGGCGATACTGTTTGGCGGTTTGGCCGCACTCACTGGATGCCGGAGCACTGGTTGGGCTTGAGCGCGCCGCAGGTCGAGCCAGGCGGGCAGGCGCCGCAGTCGATGAGACCGCCGCAACCGTCGCCGATGGCACCGCACTGCGCGCCCAGGCCCTTGCAGTCCTGCGGTGCACACACCGGAGGCGCACCGCACTGGTTGGGCGACTTGATGCCGCATACGAGGTTCGCAGCACACTTGCCGCAGTCGACGACGCTGCCGCAGCCGTCACCGATCAGGCCGCACTGCGCGGACGCGTCTTTGCAGCTCTGCGGTTTGCACGCCGGCCCGGTGCCGCACTTGTTGGGGGTGGTGCTGCCGCAGATCTGACCCGCGGGGCATGGCCCGCAGTCGACCGAGCTGCCGCAGCCATCGCCGATCTGACCGCACTGCGCACCCGCGGTGCCGCAGCTCAGTGGCATGCAACCGCCGCACTTGTTCGCACCAGCCAGGCCGCAAACCTTGCCCGCCGGGCAAGCGCCGCAGTCCTTGGAGCCGCCGCAACCGTCGCCGATGTAGCCGCAGTCGGCGCCAAGCGCCGCACAGTCGAGCGGCGTGCACAGGGGCGTACCGCACTGGTTGGCGTGCCCGCCCGCGCCGCACACATTGGGCAAAGTGCACACGCCGCAGTCGACGCTGCCGCTGCAACCGTCGCTGATCTGTCCGCAGTTGCTGCCCTGCGGACACTTGGTGAGCGGCGTGCACGAGCCGGTGCTGCACATGTTGTTGATGCACACCTGTCCACCGCTGCACGCCGCGCACTGATACACGCCGCCACAGCCGTCGGAGACAGAACCGCACTTGCCGCTACACGCGGTCGACATGGAGACCTTGGTGCAGGTGACGCCGCACTGGTTGGGCGTGAACAGCCCGCACACCTGACCGGCGCTGCACTGCGGACAGGTCAACGTCCCGCCGCAACCATCAGCGATGCTGCCGCAGGTCGCGCCCTGCGCCGCGCAGCTGGTCTTGGTACAGTTCGGCGTCGAGCACATGTTGTTGAGACCGCACACCTGACCCGCAGCGCAGGCGCCGCAGTCGAGCGTGCCGCCGCAGCCGTTGGGCAAGGTGCCGCACAGGCCAGTGCACGAGGTCTTTGGATCGAGCGGTGTGCACGCCGGGGGCACCGGAGTGCCGCCCGTGGTGACGCAACCGGCGAGGTCGAAGAGCATGTAAAGCAGCACCTTCTCCTGTGCCGTCAAGTTGCCGGTGCAGCCCGCCGGGAACACGTTGCCGCTGAAGTCACCGCTGCCTGGTGACACGTGGAACGCACTGTAGGCGATGCGGCCGCAGATGGCCGTGCTCGGCGCGGTGAAGGGCGTGTTGAACGAGTACTGCTGTACAGTGCTGGCAGCGGCGGTCCAGCCACAACCGGTTGCACCGGTGCACGAGGCCGAATCGGTGTGCGAGCCACAGTTGGCGCTGGCGCTACAGGTACCGAAGGGCACGCCCATGCTCCACGAACATCCAGCCATGGCCGTGCACGCACTCTTGTTGTTCGCCGAGCCGCAGTTGCTGGTGGCGGCACAGGTGCCGGCGCTGCCGCCCGGGAAGCGGTACACCCACTCCTCGGAGCCGGTGTTCACGGACACCGCCAGATCGCGCGGGTCGGTGATGGTGAAGGTGTAGTTGCCGTTGGCGAGAGTGACCGCGCCTTCGTTCACCAACCAGTTGGCGAAGGTCATGACCTTCGTGGCGTTCGCCAGCGGTCGGCCCACCGAGATGAAGCCGGTGCCGGAGCTGGGGTTAGCGTTGCTGCTCTGCCAGTTGGCCGAGGTGTCCAGGCGTGTGTTGAGCGCGGTGGCCGCTGCGTAGTTGAGTGTGCCGTTGTCGTGCAGCCAGGTGTAGCTCCAGTGGCTGGCGAACATGCGGCCACCACGGTTGGCGTAGTTGCGCAGGTTCACGTCGTAGGTGTTGTCTTCGTAGGCCTTGCCTTCGCAGTCGAAGACCACCATGTCGTAGCCGTTGAGGCGCGCGGTGTCGCGGTACAGATCGGTGTCGGGCGCGAAGTCGGTGTAGGCGGTGGTGCCCGAGCCCATCTTCTCGCCACCGGCATCGGTGGACCGATACATGTGGATGCGCGCCGCGCCGGTGCCATTGGTACCCGGCAGCGCGAACTCGGCCGCGTCCACACCGAGCTTGTAGAGCACGCACTCCATGGCATCGACCTTGCCGGTGGAGATCGCGATGTGCGGGATGTTCACCGCGTCGCCGTCGCTGCGGTTGCGCGGCAAGCGCGTGACGAGGCTCGCCAGGTTCGTGGTCGCACAGCCCGCA
>JADGRE010000258.1 GCA_017881185.1 Pseudomonadota bacterium | reverse complement strand
TTTTGAGCAATTGAGTTTCCCGTTCACGTGAACAAGACAGGAAATCGATGGCGTACGATCCGCACTTCTCGCAGGCACGCACCGACGTCGTTCCAACGCGTCGTCTTCTGACGACGGCGGAAGCCGCGAAGTTCTGCGGTTTCCGCACGGCCGGTGCGATCCGCAAAGCAAAGATTGAAGGTCGACTCGCACCCGCCGGCAAGCGCGGCGGGCGCGGCACGTGGATGTGGGACGTCGACGAACTCAATCGGTTCCTGCGTGGGCAATCCGGTGCTACCGTTGCGGCGGATCGTCCGGATGCGCCTCCGACCAACGGAGAAGCACTTGGACAAGAAGAAACAGAACGACACTTGGACGAAACGCTGGAACAGCTGGGTCAAGCCGACCAAGTTGCCCGGCGTCTGGAAACGGAAGGACGGAGGTCACCTGGTGCGTGCGCGAGTCATCGACTCAGCGACGGGCAAGCTCAAGGAGATCCGGCGCGTGATGCCCGGAGCCGACGAGCTGACGGCCCTGCGCTGGCTCGAGGAGGAGCGAACGCGGGTTCGGGACGGCAACGTCTCAGCCCAACGATCGAGCATGCGCTTCGCCGACTACGCGGCTGACCTGTACGAGCGCAAGAAGGCGCCTGGCGGCAAGATCAAGAGCAGCGCCGGTCGCACGCGATGGAAGAGCACGCTCGAACATCTGATCGCGGGCACTCACGGAGAGAAGGCGGGCGCGCTCGTGCCTGGCTTCGGTGACATCTTCATCGACAAGTTGAACGTCAACCACGTCGAGACGTGGCGGACGGGCATCGCGGTGTTGATCGAGGCCGGAGACTACGCGCCCACCACCGCCAACGGATGGCTTTCAATTCTGAGAGTCGTCCTGAAGCACGCCAAGCGCGAGCTTGCTCTGCCAAGCATCGCGACCGAGGGCGTCGAGAACTTCGATGTCTCGGAACACGCTGTGTACACGGAGGAGGAACCGAACGCCTTGCCGGCCGAACGGGTGGGCGACTTCCTCAAGAGGCTGCGCGAGCTCTATCCGCAGCACTACGCAATGACGTATCTCGGGTTCGTGACGGGGCTTCGACCCTCGTCACTGCGGCCGCTTCGCCGCAGCGGGCCGTACGCCGACGTGCTCTGGGACAAGAACCGCATCTTGGTGCGCCGGTCCCAGACGCGTGGCACCGAGGTCATGAACACGACCAAACAGAAGCGGCGCTACGCGATCGACCTACCGGAGGAAGCGATGAGCGTCCTCAAGTGGCACATCGACACGCAGCTGACCGAGGATGCGCAGCGCGAATCCGAGCTGCTCTTTCCTGCTTCGACGGGAGGCTTCCGAGCACCCACCGTGCTCAACAAGCCCTTCGCCGAGGTGGGCGACGAGATGAAGCTCGGCTTTGCATTCACTCAGCGCGGAATGCGCCGGACGTTCAACGACCTCGCCCGCCGGGCGGAGGTCGAGTCGATCGTCACCCGGAGTATCAGCGGCCACCTGACCGAGCAGATGCAGCACCACTACTCGACGGTCTCATCTGTCGAGCAGCGGGAGAGCATCGCCAAGGTCATCGACCTGTTTGGAACGGCCCGGGGTGCCGCCCAAGGCGACCGGGCGGCCAGTGGTACTCAAGGTGGTACTCAGGGCACCCCAGGTGGTACTTCCAATGAAAAAGCCGGCCGAGGAGCTACCTCAACCGGCTGATATCATTCACGTATTTCGGAGCGGGAGAAGAGATTCGAACTCTCGACGTCAACCTTGGCAAGGTTGCACTCTACCACTGAGTTACTCCCGCAAGTGGGCGCAGTAGATAGACAATGTCCGGGGCGTCGTCAAGTTGAACGAGGGGGGTGGGCGCGGGTCTGGGTTCGGGGGGCGAGCGGACGCGCGACCCGAGGCCGGATGGCTCCCAGGCCTGGTTTCAACGCAGGGGGCGCACCGCGTGGGTGACTCGTAGCGCTACGGCGGTGGCGGCGAGGCGCGCGTCCGCCGTCCACAGCGAGACTCGCGCGGCCAGCGCGGATGCCAGCAAGTGCACGTCGATCCAGCTCAGACCGCGACCGTGGAGCTTGCGAGCACGAACGAACTCCACCACTTCGCCGTGCGCGAGCGTGGGCGCACGCACCATCTTCTCGTAACTCGAAAGCAGCGCAGGGCGACCGCCGCGATCACCGATAAGAAGCTCGCCGTGCACCAGATCGTGGGCCAAGACTTCGTCGTGATCGAGCAGTTGGTCGAGACCGCTCGCGAATGGCTCCTGGCCCGCGAGGAAGCGAATCCACACGGACGTGTCCACGATCACCATCAGGCGGCTTTGCGCTTTGCAGCAGCCTTGGCCCGGCGGCGGGGAACATCGCGAGCGCGTGGTTCGGAGCCTCGCAAGGCGCGCAGGCGCTGATGCGCTGCGTGCCGCACCAGAGCCTCGAGCCCTAGACGGATGGTGTCGGTGTCGGTCGCCGCAGCGCACGCTGCCCTTGCCTCGGCGAGCAGCGCGTCATCGATGTGCAGGGTCTTCTTCATATGGCTAATCATGCCATGTCTAGATGGCATTAACAACCATCCACGTGGCACGGGTCACGGCCCGGGCCCCCTGCCCTCGCCTCACTGCGGCCGAATCCCGTCCGCCGGCAAGAGCCGCGCGGCCCAGAAGCTGGGGATCAAGGTCGCGGTGACGCAGATGCCGAAGGAGATCAGCAGCGTGGCCACGAACTCGCTCGGGCTGGTGCGTATCGGCAGGTGGTCGATCAAGTAGACCTTGGGATCGAGCGGGAACCGGAAGTAGTTCAAGTAGCCGCAGACCACGCCACCGATCACGAGGCCGATGCCCGTGCCAACCAAGCCGATGGCAGCGCCCTGCACCATGAAGATCTGCAAGATGGCGCTGTCTTTCGCGCCCATGGCTTTGAGAATGGCGATCTCTCTGCGCTTCTCGAGCACGATCATGATCAGCGTGGCGACTACGTTGAACGCGGCGACGAAGATGATGGTGGCGATGACGAGCGAGAGCATCACCTTCTGCACTTCGAGCGCGGTGAAGAGGTTGTGGTTGAGCTCCTTCCAATCCATCGTGTGGAAGGGGCCGCCGCCGAGCTCGCGCTCCAAGCGCAGCGCAACCGCAGACGCCTTGTCGATGTCGTGCAGGCTCATCTCCACGCCGACCACCGTGTCGCCCTGGTCTTGGAAGCCCTGCGCTTCGTAGAGATCGACGTAGGCGAGCTTGCTGTCGTACTCCTGGAAGCCAGCCTTGAAGATGCCGATGACGCGGAAGTCGCGGCTCTTGGGAATGGGCGCCTCGGCGCGCACCACGGTCGTGTCGATGCCGGTGAGCGGCGAGATGATCTTCACGCGGTCGCCCACTTTGACCTCGAGGTCTTGCGCGAGAGTGACACCCACGACGATGCCCGGGAGCACTTCGTCGTCGGCACCTTCGGGAATTTTGGGGGTGGTGTCGTCGATGAGGTGAGCTTCGGCTTCGTCGCTCGGCAGCGCGGCGAGCTCTTGGGCGGCGAGCGCGGCCTCCATGGCTTCGGGCGTGGGCACGGCCACTTGTGGTAGCGCTCGCTCGGCCGACTTGCGGGTGCCGGCGTCGGCGCCTGTTGCCGTCGCAACGGCTGCCACTGCGACGCCGCCGTCAGCTGCAGCCGCTTCGGGGGCCACGGCCAACGCGTGGGTGCCGCCATCAGCTGCAGCGAGCTTGGCGAGGTAGGCGTCTAGATCGGCGTCTTCGTCCTTGGTGACTTGGTGCTCCAGGTTCTCCGGGCGCGTGGGGGGCGCAGCGCCGGGGAGGCGCAGCCCCGTGAGCGAGCCTTGGACGAGCTGGCCCGGCAGGTCCAAGACCTTGGGCATGAGCACGGGATCGACGCCCTTCACCAGCACGCCGCTCAGGCGGTCGCCCTTGGCGAGCATCATCTCGTTGATGATGAAGGGTGCGGCGCCAGCGACCTCGGGGATCTTTTCGGCACGCTTGATGACGTCGCGGTACTCGTCGAAGTTGAGGCCGTACTTGAGCACCAAGACGTGCGCGTTGACGCCCAGGACCTTGTCGCGGAATTCACGCTGAAAGCCCGAGGTGATGGACATCACCGACAAGAGCGCAGCCACGCCGAGCGCAACGCCAGAGATGGCGATGATGGAGATGACTGAAATGCTCGCGCGTTTTTTGCTGCGCAGGTAGCGCAGGCCAACGTCGAGGGCGTAGCCGGTCATGCGTGAAGGCGTCTAGCACGGCGCGCAGGCCAGGCAAAGCACGGGCAGGCGGCAGGCCCGCTGGCGGGCTGGCTGGCAGCGCGGCCCTTTTTCGGTATGTTGGCGGGCGATGCGCGAAACCGGCTATCCGCTGCAGGCTGCTCACGAGCTGCGCGCTCAGACGCAACGCAGCGCGCAAGAGCAACTGGCGCTGGTCCGGGCGCAGCTGGCAGCGGCGCAGGCCGCGCTGGTTGCCGTGCAAGAGGCGCAGGCGGCGCTGCAGACGCAGCGTGCGTTGCCACGCGGGCGCGCAGTGGTCTCGGGCGAAGAGCTGGCGCGACAAGGCGCATACGCGCGCGGGCTGGCTGCCCAGCACGCACGCTTGGCTCAGAAGCTGGCAGCGGCCGCAACCGAGCTGCGACGCTGCAAGCGGGCCGAGCGCGAGGCAGAGCTCGCGCTCGACAGCGCGCACGTGGACCACGAAGTGCTCGAGCGGCATCACGCGCGCTTCGACGCGGCGCAACGCAAGCTCGCAGAGCGAGACGCGCACGACGAAGCCGACGATCAGGCTGCAACGCGCGCGCACGGCAAGCGTTGAGCGTCGCAACCGCTCGCATCACTCGCGCAGCGTGTCGTCGAGCTCTTTGAGCAGCTTCTTCGCCTTGGACGACAAGCGCTTGGGCACGCTCACGTGCACGACCACCACGAAGTCACCGCGGCTGTCGCCGTTCAAGCGCGGAATGCCCTTGCCGCGTAGCACCACGGTCTCGCCGGGCTGCGTGCCTGCGGGCACGTGTACCTTCTCTTTGGTGTCGTCGAGCAAGTGCACTTCGAGATCATGGCCGAGCGCGACCTGCGGAAACGACAGCGTGACCTCGTGCAGCAAGTCGTAGCCTTCGCGGTGAAAACGCGGATCGGGCTCGACCGCAACTTCGACGTACAAGTGACCTGCGGGGCCGCCCATGCGACCGGCGAGACCTTGGCCAGGCACGCGCAGCGTCTGACCGTCATCGATGCCCGCGGGGAAGGTGACCTTCACCGTGCGTTCGATCTCGACGTGACCGCTGCCTTTGCACTTGGGGCAAGCCGTCTCGACGGTGCTGCCTTGGCCCTGGCAATTGGGGCAGGAGGTCTGCAGCAGCACGAAGCCACGCGAGTGCGTGATTTGTCCGGTGCCCTGACAGCGCGCACAGGTCTTGCGCTTGCCGCCTTCGGCGCCGGAGCCATCGCAGCTTTCGCACGGGCCGGGATGCGCGAGGGAGATCTCGCGCTTCACACCGAGCGCGGCGTCTTTGAGTGAGAGCCGCACGCCGGTGCGTAGATCGGCGCCGCGTTCGGGGCCGCCGCGGCGTGCGCGACGACCGAAGGGTGAGCCGCCACCGCCGAAGAAGTCGGAGAAGATGTCGCCGAACTGGCTGAAGATGTCCTGGACGTCGTTGAAGCCCTGGCCCTGACCCGACATGCCGGCATGGCCGAACTGGTCGTACATGGCGCGCTTCTGCTGGTCGGACAGCACGCCATAGGCTTCGGAGGCTTCCTTGAATTTATCCTCGGCGGTCGCATCGCCGGGGTTGCGGTCGGGATGCAGCTCCAAGGCGAGCTTGCGGTAGGCCTTCTTGATGTCGGCCACGGCGGCGCTGCGCTCGACACCCAAGATTTCGTAGTAATCGCGCTTCGCCATGCTGGACCGGTAACCGAAGGGCGCAACATAAGTCGTGCGCGTGACCGGTCAAGAGAAGTCTTGCGGCGTGGCACAACGTAATAGCACCTGCTCAAACGCTCAGCAGCGGGGCTTGCGGAGTGCGCGGCGGGCTCCATAGTTGCGAGCGCGTGGCCATGCCGACCTCCGTCTACGTGCATTTCCCGTGGTGTTTGCAGAAGTGCCCCTACTGCGACTTCGCCTCGGCGACCATCAAGCGGCCCGACGTTCCGCACACGGCCTATGCAGACGCGGTGCTGCGGGAGCTGGAGTGGCGCGGGGTCGGGCGCGATCGTGAGGGCCTCGCCTCGGTGTTCTTCGGCGGCGGCACGCCATCGCTTTGGGATCCGCGCGAGCTGGGCCGCGTGCTGCGCGCGATCCGCGCTGCGTTCGGTGCGACGGGCGACGACGGTGTCGAGGTCACGGTGGAGTGCAACCCGTCATCGCTCGATCAAGCGAAGGCTGCTGCGTTGTTCGAAGCGGGCGTGAACCGCTTGTCGATCGGCGTGCAGTCGCTGAACGCAGAGCGCCTGCGTTTCTTGGGGCGCTTGCACGACGGGCCCGGCGCGCTTGCGGCGCTGCGTGCCGCACAAGCCGAAGTGCCGCGGGTGAGCGGCGACTTGATGTTCGGCATGCCTGGGCAGCGCGCCGAAGATTTTCTCGGCGAGCTGACGCAGGTCTTGGAGCTGGGCCTTTCGCACGTGTCGGTCTATGCGCTCACGGTCGAGCCACAGACGCAGTTCGGCGAGCTGCATCGCAAGGGCAAGCTGCAGCTGGCGAAAGAAGACGACTACGCCGATACCTTCCTGGCGACGCAGCGCAAGCTCGGCGAGCTGGGCTTCAGCCACTACGAGGTGTCGAACTACGCCAAGCCCGGGCAAAGCTCGCGACACAATCAGCACTACTGGCGTGGCGGCGACTACCT
>JADGRE010000257.1 GCA_017881185.1 Pseudomonadota bacterium | reverse complement strand
GCAACACCGACAGCTCGAGCCGCCCAGTCCTGCACGGAATTTGGGGTGCTGAACTGGATGGCGTTGTGCACGGCGTAGGCGTCTCCAAACAACAACGAGAGGCCGCGACCTTCGTCGCTTGCTGCGACGCAGGTCGGGGGGAACGACTCCGCGCACGGACCCGCTGGACCGCGCGCAGGAGTCGGTCCTCCCGACCGTTCAGCCACACGTTCCAGCGATGAAGGGTCACGGAGGCGACGACCCACTGGACCGCGCGCAAGAGTCGCCGTCGCAGGCCGTTCAGCTTTCGCCAGGCGCTCTAACTGGCCGCCGTCTTGTCTGGAATGAACGTCATCGCGCGCTCTGCTAACGCCGTGATCGTGAGTGACGGGTTCACGCCGACGTTGGCCGAGATGGTGGAGCCGTCCACGATGTACAGGCCGTCGTAGCCGAATACGCGATGCCGGTGATCGATGACGCCCGTGTCTGCGCTGTCGCCCATGCAGCAACCACCGAGGATGTGTGCGGTGGTCGGGATGTCGAAGAGCGGCTCGTAGAAGGCCGACATGGCCAGGCCACCGGATTTCTTCGCGATGCGCAGCGCGAGCGCGGTGGCCTCGGGCATGGTCGCGCGCGGGTGTTCGCCGGCTTCGAGCTCGGTGTTCATGAAGCCGAAGGCGCCGCGCACGAAGCGCAGCGTGCCTTCGACCGAGCGCATGTACAGCAAGATCATGGTGGAGCGCGCCCAGTCGGGCATGCAGAACGCGCGAATCATCAGCAGCGGATGCATGAGCATCGCGAACAAGATGCGGAAGATCTGCAAGAAGCCGGCGGCGCCGTGCACGTGCGGCACCGACACCCAGCGGAAGAAGCCCGAGCCCGCGCCGTAGCGCACCATCTCGAGGTGCGAGTTCTCGTCGGTCTGCAAGAGCGAGTTGATGGCGATGCCCTTGGAGTGATCTTCACGGCCACCAGGCACCGCCACCCAAATCAACGACTCGGAGTTGGTGCGCACGCCCGAGCCGACCTTGTCGGAGAGCTTGGGGAGCGCGGTCGGGTCGGCTTTCAAGCGCAACAAGAGCGAGTTGGTACCGAGCGCGCCGCCGGAGAAGATGACGTTCTTGGCCTCGTAGCTCACCGGCTTGCGATCGAAGTACGAGCGGCCCTGCTGCGCGCGGATGAGGTAGCCGCCCTGTGCAAGCGGCGCGACGTGCGTGACTTCGGTGTCGGCGTGCAGCTGCAGCCCCTGTTGACGCGCCAGATGCAGATAGTTCTTGTCGAGGGTGTTCTTGGCGCCGTGCTTGCAGCCGGTCATGCACGCGCCGCAGCGGATGCAGCCCGTGCGCTCGGGGCCCTTGCCGCCGAAATACGGGTCAGGGACGGTCTGACCCGGTGAGCCCATGTACACCGCGACGTGAGGTTTCTCGAAGGCCTCGGGCTTGCCGTCTTCCTCGGCAAGCAACTTCAACAGCGCATCGGCGGGCGTGAGAAAGTCGGTGGGCGCGGCGCCGAGCATGCGGCGCGCGGTCTGGTAGTGGGGCGCCAGCTCGTTCTCCCAGTCGGCCAGGTGCGCCCACGCCGGGCTCGCGAAGAAGCCGCGCTTGGGAATGGGCAAGGTGTTGGCGTAGGTGAGCGAGCCGCCGCCCACGCCTGCGCCCGCGAGCACTTGCACGTGACGAAACGGGCGCAGCTGGAACAGCCCACGAAAACCCAAGAGCGGTGCCCACAGCCAGCGCTTGACGTCCCAGTTGGTCTCGGGGAAGTCCTCGGCCTTGAGCTCGGAGCCCTTCTCGAGCACGAGCACGTGGTATCCCTTTTCGGTCAAGCGCAGCGCCGACACACTGCCACCGAAACCGGAGCCGACGATGACGTAGTCATAGACGCGGGGCGAGGCGGAGGCTGGGTTGAAAACGTGCTCGGACACGCGCGCAGGCTAGCGCGAGGGGCAAGCAATCGCCAAACGGCGGGTTGCAACGGCGGCCCAGACGACGCACAACACTGCCACCGATGCGCCCTTCGTCGTCACTGCCGGCTGCAAGCTCCGTCCCAACCGCGGTCGCCGCCATAAATGGCGCTCGTTTGTGCTACGAGCTGTCAGGCGCTGGCAACGCCGTGGCACTGGTGCACGGCTTCGGCCTCGACCATCGGGTGTGGGAACCGCAGATGCCGGCGTTGCGCCAGCGCTCTCGCGTGCTGCGCCACGACGAGCGCGGCTTCGGCAGCTCGACCACACCCACCGCGCGCCCCTACTCCCACGCCGACGACTGGGCCGCACTGCTCGGCCACCTGAACCTGCAGAACGCACACCTCGTGGGCTTGTCGGTCGGCGCGATGCACGCGCTCGAGCTCGCCCTCACGCAGCCGAGCTTGGTGCGCTCGCTCGTGCTGGTCGACCCTTCAGGCCTGGCCGAGGTCCCCTTCCCGCCCGCCATCACCGAGAGGTTCGCGCGCATCCGCAAGGTCATCAGCACCGAAGGCGTGGCTGCCGCCAAGCGCATCTGGCGCGCGGGCGGTTGGTTCGTGCCGGCGTTGGAGAACCCCACGGCGATGCAGCTGCTCGACGCACAGCTCGCCGCGTACAGCGGCTGGCACTGGCAGAACGACAACCCGGCGCGCACACCTTCGCCGCCCATTCACCAGCGCCTGGGCGAGCTGCGCGTGCCCACGCTCGTGATCGTCGGCGAGCGCGACCTCGACTACAACCAGCGCGTCGCCAAGCTCTTGAGCGAGCGCATCCCGGGCGCGCAGCTGTGCACGCTGCCCGGCGTCGGACACTTCCCGAACGTCGAAGCTCCCGAGCTCTTCAACGCTACGTTGCAGGCCTTCCTAGACCGCGTCGAAGCTGGCTGAAGGCGCTGGCTCCGCGGCCGGCGTTGCAGCGTGACTCTGCCGCGTGCGCGCGTGCATGTGGCGCGCCACGGCGACCGCGCTGGCCAGGCGCTGTGCGGCCCGACCACGCACTGTCGGCGCTGGCAGCTGCAAGCCGAGCTTCGCGACGACCGCATCGAGCCCCGCCGCGTCTGCGCCATACACCGCGCGGTAGGCACTCTTGAGGCAGAGCCCAGCCGCTGCCGCCGGCAAGAGCGGTGCGAGCAGATCCAAGGTGCTCTGGTTCCACGCGCACAAGACTGGCCGCGGCCCTGAGGCTTGCACGAAAGCCTCGAAGTCTCGCGCCAGGGCCGGCAACTCGCTCGACCGCTCGAAGTCGCCCTCGGCGAGCAACATGTGCTGCAGTAGCGGCACAGCGGGCAAGCCGGACGCCGGTCGCGTGAAGCCCTCGAAACACGCGCCACCCTCCAGCACCATCGCCGTCAGCTGCACCAGCTCGCGCGCCTGTCCGGCGTTCGGCCGCAGCGACTCGGCATACAACACCACCAAGCGCTCGAAGCCGTCGACCAGCGCCCGCGGCATGCGCCGCTCGGCCTCGGGGCGGCGGCGCCGCAAGCGTTTGACGCCGATGTCACTGCCGATGTAGCGCGCCTGCGCGTCGATCATCGCATCGAAGGCGCCGAGCAGCGCCTCGAGTCCCTCGGTCTCGGGCTCGAGCACGCGCAGCGCCTCGACGATCGCTTCGATCGTGGACACGTAATCGCGGTGCGGCTCACGCCGCAGCCGGTAACGGCTGGGCTTTTCCGGTGAAAAACGATAATGCGGCAAGCGCTGCAACCAGAGCTTGTCGCGGTAGAGCGTGCGGGCCGTGTGCCAGGTGCCGTCGAGCACGACCAGATTCTTGGGTTTTTCGGCGTCGATCAGTTCCGACAGATCGCGGGCATTCGCCGCCGGGTACAAGAGGGCCGCGTCAGCTGGCAACCAAGCTGGCGCTTGCTCCTCGCGTGCGCCCGCGTTCCAGGCCACCTCCACGCGCACGTTGCGCAAGCCCAGCTGCGCCAGCCGCGCCGTGCCGATGGGATGACGACGCTCGCGCGGGTGCTGCAGCACCAGCACGCGCGTGCGGTTGTCGACGCTCGGCATGTTCGCGCACAGGCACATCGGCTGCGGCTTGTGGCAGCGGTAACAGACCTCACGCGCGGGGGTGTCGGACACGGGGCGCGGAGTATACGCCCACCCCCTGCCCACGCTTGTGGCACGGCCGGCACGCCTGTGCGCGCCAGGCACGGTCGGCGCTGGCACGGCGCCGGTTTTCGTCCCAAACCCGCTGTTTCCAGGCATGGCATGATTCTGGCCTGTTGGCCGGTTATGGACCTGCAAGTTGCAATTGAGCCTCTGGGGTATGCGCTGCTGGTGACGGTCAGCACGCTGTGGTCGGTGCTCGGCGTGCTGGCGTTGGCGCGGGTACGCCTGCGCAAGCGCGACCCACACGCGGGCCACGACAGGCACGAACGCGTGAGCGTGCTCAAGCCACTGTGCGGCGTGGATCAGGCGCTGCACGAAAACCTGCGCTCGTTCTTCGAACAAGATCACCCCAACTACGAGCTGGTGTTCGGCATTCAAGACCCGAGCGACCCAGCGCTCGGCGTGGCGCGCGCGCTCAAGCTGCAGTATCCGCAGGTGCCCTGCTGCATCGTGGTGCACGAAGGCCGCGGCATGAACCCGAAGGTCACGAACCTGCGTGCGATGTTGACCGCGGTGCAGAGCGACCTGGTCGCCATCAGCGATTCGAACATCCGCGTGTCGCGCAGCTGGTTGCGCGAGCTGTGCGGCGAGCTGGCGGAGCCCGGCACGGGCCTGGTCTTCAATCCGATCGCGGGTGTGGGCGAGCTGAGCCTGGGCGGAACGCTCGAGAACCTGCAGCTCAACAGCTTGGTAGCTGCGGGAACGGCCGTGCCCACGGAGCTCTTTCATCACCCGGCGGTGATCGGCAAATCGCTGCTCTTGCGGCTGTCGGTGTTCGAAGGCCTCGGCGGCTTCGAGAGCCTGGCCTGCGTGCTCGCCGAAGACTACGTGATGGGCCGCATGTTCGGTGCTGCCGGCTACCGCGTGCGCATGGCGCAGCAGCCGGTGGGCAACGTCAGCCAACGCACGTCGCTGCGCGCGCTCATGCTGCGCCAGCTGCGCTGGTGCATGCTGCGCGTGCGCTTGCAACCTCTGGCGTACGCGCTCGAACCGCTCACCAGCCCCTTCGCGGTGGCGTTGCTCGCGCCTGCGCTGGGCGTGGCGCTGCCGCCGATGCTGCTGTGGGCGGCGCTGCTGGTCAGCGTGCGCGACGCGTGCTTGTGGTGGCTCTTGCGTGGTCCGACCGGCCTGTGGCGTGCGCTGCCACTGGCGCCGCTGCGCGATCTGCTCGCGTGCGTCGCGTGGGCGCTCGCGCCGTGGTTGCGCCACGTGAGCTGGCGCGGACACCGCTTGCGCCTGAGCTCCGGCACGCGTCTGTACACCGAACGTCCGCTACCGCAGCACGGGTTGCTGACCGTCGAAAGCTGATCCGCGCTGTGCTAGCGTCCGCGCTGTGATCGGACGGCTCACGGGCTTGGTGATCGACCACGGTGTCGATGGTTCTTGCGTGCTCGACGTCGCGGGCGTGGGCTACGAGGTGTTCGTGCCGCTGCGCACACTGGCGCGCCTGCCGCTGTCCGAGCCGGTGACCCTGCACGTGCACACCCACGTGCGCGAAGACGCACTGGTGCTCTACGGCTTCAGCCTGCCCGAAGACCGCGCGGCCTTTCGCATGCTCTTGGGCGTGTCGGGCGTGGGCCCCAAGCTCGCCATGACGGTGCTCTCCGATCTGAGCGCCGGCGAGCTGCAGCGTGTGATCGCCCGCAATGAGCGTGGACGCCTCGAGGCCATCAGCGGCGTGGGCAAGAAGACCGCTGCGCGCCTCTTGCTCGAGCTCAAAGACAAGCTGCCCATGCCCATCGCCTCGGTCGCGGGTGCCGACGCCGGCAGCGCTGCCCCACTGCCCGCGGTGCTCGGCGACCTCGCAAGCCAAGTCTGCGACACACTCGTAGGCCTGGGCTTCGGCCGCGCGCAAGCCGAGGCGGCAGTGGCCAAAGTCAGCAAACCGGATCAGGCTGCCACTCTGGAGCAACTCTTGCGGCACGCGCTCAGCGCGCTGGGCTGACGCGAGCACGTAGCAAACCCCACGCATGGCGAAGACCACAGAGAGCAACGCGCGAACCCTCGGTGCCGACCCGCTGGCCGACGATCGCGAATACGACATCACGCTGCGGCCTTCGCGCTTCGACGACTTCGTGGGACAGCACAAGCTGAAGGCGAACCTGCGCGTGTACGTGGAGGCCGCCAAGCGTCGCAAGGGCCCGCTCGATCACGTGTTGTTCTGCGGCCCGCCGGGCCTCGGCAAGACCACGCTGGCGCTGATCCTCGCGCAGGAGATGGGCGTGAACCTGGCCATGGCTTCGGGCCCCGCCATCGAGCACAAGGGTCAGCTCGCCGCGCTGCTCACCAAGCTCGAGCGTGGCGACGTGCTGTTCATCGACGAGATCCATCGCCTGTCGCCCGTGGTCGAAGAAAACCTCTACACCGCGGTCGAAGACTTTCGTATCGACATCGTGCAAGGCGACGGACCGTACGCCGCCACGTTGCAGCTGCCGCTCGCGCCCTTCACGCTGGTCGGCGCCACCACGCGCACGGGCCTGCTCACGAGCCCCATGCTCTCGCGCTTCGGCATCGTCGAGCGCCTCGACTACTACCCCGCCGAAGATCTCGCGCTGGTGGTCACGCGCAGCGCGCGCTTGCTCAAGATCCAGTGCGAGGTCTCCGCCGCGCAAGAGATCGCACGGCGCGCCCGCGGCACACCGCGCATCGTCAACCGCCTACTGCGCCGCGCGCGCGACTTCGCCGAAGTGCTCGGCGACGGCCGCATCGATCACGCCCTTGCCACCGAAGCGCTCAAGCGCCTGGAGGTCGACGA
>JADGRE010000093.1 GCA_017881185.1 Pseudomonadota bacterium | reverse complement strand
CGTTAGTCGAGCTGGCTCCCTTCGCCGGCGACGCGAGCTGACACGGCAGCGATGGGGTGATGTTCGGCGATCGAGCAGCTCAGATGTCGGGGGCCGCGAGCGTCGCGTCGACGAGGGTTTGAGCTTGCTCCAGCACGCGGCGGAGGTGCTCGGGGCCGCGGAAGCTCTCCGCGTAGATCTTGTAGATGTCCTCGGTGCCCGAGGGACGCGCGGCGAACCAAGCGTTCTCGGTGACTACCTTGACGCCGCCGAGAGCTGCGTCGTTGCCCGGCGCGCGATCGAGCACGTGCAGGACGCGCTCTCCTGCGAGCTCGCTGATCTGCACCTGCTTTGGCGAGAGCTTCGACAGCTTGCGCTTCTGTGCCGGCGTGGCCGCTGCTTCGACGCGATCCGCGACGGGCTCGCCGAGCGCTGCGGCCAGCTCGCGGTAGACCACTCCCGGATCTTTGCCCAGCCGTGCCGTGATCTCGGCCGACAGCAGCGCCGGTGCCAGCCCGTCCTTGTCGGTGGTCCAGACCGTGCCGTCGCGTCGCACGAACGAGGCGCCCGCGCTTTCTTCGCCGCCGAAGCCGAGTGAGCCGTCGAACAGCCCTTCGGCGAACCACTTGAAGCCAACCGGAACCTCGACCAGCGTGCGACCGAGACGCGCAGCGACGCGATCGATCATGGCGCTGCTGACCGCGCTCTTGCCCACGGCCGCGGTCTTGGTCCACAGCGGGCGCTCTCGAAACAGATAGTCCACTGCCACCGCCAGAAAGTGATTCGCGGGCAGCAGACCCACGCTCGGCGCCACGATGCCGTGCCGGTCATGGTCGGTGTCGCAGGCGAAGGCGATGTCGTAGCGGTCCTTGCAAGCGATCAGGCGTTGCATCGCGTACCGCGAGGACGGGTCCATACGAATGCGGCCGTCCCAGTCCCGCGTCATGAAGCCGAACGTGGGGTCGATCTGCTCGCTGATGACGTCGAGCGCAATGCGGTAGTGCTCGGCGATGCGCGCCCAGTAGTGCACGCCGGCACCACCGAGCGGGTCGACGCCCATGCGGATGCCGGAGCTGCGGATCACGTCGAAGTCGATCACGTTGCCGAGGTCGGCCACGTACGCCCCGAGGTAGTCGTGCTCGTGGGTCGTGGCGGCGGCGCGTGCCTTGGCCACCGGCATGCGCTTCACGGTGCGCAGGGCGTCTTCCAGCAGCAGGTTGGCTCGGGCCTCGATCCAGCCAGTGATGCGCGTGTCTGCGGGGCCGCCGTTGGGTGGGTTGTACTTGAAGCCGCCGTCGGTCGGCGGGTTATGCGAGGGCGTGACGACGATCCCGTCCGCGAGGCCGGTGGTGCGCCCGCGGTTGTAGACCAGGATGGCGTGGGACACCGCGGGCGTCGGCGTGTACTCGCCGGCCTGCGAGATCATCAGTTGCACGCCGTTGGCGGCAAGCACCGACAGCGCGCTCTCGAACGCCGGCGCCGACAGCGCGTGCGTATCGATGCCGAGAAAGAGCGGGCCGTCGATGCCCTGCGCGCTGCGGTGCTCGCAGATCGCCTGGCTGATCGCCAGCACGTGATTTTCGTTGAAGGTCGTGTCGAACGCCGCGCCGCGATGCCCCGAAGTGCCGAACGCGACGCGTTGCGCCGGCTGCATGGGATCAGGGCTCAGCGCGTAGTAAGCGTCGATCAGCTTCGCGACGTCGAGCTTCTGGTCAGCCGGCGCGAGCGTGCCGGCCAGCGGGCTGATCCGCGTGGTCATCGGCCGGCCTCGCGCAGCGCGCGGTAGCGGCGAATCAGGGCGTTGGTCGAGCTGTCGTGATCGAGCTCCGGCTCGCTGACACTGGCGAGCTCCTGGGCGGTGCGTTTGGCGAGCGCCTTTCCCAGCTCGACACCCCATTGATCGAAGCTGTCGATGTTCCAGATCGTGCCTTGAACGAACACGCTGTGCTCGTAGAGCGCGACCAAGGTTCCTAGTGCGTACGGCGTGAGGCGCTCGGCGAGCAAGGTGTGGCTCGGACGGTTGCCTTCGAACACGCGGTGAGGCACCAGGCTGTCAGCGATCCCATCCGCCATCACTTCTTCTGTTGTCTTGCCGAACGCGAGCGCTTCGCTTTGCGCGAAGAGGTTCGCCATCAACAAGTCGTGCTGCTCCTGGAGCGGGTTCAGCGGCTCGACGAAGCCGATGAAGTCGCACGGGATGAGACGCGTTCCCTGATGAATCAGCTGATAGAACGAGTGCTGGCCGTTGGTGCCCGGCTCGCCCCAGTACACGGGCGAGGTGGCGTAGTCGATGGGATTGCCGTCGATGGTCACGTGCTTGCCGTTGCTCTCCATGGTCAGCTGCTGCAGGTACGCCGGGAAGCGCTGCAGATACTGGTCGTACGGCAGCACGGCGACCGTTTCGGCGCCCAGGAAGTTGCTGTTCCAGATGCCGATCAACCCCAGCAGCACCGGCAGGTTGGCCGCCAGCGGCGCGCTGCGAAAGTGCACATCCATGGCGTGGAAGCCGTCGAGCAGCTCGCGAAAGTGGCCGGGGCCGATCGCCAGCATGGTCGACAGGCCAATCGCGCTGTCCATCGAGTACCGGCCACCCACCCAGTCCCAGAAGCCGAACATGTTCGAGGGATCGATGCCGAACTGAGCGACCGCCCGGGCATTGGTCGACACCGCCACGAAGTGTTTCGCGACGGCCTGATCGTTGCCGAGCGCGCGCAGACACCAGCTGCGGGCCGCGTGCGCGTTGGTCAGCGTTTCGAGGGTGGTGAAGGTCTTCGAGCAGACGACGAACAGCGTCTCGTCGGCCTCGAGGTCGGCCACGGCCTCGACGAAGTCGGTGCCATCGACGTTCGACACGAAGCGCAGCGTCAGCTCGCGCTGGCTGTAGTGACGCAGCGCCTGGTACGCCATCACGGGACCGAGATCCGAACCGCCGATGCCGATGTTCACGATGTTGCGGATGCGTTTGCCGGTGTGACCGGTCCACGCGCCACTGCGTACGCGTTCCGAGAAGGCGGCCATGCGATCGAGCACGGAGCGCACGGCCGGCACGACGTCTTCGCCGTCGACCAGGATGCGTTCGGTCGCAGGCGCGCGGAGCGCGACGTGCAACACCGCGCGCTGTTCGGTGACGTTGATGATGTCGCCCCGAAACATGCCCTCAATGCGCGCTTGCAGGTTGCAGGCTTCGGCCAGCGCGACCAGCAGCCGCAACGTTTCAGCGTCGACCCGCTGCTTGGAGTAGTCCAGGTACAACCCGGCCGCTTCGACGGCCAGCCGTTGACCGCGTGCCGGATCCTTGGCGAACAGGTCACGCAGATGGACTTTGGCTAGCTCGACGCAGTGCGCGTTCAGCGCTCGCCACTCGGGTCGCGCAGTCAGCGAAGGATGTCGTTGCGGATTCGCAGCCAGGTTAGGTGCCACATCATTCTCCAGATCGAAGGTGTTCAGCGAGCAAGAAGCGTGCCCCTTGCGCGCAAAATGACTGGACGCAATCCGCGATGGTTTCTGGCTCGGCCGGGACCCCGCACTACTTGTCTCACTGGGACAATTGTGCACGACACGCTGCCTTCACGGGTCTGCAGACTGAACGCACGCCTGCGGGCCCGGTCTGCTGTGCTGCGTGCGGACCCCGCGGACACGATGGCGGGCTTCTTGCACTGGCTAAGCCCAAGGACATGGCCGAAACCATCTTTCAAAACGACCCGCAGACGCACGGCCATCATCTGCTCGTGTGCCTCGATGGCTCCGTCAGCTCCGAGGCGTCGTTGCCCTACGTGCTCGGTATGGCCAAGACCTTCAAGAGCGCGATCACGCTCGTCGAAGTCATGGAGCCCGCTCGCTTCCCGCACGCCGATGCTCGGACGAATGACGTGCTCAGCTGGGAGATCACCCGGCAGGAGGCGCGCGCATATCTGGAGCGAGTCCAGAAAGACGCGAGCGAAGCCTTCGGGGAGTCCGTCGAGACGCGGCTCGAGCAAGGGCCGCCGGCTCAGCGCATCGTCGACTTGGCGCGCGAGCTGGGCGCCGATTTGGTCGTGCTCTCGAGTCACGGCGAGGGTGGGGACATGCATGCCAACCTGGGCAGCACGGCGCTGCAGGTGCTGGCCATCGCGCGCAGCTCCGTGTTCATCGTGCATGCGTCGAGCGGTGCAGCCAACGTGCTGCCCAGGCGCGTGCTCGTGCCGCTCGACGGCTCGCCACGAACCGAGAGCGTGTTGCCTGCGGCCGCTCGCATCGCCCGAGCGTACGGAGCGGAACTGTTGCTCGTGCACGTGGTGCGGGAGCCCCTGCCGACGCTCGTCCTGAATGCACCCAACGACATCGCGCTCACGCATGAGCTCGCGGGGCATCTCGAGCGGTCTGGCAATCGTTACCTCGAGGACCTGCGCGACCGACTCGCGCACGAGCGCACGAGCGTGAGCACGCTGGTGGTGCGTCATGCCAGCGAACGGCAGGCGCTCCTGGACGTGTGTCGTGACCAGCAGGTCGATCTGATCGTGCTGTCGGCGCGCGGTTCGGTCTGCGATCCCAGCCATGCGTTCGGCGGGGTCACGACCGACCTGCTCTTGCACGCGCGCCTGCCGATCCTCGTGCTGCAGGATCTCCCGGAGCAGGAGGCGAGCCCGGAGGGCCACCGCAGCCCGGCTCCGGCGCTGCGCGCCAGCTTTGCGCCCGAGGCGGAGTGACGCCGGCGCATGGGAGTGCACCCGACGATCACGCCGAGCGCCTGATCGCCGTCGAGGTCGCGGCACTGAAGCTCGCCGAGAGCCACGGCGAGCTGACGCGGCCGGTGGCCTCGTTCGCCCAGCTGTTCGAGACGTCGCCGATCAATCGGGCGATCGAGGCGGCGCAGAAGCATCTGGCGGCGACGCCGCCTGCTGGGCTGCCTGCGCCGAAAGCGGCGGAGTGGTTTCTGGACAACTACTACCTGATCCGCCGCGTCGCGCGGCAAGTGCAGGAGGACCTGCCCCGCGGCTTCGTCCGCCACCTGCCACAGCTGGTCACGGGCGCGGACCAGGGGCGCCTACGGGTCGACGTCCTGGCGCGTGCTCTCTTGTCGAGCCGTCAGCTGGACCTCGATCTCGCCGGAACGCGACGTTTCGTGGACGCGTATCAGCAGGTCTCGCCGCTCACGATCGCCGAGTTGTGGGCATTGCCGACGCTGCTGCGCTCGTGCGTGCTGCGGTATCTGCTGCATTTCCTTTCCGAACTGGACGTGCCGGGCCTGCACGACGATCTGGCGAGGCGTGCGCCGTCGGAAGGGCCTGGGCCGCTCGTACAGCTCGTCGACCTCGAGCCCGCGGCGGGGGTCGAGCGCGCCATCCATGCGCTGCGCGTGCTCGATGCCATCGACTGGCAGGTCTTCTTCGAGAAGACCAACCGAGTGGAAGCAATTCTGCGTACCGACCCCGCCGGGGTGTACGAGCAGATGGACTTCGAGACCTGCGACGCCTACCGCAAAGCGGTGGAGGCGATCGCGTGGCGGACCGGGCGTTCGGAGCCGGAGATCGCCGACCTGACCATCGCGCTGGCGAAGCAGCACGCGACCGACGCGCGTCAGGGTCATGTTGGACACTACCTGATGGATGACGGTCGACTCGGTCTGGAGGCGCTCGTCGGGTTCCGTGCCAGTGGCCTGGAGCGCGTGCGCCGCACAGTCACGAAGCGTCCTACGCCGTGGTACCTGCTATCCATCGCGCTGTTGACGGGGCTGCCGCTACTGGCCGTGAGTGTGCAGCTGCTCCGTCAGGGCGCGCACGTCTGGGCCGTCTGGCTGGCCAGCCTGCTGGCGGTCGTGCCGATCTCGACGGCTGCCGCCTCGATCCTGCAGTGGCTGGTGGCGCGGCTGCTGCCGCCCCGCACGCAACCCAAGCTCGACTTTCGCAATGGCCTGCCGAGCTCGGCCAAGACGCTGGTGGTGATTCCGACCCTGCTCGGCGGTGAGCGAGACCTCGACGGCATGATCCGGCAGATCGAGCAGCACTACCTGGCCAGTCCCGACCCTCTGCTGCAGTTTGCCCTGCTGACTGACGATGTCGACTCCAAGACGATGCCGCAGAGCGAGGCCTTGATCGCGAGCGCCAGTGCCCGCGTCGCTGCGCTGAACGACAAGCACGGCAAGGACGCCCCGGGCCCCTTCCATCTGCTGCATCGCGAGCCGCGCTGGAACCCCGGCGAGCAGCGCTTCATGGGCTGGGAGCGCAAGCGTGGCAAGCTCGAGGAGCTCAATCGCTTGCTGCGCGGCGACACACAGACCAGCTACACCTGCCACGTGGGCGCGCCGGAAGGCCTGCTCGACGTGAAGTTCGTGATCACGCTCGACAGTGACACGCAGCTGCCCATGGGTAGTGCGCGGCGCCTGGTCGGACTGCTCGCCCATCCACTCAATCGCGCGCTGTTCGATGCCGAGAGCGGACGCGTCGTGGCCGGCTACACGATCGTGCAGCCCCGCATCGAAGCTGCGCCGTCGCGTGCGCGCGACACGCGCTTTGCCAGGATGTTCTCGGGTGACGTCGGCTTCGATATCTATACGCACGCCGTGTCGGAGCTCTATCAGGACCTGTTCGGCTCGGGCATCTACGTGGGCAAGGGCATCTACGACGTGGACGGCTTCATGCGCAGCGTGGAAGGCCGCGTGCCCGAGAACACGCTCGCCAGCCACGATCTGTTCGAGGGCGTGCACGGTCGCACGGCGCTGGCCACGGACATCACGCTGTTCGAAGACTATCCCTCGAGTTACGCCGCCTACGCCAAGCGCATGCACCGCTGGGTGCGCGGCGACTGGCAGCTCTTGCCGTGGCTCTTCCCCACGGTGCCCGCGGCGCTGGGCACGCTGCGCAACTCGCTGACGCGCGTCGACCGCTGGAAGATCCTGGACAACATGCGGCGCAGCCTGGTGAACCCAGTGCTGTGCGTGCTGTTCGTGCTGGGCTGGACCTGCCTTCCGGGCCGACCGGCATTCTGGACGCTGGGGCTGACGGCGCTGCTGTTCGCGCCGCTGGCGCAGTCGCTGCGGTTCGACCGTCAGCGACGCGTGGCGGCGCTTGGCCGCGGCCTGTTGGCGCTGACGTTCCTCGCGTTCGAGGCGTCACTGGTAACTGACGCGATCGTCCGCGTCGTGATCCGAACGGCGATCACGCGCAAGCACCTGTTGCAGTGGACCAGCGCGGCCTACACGGAGCTCGGGCTGCAGGCCCGCTCGGCGCGTGCGCTGTTCTGGCGCACGATGTTCGTCGCGCCGCTGTTTGCCGTGCTGTGTGCCGTCGTGCTGGCCTGGCTGCGACCGGGAGCCCTGCCCGTGGCTCTGCCGCTGCTGGTGCTGTGGTGCGTCTCACCAGAGGTCGCGCGCTGGGTGAGCCAGCCCGTACCCGCGCGCGTCCCGAGCTTGCGCCCCGCGGACCGCCGACAGCTGCGGCTGATCGCGCGCCGGACCTGGCGTTTTTTCGACACGTTCGTCGGCCCGAACGACCAGTGGCTGCCGATCGACAACTACCAGGAGCCGCCGCACGAACAGACGGCGCACCGCACCTCACCGACGAACATCGGTCTGATGCTGCTGGCCGGGCTGGCAGCGTACGACTTCGGCTACATCGGGCCGCTCGAGCTGTCGCTGCGAACGCGCCGGGCGTTCGACAGCATCGCACGCTTGCCGCACTACCGCGGCCATCTACTCAACTGGTACGACACCACGAACCTGCAGCCGCTCTTGCCGCACTACGTCTCGACGGTCGACAGCGGCAACTTCGCCGGAGCTCTGGTCGCGCTGCAGCAGGGCTGCCGCGAGATCGCCAGCGCGCCCGTGATGAGGACCGCCGCCTGGGACGGCTTGCTCGACTCCGTCGAGCTGCTCGCAGAGGCGTTCGAGGCGCTGCCATCGGTGGACGCCGCTCTGCAGCTGCAGCTCGGCGCCCTGCAGGTCGTGATCGACGGCATGCGCCAGAGCATTCAGCGCGTGCGCGCGGACACGGATGCCTACGCCACGTTGCAGCGACTGTGCGACGAGACCTCGCCCGAGCTGCACCGCGGTCTGCTCGCTCTGCTCGAACGTGGTGCGCAGCATTTCCAGCTCGAGGTCCTGCATGCCCTGCGCGTGGCGATCGAACGACTGCACCAGCAGCTGCAACTGATGCGACGCGAGCTCGAGACACTCATGCCGTGGCTGGCAATGCACGACGAGCCGGCCGCGCAGGCGCTCGAGCTGCCCGCGCAGCTCGAGCTCGCTAAGATCGCCCCACGCTGCCGCCTGCTGTCTGCAGAGCTGGAGCGCTGGCAGCGCGAGCGAGAACGGGCCGGCACACTCGCTCCCGAGCTACAGGCGTCGGCATTGCGCGTCGGCGAGGCACTACGCAACGCCGAACAGCGCGGCGCGACGCTCCACGACGACCTACTCGCGCTGGCAGACGACGCGGCAACAGAGCTCGCGGGCATGGAGTTCAGGCTGCTCTACGACGCCGAGCGCAAGCTCTTTCACATCGGCTACAACGCGACGCTCGACGTGATCGATCCGCATTACTACGATCTACTGGCGTCCGAGGCGCGACTCGCCAGCTACATCGCGATCGTGAAGGGCGACGTGCCGCAGTCGCACTGGTACGCGCTGGGTCGCCCCATGACCAGCGTGGACGGCGCACCGGCTCTGCTGTCCTGGGGCGGGACGATGTTCGAGTATCTGATGCCCGAGCTGCTGATGCGCAGCCAGCCAGATACCTCGCTTGCGCAGACCTGCGAGCTCGCCGTCGCCGCGCAGATCGCCTACGCGCGTCACGAGGGTGAGCCGTGGGGCATCTCGGAGTCCGCCTATGCGCGCGAGGACGCCCAGCATACCTATCAGTACCGCTCATTTGGCGTGCCGGGACTCGGCTTCAGGCGCGGGCTCGAAGACGATCGTGTGATCACGCCGTATGCATCGATGCTCGCCGTCTCGACGCAGCCGCGCGCCGTCGTCGACAACTTGAAGCGGCTCGAGGCGCTGGGCATGGTCGGCAACTACGGCCTGTACGAGGCGCTGGACTTCACACCCGAGCGCACGCCGCAGGGCCAGTCGTTCGCGATCGTGCGCTCGTACATGGCGCACCACCAGGGCATGCTGCTGATCGCGCTGGGCAACCAGTTGAACACGCGCAGCATGGTGGATCGCTTTCATGCGGACGCCGTGATGAAGACCGGCGAGCTGCTATTGAACGAGCGCGTGCCGGGCAAAGCGCCTGCCGAGTGGCCATTGGCCAAGGTCGTGGACGCTCAGCCGGCGGCCGCAGCGGCACCGCGGCCACCCGACCCCTGGTTCCCGGCTGCGCACGCGCAGCCGCAAGCGTTCGTGCTCAGCAACGGCCGCCTCACCAGCCTGCTCACCGCCGCTGGCGGCGGCGGTCTGAGCTTTCAGGGCCTGGCGCTCACGCGCTATCAGCCAGACCCGACGCGCGACGACGAGGGCCTGTGGTTCTACGTGCGGGACGAGGACAGCGGCCACGTGTGGCTCGCGACCGCCGCCGAGGGACGCACGAGCTTCGCGATGCACAACGCGGAATTTCATCGCCGCCACGACGGCATCTCGATTCACGTCGACGTGGCCGTGGCGCCAGCCGACGACGTCGAGGTGCGGAAGATCACCCTGCACAACGAATCTGATCGACCACGCAGGCTCAGCGTCACGAGTGCCGGTCGCCCCGTGTTGCTCGACGCCAGGGAAGCGCCCGTGCACCCGGCGTTCTCGAGCATGTTCGTGCAGAGCGAATACCTCCCGGACCTCGCCGCGCTCCGCTTCACGCGCCGGCCGCAGTCCTCGGCGGAGCCGCCCGTGCTGCTCGTGCATCGTCTGGTGCACGAAGGCGGCGCGGTGAGCTTCGCCGGGTACGAGACGGATCGCTCGGCCTTCTACGGTCGCTGCGGAACGTCTGCGGCGCCTGCAGCGCTGACCGCGGCGCGCGGCCCACTGCATGGCAGCGCCGGTGCGATGCTCGATCCGATCATGTGCCTGATGGCGAAGGTCGAGCTGAAGGCCCATGGCTCGGCCACGCTGGCGTTCGTGACCACGGTCGGACGCGGGCGCGGCGTCGCGCTCGAGCTCGCGCGCAAGTACGGGTCGCTGCACGCGGCGCGTTGGGTGTTTCGGGACGCCGGGCTAGAGAGCTCACGCCGCTTGCAGCGCACGAAAGTCGAGCCCGCGGCGCTGCCCGACATTCAGCGGCTGTTTTCGGCGCTCCACTTCGTGGATCCCGCGCTGCGCGCCGCAGCTGACGTGCTGGCCTCTGGAAAACCATGCCAGCAGCGGCTGTGGGCCCACGGCATCTCGGGGGACGACCCGATCGTGCTGGTACGCGTGCAGGACCCGCAGGCTCGACTGCTGGACGACGTGCTCGGCGCCCAGCGCTACCTGCGCGCCTGCGGCGTGCGGCTCGACCTGGTGCTCGTGGACCATCTGGCATCGAGCTACGTCACTGGCGGCGTCGGCACGCTGCGGCAGGTTCTCACGCGCAACGAAGCGGACGATTGCCTCAATCAGCGCGGTGGCGTGTACGTGATCGCGCTCGACAGCTTGAAGGGTGACGAGTGCCAGCACCTGGAGGCCTGCGCGCGCGTGTTGCTCGACACCGCGCGTGGCTCGCTCGCCGCGCACCTGGCCAGGGACTCGGTGGTTCAACCGAAGCTGCCGCGCATCGAGCCGTCGCTGCCCGACGGCGACCAACCAGCCCTGCCTGCGCGCACGCGTCCCAAGCTGCAGTTCGACAACGGCAGCGGCGGCTTCAGCGAGGACGGTCGGCAGTACGTGATTGCGGTCGCGCCCGGCCGCGCGCCGCCCGCGCCGTGGTGCAACGTGCTGGCGAACGCGGAGTTTGGTTGCCTGGTCAGTGAGTCCGCCCTCGGCGCCTCGTGGTCGCTCAACAGCGGTGAGAATCGCCTGACGCCGTGGCGCAACGACGCCGTGTTCGACACTCCGTCCGAGGTGCTGTACCTGCGCGATGAAGAGACCGCGGCCGTCTGGTCGAGCACCCCGCTGCCCGCCGGTCACGCCGGTGAAACGGTCGTTCGACATGGTGCGGGCTACACGAGCTACGACAGCGAGAGCCACGGCCTGGCGCAGACGCTGACGGTGTTCGTGCCGCCCGACGCGGGGCTCAAGGTGATACGCCTGCGCGTGCGCAACACCCTGACGCGGCATCGCCGGCTCACCGCCACGTACTACGCCGAGTGGGTGCTGGGCAGTCGGCGCGAACAGCAGCGCCCGCACATCGTGTCCGAACTCGACGCGGAGCACGCCTGCTTGCTGGCGACCTGCTCGTGGCAGGCGGAGTTTGCGCAGCGCGTGTCGTTTCTGGCGTCCGCGCACGAGCTGCACGGCTTCACGACCGATCGCTGCGAGTTTCTCGGACGGCGCGGGGACTACGCGCGGCCGGAGAGTCTCGAGCGCTGGGGCCTATCCAGTCGCGTCGAGCCGGGCGCAGATCCGTGTGCGGCTGTGCAAGTGCATCTGGAGCTCGGGCCGGGCGAAGAGCTCGAGACGCATTTCCTGCTCGGTCAAGCCGAGAGCCGCGAGGCTGCGCTGCAGCTCGTGGCGCGTTACCGACAGCCCGAACAAGTCGACGCAGCATGGCAGGCGACGCATGCATTCTGGGACGGCATCCTGGGCAACGTGCGCGTGAAGACGCCCGAGCCCGCCATGGACCTCATGCTCAACCGCTGGCTGCTGTACCAGTGCTTGTCGTCGCGCGTATTCGGTCGCACGGCGTTCTACCAGTCGAGCGGCGCGTTTGGGTATCGCGACCAGCTGCAAGACGTGCTGGCACTCATGCACGCAGCTCCCGAGCGGACGCGCGCCCATGTGTTGGAATCGGCAAGACACCAGTTCGAACAAGGCGACGTGCTGCACTGGTGGCACCCGCCATCAGGTCGCGGTGTGCGCACGCGCTGCTCGGATGATCTGGTCTGGTTGCCGTTCGTGACCTGCGAGTACGTGCTTGCGACCGGCGACACCGGCATCCTGGCCGAGCCAGTCCCGTTTCTGATCGGCTCGCCCCTCATGCCGGACGAGCACGACCGCTACGCGCAATACGAGCCCTCGCAGGCCCCCGCGTCATTGCTCGAGCATTGCCGGCGCGCCCTGGAGAAGGGCATCACGGAGGGAGCGCACGCGCTGCCGTTGATCGGTGCGGGCGACTGGAACGACGGCATGAATCTCGTGGGCGCTCGAGGCCGCGGCGAGAGTGTCTGGCTGGGCTTCTTTCTGTGCGCCACGATGGCGCGCTTCGGTGAGCTGAACGCGCGCCTGGGCGATCACGGCGAGGCGTCACGCTGGCGGCTGCGCGCGGACGCTCTGCGCGCGCAGATCGAGGCCGTCGCCTGGGACGGCGAGTGGTACCTACGTGCGTTTCACGACGACGGATCGCTCGTGGGATCGGCCAAGAGCAGCGAGTGCCGGATCGCTTCAATCGCGCAATCGTGGGCCGTGCTGTCGCGCGCGGGCGAGGTGTCCGCGGAGCAGGCACGGCGCGAGCAGAGCGCTCTGCGCGCTGCCGATGACCAGTTGGTCCGTGAAGACGAGCGACTCGTGCTGCTGTTCTGGCCGCCATTCGACGCTTCGCTGCACGAACCAGGCTACGTCGCTGCGTACCCGCCGGGCGTGCGCGAAAACGGCGGACAATACACGCACGCAGCAACCTGGTTGGGTTGGGCGCACGCGCGCCAGGGCGACGGCGAGCGAGCGGGACGCGTCTTTCGCTTGCTCAATCCCGTGCTGCACGGTGCCACGAGCTCACAGGTCGAGCGCTACCGCGTGGAGCCGTACGCGTTGGCCGGCGATGTGTACAGCTGCGCGCCATGGCAGGGTCGCGGAGGCTGGACCTGGTACACGGGCTCGGCTTCGTGGCTGTGGCGTCTGGGCATCGAAGCGATTCTTGGCTTGCAGCAGGACTCGGGCCGCCTGCGCATCGATCCGTGCATTCCGCCGGCATGGTCCGGCTTCGAGGCCTGGGTGACGCTGGGCAAGCAGCAGGTTCACGTGACGGTAGACAATCCCGAGCACGTCGCCCGGGGCATTGCACTATCCACGCTCGACGGCTCCGAGCTCTCGTCGAACGTGATCGAGCTGGACCGCAACGTCGCGGCAACGCACACCCTGCACGTGCGGCTCGGATCCGTCGCGAAGCTCCCTGCAAGGTGAGCCGTGGCGGCACGGGCGTTGCTCCTCACCGCATACTGGAGCGCGGGAAACCCTCGAGTCCCATGGCCAACGCCGATCACGACAAACGTGGAGCTGCCGAGCATGCCGTGAGCTTCGTGCGCTCGGGCATGGTCGTGGGACTCGGCGCGGGCAGCACCGCGCTCTTCGCACTGCAGAAGCTGGCGCAGCTGATCGAGCAGCGCGAGCTGCTCGATATCGTGGGCGTGCCGTGCTCCCGCGCCACGGAAGCCGACGCGCGTCGGTTCCGCATTCTGCTGGTCGCCGCGGACGACGTGCCACGCATCGACCTGACCATCGACGGTGCGGACGAAGTGGACCCCGAGCTGAACCTGATCAAGGGCGGGGGCGGAGCGTTGCTGCGGGAGAAGATCGTCGCTCAGGCCAGCACACGCGAGCTGATCGTGATCGATGGCAGCAAGCGCTCGGCCGTGCTGGGAACACGTCGGGCGGTGCCGGTCGAGGTCGTGCCGTTCGGTTGGAGCGCGCAGCAGCGTTATCTGGAGAGCCTGGGTGCGCGCGTCCAGCGCCGCGCACAGCCTGATGGCAGTCCGTTCCGGACCGACCACGGCAACTTCATCCTCGACAGCCGCTTCGGGCCGATCGTGAGCTGCCAGGCGCTGGCCGAACAGCTGCAAGCCCGCGCGGGTCTGGTCGCGCACGGGCTGTTTCTAGGGCTCGCACATCAGTCAACTCACCCGGCGCGCGGGCCCAGCTTGACCGGAGCTGCGACGTCGGCAGCGGAAGTCTCGATCGCAGGGCGCGTCGGCGACAGCCGCAGCTGCGCGATGTTGGTGGCGAACGGAATGCTGCAGATCCAGCTGGCGGCGACCTCCAGCTTGCGGCTCAGCGTGGGCAGCTTCGCCAGGTACACGCCGCGCCACAGGCACCAGGCTCCGAACCCGGACAGCTTCACTCCGTACACTTTCGCAACCGCATCACGATCTCCGATCGAGGCGATCATGCCGCGCGAGCGGAACGAGAACGACTTGGTCGCGGCGTGCCGTGCCACCCGCGCGAGATTGTCCGCCAGCTGCAGGGCCTGCTGCACTGCGAACTGCGCAGTCGCGGGGCAGATTCTGCCGTCGTGCGCGTTCGGGACTCTGGCGCAGTCGCCGAGCGCCCAGAGGTTTTCGGTGCCCAGGACTCGCATGTCGGGTCCCGCGTCGAGCCGTCCTTTCGTCAGCGTCAGGCCCAGACCCTTGATCAGCGGATGCGTGTCGGTGCCCGCGGTGTAGGCGATCAAGCCGGTCTCGATGCGTTCGCCGGTGCTCACCCGGATCGATCGAGCGTTCGCTGACTCCGCCGCGGTCTGCAGTCGCACTTCCACCCCGTTGGCTCGTAGCTTCACGAGCGCGATCTCGGAGAGCGCGCAGTCGGCCAGCTCGGGTAACAGGTCCGCTCCTTGATGCAGCAACACGACGCGCGGTTGCTCGTGCTGGAGCTCGGAATAGAGGCGATGCGTGGAGCGCATCAGATCGATCAGGTGCCCGGCCAGCTCGACGCCGCTGAAGCCTCCGCCGATAACCACCGTGGTGAGCAGCCGCGCCCGTGACTCGGCGTCGGGCTCGGTCGCCGCGGCCTCGAAGTTGCCGATCACGTCGTTGCCAATGATGATGGCGTCGACGATCGTCTTGAGCGCATACGCCCGCGAGCGCAGGCCCGGGATCTCGTCGAGATTCGCGACCGTACCGCAGGCCAGCACCAGCTGCACATAGCGCAGCGAATCCGGGCTGCCGTCGCTGCGAAGGTAGTGTGCCGTATCGTGCTCGCGATCGATCCGTACGACGCGCGCCTCGAGCCAACGCGCGCGCCGTGTCAGCTGGCGTCCGGCGACGACGATCTGCAGCGGCGAGACCGTGCGCCCCACGACCTCGGGCAGCATCGGCGTGAAGACCAGATGGTTCTCCGTGCTGAGCACGACGATCTCGATGTGCTTCGGCAAGAGCCGCTCTAGGCGCTGCGCCAGCGCCACACCGGCGAAGCCGCCGCCCACGATCACCACGTTCTGTGGAACGTGCGTGCCCGTGGCGTCCCGAACTCGACCTGGCTGAGCGCGACTGGTCATGGCGTGCTCACCCGATCGGCGCGTGCGGCGCCCCGGCGTGGCGTTTCTTGTCGATCGCGGCGAGCAGCGCGTCGAACGAGGCGGAGAAGCTCTTGACGCCTTCCGCGAGCAGGCGGGCGGTCAGCTCGTCGATCGAGATTCCGGCGTCTGCCAGTGTGGCCATGACCTGCTTCGCCGCGTCGAGGTCTTCTTCGAGCTGACTCGTCAGCTTGCCGTGATCGCGGAGCGCAGCCAGCGTGGCTGGCGGAATCGTATCGACGGTCTCGGGACCGATCAGCGCTTGCACGTACAGGACGTCGCTCTGGTCGGGATTCTTCGTGCTCGTGCTCGCCCACAGCAGCCGTTGCACGCGCGCGCCGCGCGCGGCCAGGGCTTGCCAGCGTGCGCTTTCACGCACTTCCTTCCAGTCTTGATACGCGAGCTTGGCGTTGGCGATGGCCACCTTGCCCAACAATCGTTGCAGCTGCGGCGTTCGTTCGTCCGCAGCGGTCGCGAGCTGCGCCTTCAACATTGGATCGACCAGCACATCCAGGCGGCTGACGAACACGCTCGCGACACTGGCGACGCGGGCCGGATCGCCGCCGTTTTCGATCAGCGTGTCGAGCCCCGTCATGTACGCGTCGGCCACCTCGAGACACACGGCGCGTGAGAACAGCAACGTGACGTTCACGTTGATGCCGCGGCCGATCAGGTAGCGGAACGCTGGAATGCCTTCGGGCGTGCCCGGCACCTTGACCATCAGGTTGTCGCGCCGCACCTTGCTCCATAGCCGCGTCGCCTCCGCGATCGTGCCCTGTGTGTCGTGCGCGAGGTGAGGGGAGACCTCCATGCTCACGTAGCCGTCGCGCCGCTCGGACGCGTCGTACACGGATCGCAGAACATCGGCCGCTTGCTGAATGTCCTCGATCGCGAGCTGCTCGTAGAGGCTCGAAGCGGGCTGCTGCGTGCCGGCGTGTTCGATCGCGGCCGCGTAGTCGGTGCTCTCTGCGATCGCTTTCTCGAAGATGGAAGGGTTGGTGGTCACGCCACGGATGCCGTCCTCGCGCACCAGGCGCGCGAGCTCGCCGCTTTGCAGCAGCTGACGCCGTATGTAGTCGAGCCAGAGCGATTGTCCGCAGGTCGGGTGAAGTTGTTTCAAGTCCACGTGAGCCTCCCGGTAGTCTTGGCCACGAGCGCGACGGCCTGCTCGACCACGTGCTCGACCGTGAACCCATACTCCGCGAACACCGTGGCGGAAGGCGCCGAGGCTCCGAAGCGATCGATGCCGAGGATCGTTCCGTGCAGGCCGGTCCAGCGTTCCCAGCCCAGTGACGACGCTGCCTCGACCGCCAGCCGCGCGCTCACCGCCGCCGGCAGCACGCTCTCACGGTATTGCGGGGTCTGCTCCTGGAACAGGCGCCAGCACGGCATCGAGACCAGGCGCACGCGCAGGTTCATGGTGCGCAGCTTGCACTCGGCTGCCACGATCAGCGCGACCTCGGAGCCGCTTGCCATCAGGATGAGGTCCGGAGCAGCCGGCGGCGCCGTCGTCGCGTCGTCCGGGTTGAGCACGTACGCGCCGCGGCGCAGCAGCTGCGCGTCGGCGTAGACGCTACGGTCGAGGATGGGCAGCTCCTGGCGGGAGAGCACGAGCGCGGTCGGCCGATCGCGCTGCTCCAGTGCCACCTGCCACGCCCAGCGCGTCTCGTTGGCATCGCCTGGACGGACCACGAGCAGGTTGGGTATGGCGCGCAGCGAGGCGAGCTGCTCGATCGGCTCGTGCGTGGGTCCGTCTTCGCCGACGCCGATGCTGTCGTGCGTGAACACGAAGACCGCGCGCAGACGGGACAGCGCAGCCAGGCGCAGCGCCGGACGCAGGTAGTCGGAGAAGATCAGGAACGTCGCGGCGTATGGCACGAACCCGCCGTGATAGGCGAGTCCGTTCACGGCCGCTGCCATCGCATGCTCGCGCACGCCGAAGTGGATGTTGCGACCCGCGTAGCCCCACTCAGCTCCGATCAGGCCTTGCACTGCGCGCGGCGACTTCAGCGGCGATTCCAGATCGCCCGCTTGCTTGAGCCACGTATACGTGGACGGATCGAGATCAGCCGAACCGCCGATCAGCTCCGGCACCGTCGCCGCAAGCACTTGCAGCACGGTCTCTGAGGCTCTGCGCGTCGCCAGACCGGTCGCATCGGGCGGGAAGGTGGGCAAGCCGTCGGCCCAATCGTCGACGAGCTCGCCCGCGAAGCGCCGCTCGAGCTCGCGCGCGAGCGCAGGAAAGGCCTGCTGGTAGGACTCGAACGCGCGGCTCCAGGCAGCTTCCAGCGCTCGGCCGCGCTCGACCGCGCTCCTCATGTGCGCCAGCGCCTGATCCGGAACGAGGAACGCAGGTGCCACAGGCCAGCCCAGGTTGTGCTTGGCCTCGTTCGTCTCCTCGGCTCCGAGCGGGCTGCCGTGGGCCTGAAACGTGCCTTGCTTGGTTGGCGCGCCGTAGCCGATCACCGTCTTCACGGAGATGAGAGACGGGCGTTCGCGCTCGGACCTGGCCGTGCGAATCGCGCGGTCGATGGCTGCCAGATCGTTGCCATCGTCGAGCTCGATCACCTGCCAACCGCAGGCACGGTAACGCGCGGGGACATCTTCGGAGAACGCAATCGGCGTCGTCGCCGACAGCGTCACGTGGTTGTTGTCGTAGAGCACGATCAAACGTCCGAGGCCGAGATGCCCCGCCAGTGAGACGGCCTCGCTCTGCACGCCTTCCATCATGTCGCCGTCGGAAGCGAGCACATACGTGAAGTGCCCGAACAGCTCGTGGCCGGGACGGTTGTAGCGTGCCGCGAGATGAGCCTCGGCGATGGCCATGCCCAGCGCGTTGCCCAGGCCTTGCCCGAGCGGTCCGGTCGTGGCTTCGACGCCCGGAGTGATATGGCTCTCCGGATGTCCAGGCGTCTTGCTGCCCCACTGCCGGAAGCGCTTCAGCTCCTCGAGTGGCAAGTCGTAGCCGGTCAGGTGCAGCAACGCATACAGCAGCGCCGAGCCGTGGCCCGCGGAGAGCACGAAGCGGTCGCGATCCCACCAGTGCGGATTGTGCGGATTATGCTGGAGAAATTGCGTCCACAGCACATAGGCCATGGGCGCCGCACCGAGTGGCAGGCCCGGATGTCCGGAGCGCGCCTTTTCGACCATGTCGACCGCCAGGAAACGAATCGTGTCGACGCAGATTTTGTCGCGCGCGAGCGCTTGTTCGGAAGGTTGCTCCGATGGGATGGGTTGCGCGCTGGACATGCGTGATTCTCCGGAGGTGTGTCGCGCTCGAAGCTCGGCAGCGTGAGCAGCATCTGGCCACGGGCGACAAAAGCGCCCCGTGGGCCGTTTCGTCCCGCGCACCCGAGCCGCCTGGGCAGCAGTTGCAGTTGCTCGCAGCGTGTAAGCACCGTTCAAGCAAGCCCCGCGCCAAGAAAGTGTGACCGTGCGAAGCAGATGCAATGATCGTACTCGGCACGAACGGCCTCTCCGTGGTACGGCGCGCGTAGCGCACCCCCGATTTGAACCGATATGACGCGCGGCGTTGCCCGCAGGCAGTCACCGTCGTGTGTCTCGGGTGCGCATCATTGGCTGCATCGGTGTGGGCTGTCTCACTCCGATGCAGCGCGCCACGCGGTCGTGCCGATGACCAGCCCGGCCAGTTCGATCGCCTTCATCAACCGATGCGGATCGTTGTCGGCTCGAAGCGCCTCGAGCGCAGCTCGCGTTGTCGGGTCGGCATTCAACACAGCAACGGCCAACGCTTCGACGGCTTCTACGGTGACGTCGCCGGCGACAACAGAGGCAAGCAGTTGACGCGCTTGCTCGCAAACCAGTACGAGACCAGTCTTTTCGCTCGTAACCGCCTGTTCTGCTTCAGATAGCTTGGTGCTTCTAAGCAGAGGGTCGCAGGTTCGAGTCCTGCCGGGTGCGCCAATGGTTACGGGTGCTTAGACAGATCCTCCAATCACGGGTATTGGGATCCTAACACCTAGCCTAACACACGATCAACGACGAGCAGCCAAGCTCTCGCGGCGTATTGGGCGCAGTTACCCCCACGTTACCACGCTTGAGGATGCGTGCTAGCGTCGTGCTTCTTAATAGTTGCGGCGCGCACGACGCTAGCACGCATCCTCAAGCGTGACAGTCCCCGTTTGGTGTATCGCGTGCCAATCTCCGCGTTTTTTCGCCAAATGCTGCTGCATTTGTGGATAGCGGACCGTCCTGAACGGCACGGGTAGCCGATCATGGACGCAGACTGCCTTGAAGGTGTCGATACTGTGCTTCACGAACACGCTGCGCCCTGCCTTGCGTAGACTGAAGCGGAAGATGCGTTCGTTGTGCCTCAGCACTACGCGGGGGCGAACGTTGTCTGAGAGGCTCTCGCGCAGAAACTCGCGTGCGCAAATGATGGCCGCACGCAGTTGCTTTCGCGCGTGCTCCGTATCGTATCCGGGCAGCGACGCCACGTTATGGGCTCGGCTTTCGAGACAGTGGACGGGGTGCATCACACGAAGCACTACCGGCCGCCCGAACGGCACGCTCATTTCCGCGAGTTCGGCTGCATCGATTCCGAAGGCGCTGTACAGGAAATCGATCTTGCGTTCGACTGAGTGTGTGTCGCGATAGGCAACAACTCCAGCATTCACGGGCGCGTGGTCGAGCGCGCTCGGCGTGCGGAATTCGCCACCAAGTGCCTCGGCGCAGGTGCGGCCCATATCCTGTGAACCGCAGAAATCGATATCTTTGCTGGTGTAGGGTGCGTGTTGTGCCAGCTCTTGAGCGCACCCCATGTAGCGCTCAGCCCAGAAGTTCACCGCTTGTCCGCCGACGAGAACGATATGATCGCTGGCAGGCTTGATCCGCGCGAGCACTTCTCGAACGTCACTGAGATCGAGTTCGGCCACGGAGACGGCTAGTATAGCCGCTTGACGTCGCCCCACGAGATCGGCGAGTGCGCCAAAGCAGCGAAGTGGCTGTTCTCTTGGCGCAACTGTTCACGACTCTTTTCGCCGGCAGCTAGTGCGCGCTCATCGTCAGCACGAGAACTCGCCTTTTCCGCGGAGCGTTGCGCAAACAGGTTGGGTTGGTCCAAGGGCATGGCGTCGCCAGATTCGTTTCAGCTTTAGCTAGCGTGGGGCGACACTCCGCGGCTTGTCAAGGTTCGTCAAGGTTCGTCGTCAAGGTTCATCGTCAAGGCTCATCTGCGCACGCCGACACACCCCATAGTCTGTTCTTTCCAAGTTTGGCCATCGTGCGCGCGGCACAAGTTAGCCGGACGGTCCCGTCCGCTGTGCCACGTGCCACCTGTGCCACCGATTTCCCTGGCGGCTCTGGGAGCAGAGCACAAGCGTACAGAGACAGTGATCCCGTATGGTACGAAAACTCGATCGTCGGAAAACCCGTGTACTCACCGGCTCTTGGGTTGCTGGCGGAGGGCGCGTTTTCAGCAGGTGCTCCGACAATGCAGCCGTGACGGCACCAGTCGCGACGGCGGCGCAAGCACCCGCGGCTGCCGCGCGGCGCACATCGCGCGGCTCAGCGTCGGCGTCATCGACCGCAGGATCCAACACTCCGGCCGGGTGCACAGCGTGACGGCTCGAGCGCGTCGTGGCGCCGGCGTCCGGCGTGCATCACGCCGCTGCGCGGTGGTAGTAGCTGAGCATCCCGCCCAAGCGCTTGCGCCGCAGCACGCGGCCGGTCAACGCGTGGTTGTCGTTCGCCGGTTCGATCAACACGTTG
>JADGRE010000092.1 GCA_017881185.1 Pseudomonadota bacterium | reverse complement strand
GGCAACGACGTGCGCTTCCTCGCGCAACTCTGATCGGAGCAGGCCATGCTGGCATCGCACAACTGGCTCATGCAGCTCTGCGGGCTCGAACGATCGCCGCTGGCGCCTGCCGACGTCGCCAAGCGCCTGACGGCGGCCGGGCTCGAAGTGGAATCGCTGCGTGCCTGGGGCCAGAGCCTGCAACAGGTTGTTGTGGCCGAGGTGCGCGGGCTGCGGCCGCACCCGTCGCGCGAAAAGCTGCGCCTCGTCACGGTCTTCGATGGCGAGCGCGAGCAAGAAGTGGTGTGCGGCGCGCCGAACGTGCCGGCGCCCGGCGGACTCGTCGTGTTCGCGCGCCTGGGCGCGAGCTTGCCCAACGGCATGCGCATCGAGGAACGCAAGCTCGGGGGCGTGGTGTCGTGCGGCATGATCTGCAGCGACAAAGAGCTCGACCTCGGCGCGGACGAGGACGGGATCTTGATCGTCGACCCAGCTGAGGGTCGCGTGCCTGGCGCACCGATCGCCAGCGCGCTCGGGCTCGTCGACACCATCTATGAGATCGGTCTCACGCCCAATCGCCCCGACTGCTTGGGGCACGTCGGCCTCGCGCGCGAGCTGTGCGTGTTGCTCGACCGGCCGTTCGCGCTGCCTGCGCCGGCTGCGATCGAGCGCGTACACGCGGCCAAGGCAGGCGCTCTTTTGCCGCTCGCGAGCGCATTTTCGCTCGCTACCGGCGCAGCCGCGACCGCGCCGATTCCGGCTGACCTGCCGCCCGTTCAGGTTCATGTCAGCGCGCCCGCCCGTTGCCCGCGCTACGGCGCAGCGCTCGTCACCGGCGTGCACATCGGTCCGTCGCCGTTCTGGGCGCGCTATCGCTTGCACACGCTCGGCCTGCGCGCGATCAGCAACGTCGTCGACGCCACGAACCTGGTGATGCTCGGTTTCGGGCACCCTATCCACGCGTTCGATCTGCACAAGCTGCGCGGCGCGCGCATCGACGTTCGGCTCGCGCGCGCTGGTGAGACCATGCACACGCTCGATGGTCAAGCGCGCACGCTGGCGGCCGACGACCTCTTGATTTGCGACGGGCAGGGCCCCGTTGCCCTCGCCGGCGTCATGGGTGGCGCCAACTCGGAGATCTCCCCGCAGACCCAACACGTGCTCATCGAGTGCGCCTACTTCGAGCCGCGTGGCGTGCGTCGCACGAGCAAGCGATTGGGCCTGCACACCGACAGCAGTCACCGCTTCGAGCGCGGCGTCGACCCCGAGGCAGTGCGCAGCGTGCTCGCATATGCCAGCGCGCTCATCGCGCAGCTTTCTGCGGGCAGCGTGGTCGCCGATGCCGTCGACGTCTATCCGCATGCTCTGCCAGCCCGCAGCGTCAGCTACCGCCCAGCCCGCGCGCTGCAGCTGCTCGGCTTGCCGGCGGGAGCGTCCGAGCGCACGGCCCACGCGCAGCACGCGCGCGCGGTGTTCGAGCGCCTCGGTTGTCAGCTGAGCGTATCGGGCGAAACCCTCGCGGTGCGCCTGCCCACATTCCGTCCGGACCTCGGCCGCGAGGTCGATCTGATCGAAGAGTGGGCGCGCATCACGGGCTACGACACCATCCCCACGGCGCTGCCGCATCTGCGCGCTTCGGATACGGGCAGTGCACCCGAGATCGGTTTCGTGCGTCGTTTGCGCGAGGCGGGCGTGGCGGCAGGGCTGTGTGAAGCCGTCAACTTCGCGTTCGTCGCGCCCCCGGATCTCGCGAAGGCACGCGTGTCGGTCGACGCTCCGCGCGTCGCCAATCCGATGACGGAAGATCGCTCGGTGCTGCGCACGGCGCTGTTGCCGGGGCTACTCGCCAACCTACGCAATGCGCAGCGCCAAGCGCAGCGCAGCTTCGGTGTGTTCGAGGTTGCGCGCGTCTTCGCCACCCAGCCAGGCGACATCTTGCCCGCGGAGCGCTACGAGCTCGGCGTGTTGCTTTGGGGACTGCGTCACAGCTGGTACGACGAGCGCGACCTGGTCGATTTCTACGATGGCAAGGGTGTGGTCAACAGCCTCGTGCAAGCCGTGAACGGTCGCGAGCTCGATACCGTGCTCGACCCGAGCCTCGACACGCGCGCAGCGTTTCTGCACCCCAGGCGACGCGCAACGCTCGCCATCGCCGGCCAAACCATCGGTTGCCTCGGTGAGCTACATCCCGATGTGCTCGCAGCGTTCGAGCTCGAAGGTCGCCCCGTGTATGCGTCGCTCGATGTCGCTGCGTTGCTCGCGATCGCGCTGCCGGCGGGCTTCAAGCGCGCTCAGCCGCTGCCACGCTTCCCGGCCGCCACGCGCGATATCGCGGTGGTCGTGGCCGAAGCGCTGCCTGTCGGTGAAGTCGGCGCTGTGTTGAAAGAGGTCGCTGGCGAGCTCGCCGAGAGCGTGCGCCTCTTCGACATCTATCGCGGCGCGCCGGTGCCTGCGGGCCACAAAAGCCTCGCTTTCCATGTCGTATACCGTGATCCAACAGCCACACTGACCGATAAGCTGGTGGACGAGGCGCACGCGCGAGCCACTACAGCGGCTCAGGAGCGACTTGGGGCTTTGGTACGCAAGTAAGCGCACCTATTGAGTTCTTGCCGCCGCTATGCTTGCATTAACAGGCTTACCGGGGAGGCATCGATGACGCTATGACAAAAGCCGAAATCATCGATTGCGTGTACGAGAAAGTCGGGGGGTTCTCCAAGAAGGAGTCCGCCGAAGTCGTCGAAGCGGTGTTCGAGACCATGAAGGATGTCTTGGCCCGCGGGGACAAGGTCAAGATCTCCGGTTTCGGGAACTTCGTCGTGCGCGAGAAGAAAGAGCGCATCGGCCGTAATCCGCAGACGGGCGAGCCCATTCCCATCAGTGCGCGTCGCGTGTTGACCTTCAAGCCGAGCCAAGTGCTCAAGAACGTGCTCAATCCGGACAAAGCTGCGGTCCGGACCAAGACTGCCGAGAGCGCGTAATCGCGTTGCGCGGTCTTGCCGCGCGTGCGCGGTCGCGATCGTCCGTGTTCGTGCGCGTTCATGCGCGCGTGTTCGTGTTCGTTCGTAAGCGCGCTCTAGGCGAGTGTGCTCGGAGCGGTTAGGCTTCTGCGCGAGGCTCGTCTTGCTGCGCCGCTCTCGGTGCAGCCAATGCTTTGGGAAAGTGGTGTCCGTTCGTGGCCGCGCCGGACTTACCAGACAAGCTGTTCTTCAAGATCGGTGAGGTCGCCCAGATCATCGGCGTGCGTCCGCACGTGCTGCGCTACTGGGAGGGCGAGTTCCCAGCGCTCAAGCCACTCAAGACGCGTGGCTCGCACCGCGTGTACCGCCGGCGCGACGTCGAGTTGGCCATGTTGGTGCGCCGCATGCTGCACGACGAAGGCCTCACGATCGCCGGCGCCAAGCGGCGCTTGCGTGACTCCGGGCACGATCGCGTGTCGAGTCCGCCGGATCCGGCCGCAGCGCGCGAGGTGAGCTCTCGTGCCGATTTGCTTGCCGTGCGCGAGGAGCTCACGGAGCTGCTGCATCAGCTCGAGGCGCTGGCCGCAGTGGAACCTGATCCGGGCTCCCGCGACGTGAAGGCCACGGTGACGGCATCCGTGCCCAACAGCGTGCCCGTGAGCGCCAAGCGTCAGCCTCTGTAGTCACTTCTGCGCAGTCACCCGCGTAGCCGCCCGCGTACTAATCGCCGGGGGCGCGACTTCGGGCTTGCCTGGGAGGGCGAAGGGTGTATGGTTGCCCGCCCTTGGGGAAGCCCAAGGCTTGGTCGGGGCGTGGCGCAGCCTGGTTAGCGCACCAGACTGGGGGTCTGGGGGTCGCTGGTTCGAATCCAGTCGCCCCGACCATTTTTAATCTCGCAGCGCTCGGTAGGGCTGCGGGGTTGGTTGCTTCTTTCCCCCCCGCAGCGCCAGCCGCTGCGGGTCGGCACCGGCGATGCCCGACCGCCCCGTCATCCTCATCACCAACGACGACGGCGTACACGCCAAAGGCATCCGCGCATTGCGCGCCGCGGTCCAGGCGTTCGCGCACGTGATCGTGGTCGCGCCGACGCGTGAGCAGAGCGCGACCTCGCACGCGATCACCATCGATCGCCCGCTGCGCCACATCGAGCACGAGACCGACCTGCACTCCATCGACGGCACGCCGGCCGACTGTGTGTACCTCGCGCTCTTCGAGCCGCGCTTCTTGCCGCGCCGGCCCGAGCTCGTGCTCTCCGGCATCAACCATGGGCCGAACCTCGGCACCAGCGTGTTCTACTCGGGCACCGTCGCCGGCGCGCGCGAAGCTGCGATTCGTGGGATCGCGGCCATGGCGTTCTCGGCTCCGGTCGACGCCGACCACGAGGCCACCGCGCGGCACGCGGCCCAGTTGGCGCAGCGCCTGCTCGCAGCCGACAAGCCCGCAGGTCGCGCAGTGTTGCTCAACGTCAACTTCCCCAAACAGACGCCACGCGGCGTGCGGGTGACGCGCCTGGGTGAGCAGATCTACGAGGAGCACGTGGTACCGCGTCGCGATCCGGCCGGCCGTGAGTACTTCTGGATCGGTGGTCGCGTGGTCGACAGCGGCGAGCAAGAGGGCACCGACACCCAGGCCTTCGCCGATGGCTACGTCGCCGTGACACCGCTCGAGCTGGAAGCGACGAATCAGAGTCATATGCTGTTGGCCACGCGTCTGGTCACTGACGCATGAGTGAGGAGCGCGCCGCATGAGCACGAACATCGACTTGATCAAGGCACGCATTCGCGATGTTCCCGACTTCCCGAAGCCGGGCATCATGTTCAAGGACATCACGCCCATTCTGTCGGACCCCAAGGCCTTCAATCTGTGCCTCGATGCCATGGCCGAGCACTACGATGGCAGGCACTTCGATGCGATCGTCGGCATGGAGTCGCGCGGCTTCATCTTTGGTGCAGCGTTGGCGTCGCGTTTGCGCAAGGCCTTCGTTCCGGTGCGCAAGCCGGGCAAATTGCCTTCGAGCACGCATCGCGTCGAGTACCAGCTCGAGTACGGCACCGACACTCTCGAGATCCACCGCGACGCGCTGCAACCGGGTGAGAAGGTGCTCATCGTCGACGACTTGCTCGCGACCGGAGGCACGGCGTGGGCGGCTGCAGAATTGGTGCGCAAGCTCGGCGCAGAGCTCATTGGCGCGTGCTTCGTCATCGAGTTGACTTTCCTGCCGGGTAGAGAACGATTGCGTCCGGTAGAAGCCTTTTCCTTGGTTCAATACTGAGGAGTGACACTTATCGACCTCGGAGTTTTCATGATGGTCCGGCCTTTCGGCCAGACCCCTGTGTTCGATGGTCTGGCCGAAAGGCCAGACCCCTGTGTTCGATGGTCTGGCCGAAAGGCCAGACCACGTGGCGGCGGTTCCGGCAGGCCGTGCTATACGGCGTGCCCTTGCCCTCGTAGCTCAGTTGGATAGAGCAGCGGCTTCCTAAGCCGTTGGTCGGCCGTTCGAATCGGCCCGGGGGTGCTTGGTCGTTTGGTTCGCAGCGCGGCTGTCGTGCGGCGAACGGTGAAACCCAATGTAGTACGCGTGCCCAATATCTTGGGCCGCATCGTCCGAAGGAGCCCGAATATGGCTGCAAAGAAGAGCAAGAAGTCAGCAGGTAAGACAGTGTCCAAATCCGCGTTCGTGCGCGACCTGCCGGTCAGCATGCCCGCCAAGGAAGTGTCCGCTCGCGCGAAGGCGGCGGGTCTCACGATCAGCGATCGCTACGTTCACGTGATTCGTTCGATCGCGAAGCACAGCGGCAAGAAGGCTGGCAAAGCCGGCGCTCCCGCGGGCGGTCGTCGCGGTGGCCGCCCGATCTCGGGTAAGCGTGCGTTCGTGCTCGCGTTGCCGGCCGATGTGCCAGCGACTGAAGTGGTGAAGCAGGCCAAGGCACAGGGCATGAAACTGTCCACGAACTACGTGTACAAGATCCGCAGCCGTGGCGCGGCCGGCAGTGTCGCGAGCGCGCCTGCCGTCGTTCACGCTGGCGGTGCAGTTGCGCCCAAGCGCCGTCCCGGTCGGCCGCCGGGTCGTCCGAGCAACGCGGCACGCGCTGCGCGCGCAGCGCTCAACGATCACGACGGAACGCACGAAGAGCGCTTCCTCGCGATCGTGCTCGATGTCGGTTTGGCGCGCGCCGCTGCGATGCTCGAGCGCGTGCGCGCGAAGCTCAAAGACCTGACGCTCTGAGTCGAGTATCCACACCGATGGACGGGGACAGACGCTTGCATGGCGAGCGCTGTCCCCGTGTCATTTCACGGTGTGCGTTCAGCTCGGCAGTAGCGCCTGCACGCGCTCGGCGATGGCTTCGCTGGCGGTGAGCCCGGGCGACTCGATGCCCAACAAGTTGATGAAGCCGGGCAGGCCGTGGCGCGCAGCGTCCTCGATGACGAAGTCGGCGAAGCGCTGCGCCGGACCGTACAGCTTCGGCCGAATGCCGGCGTAGTCGGCTGTGAGATCCTCGTCGCGTAGCTCGGGCAGATAGCGGCGCAGCGCCTGCGCAAAGCGCGCGCGTTTGTTCGGATCGACGTGGTAGTCGAGCGCATCTACGTACGTCGCATCGGGCCCGGCGTGCAGATTGCTGGCGAGGTCCAGTGTCAAGTGCACGCCCAAGCCAGCGGCGTCAGGCAGCGGATAGATCAAGTGCTGGCATGCGCCACGCCAGCGGGCCGCGAGACCGAAGTAGTCGCCTTTGCAATAGTGCAGCCGAACACCGAGGGTCTCGGGCGACAAGCCGACCAGCTTCGCCACCGCGTGCGCATGCAGCCCAGCGGCGTTGACCACCCGCCGAGCCGTGAGATGTTCGCGCTGGCCATCGGCGCTGGTGGTGGTGATGCGGTAGCGCCCAGACAGCGGCTCGATCGCAGTGACCTGCAGGTGCACGCCGAGATCGGCGCCGTGCCTCTGGGCCTGCGCTGCGTAGCTCCGCATCAGCTGGTGGGCGTCGACGATGCCGGTCTCGGGTGACCACAGCGCCGCCAGCGCAGCGATGCGTGGCTCGCGTGCGCGTAGCTCGTTGGCGTCCAGCAAGCGCAGCGCGCCCCCGCCATTTTCGAGCCCGCGCGTGTACAGCTCGTCGAGCGTCGCTCGTTCGCGTTCCTCGACCGCGACGATCAGCTTGCCCGTGCGCCGATGCTCGATCCCGTCACGCGTGGCGCGCGCGTACAGCAGCTGCCGTCCGCGCACGCAGGTCGTCGCCTTCAGCGTCCCGGACGGGTGATAGAGCCCCGCATGAATCACACCGCTGTTGCGGCTGCTGGTCTCCTGCCCGACACGCGCGTGCTGCTCGAGCACGACAACCTGCGTGCCCGCAGTGGCCAGCACCGCGGCCGTCGCCAGACCGACCACGCCGGCTCCGACGATCGCCACGTCGACGTCCGTGTGCACGTTCGCCAGGGCCATGCGCTCACGCTACCTCAAACTGCGCATGGAGCACGCCGGCGCATTGACGACTCCGTCCGTACCTGGCCACGTTGCGAAGTCATGAGCCGCGCGCGCACCCGCCCCGACGAGTCCACGAAGCCGAGCTACATCACGGCCGCGGGCTATCGGCGTCTCGAGGAAGAAGCGCACCAGCTGTGGACGGTGGAACGTCCGAAGCTGGTGAAGGCCGTCGCGATCGCGGCTGCAGAGGGTGATCGCTCCGAAAACGCCGAGTACATCTACGGCAAGCGCAAGCTCTTCGAGATCGACCGGCGTTTGACCTTCCTCGGCAAGCGACTGGACGTCTTGACCATCGTCCACGAGAAGCCCACGGTCGACGGCAAGGTGTACTTCGGCTCCTGGGTGAAGCTCGAGGACGACGCCGGAGAAACGCGCGTGCTGCAGATCGTCGGCCCAGACGAAACCGACGTCGCAGGCGACAAGATCAGCTGCGAAGCCCCGATGGGCCGGGCGCTGCTCGGGCGCCTGGAAGGCGAGGACGTGGTGGTGCCGCGGCCGCGCGGTGAGGCGCATTTCTGCATTCTGGCAGTGGCCCGCGAACGGCCTCTCTAGTCAGCGCGCCAGTGAGCCAGCGCTGTGTCGCCGCGTGTAAGCGTGGTGTGTGCGTATGCGCATGCGCGTGGCGCGCCTGCGTGCCCAAACTTTCGCTATAGTTCCAAATAGTAGGCTTCACTGAACCTGGACCCACGGACTTTGGACGAGACACTCGCTTGCCGCGGGCGTGATCACCTGCGCCCGACGCGGTGCCCGACGCGCGCCGAGGCAGGGCGGCTCGTGCGCGTGGCGCTGCTCGCATGCGCGACGCTTTTGGCGCACGCGCAGGTGCAGGCGCAAGGGGCTGGCGCGCCGCCGCCGCCTGCGACGAAGCCGGCGTCCCCGAGTGAGGCGAACGCGGCAGCTGCGCCGTCAAGCGCCCCCTCGCCCAAGCCGCAAGACGCGCAGCGCATGGCGATGGCACGAGCGCTCTTCGACGAGGGGCTGCGCTTCCTCGATGCCGGTCAGTGGGCAGACGCCGCCGATCGCTTCTCCCGCATGATCGAGATTCGGTACTCCGCCGTTGCAGCTTACAACCTCGGCTTGTCCCAGGCGCGCTTGGGCAGGCTGGTGGTGGCGGGTGAGACCCTGCGCAAGTTGCTCGCCGTTCCCGCGCTGGAGACCACCGTGCGCGATTCTTCGACCGAGCTCCTGGCTGACGTGCAGCGCCGGCAGGCCACGCTGACGGTGGAGATCGTGGAAGATCCCGCGCGCGACACGGTACGCGTCGATGGTCAGCCGTGGCCCAAGCAGGCGCTCGGTGTGGCTGTGCCGGTGGATCCAGGTGCGCACGAGCTCGAGCTGGTGCGCGGCGCCCGCGTGGTGCAGTCGACCCACATCGAGCTCGCCGAAGGCGAGCGGCACACAGCGCAGCTGGGAACCCCGCCGGCGCCCACGCCTGCGCAGGTCGCGCTGCGTGCGCCCGTGTCCGAGTCGGTGTCCACATCGGCTGCGCCGGCCGGCGGCCTCGAGGAACCAGCCCGGCAGGCCGACGAGCCAGCTGCGGGTGGTTCGCTGTGGAAGAACCCCTGGCTGTGGGTGGGCGCTGGCGCCGTCGTGGTGGCCATCACCACCGTCGTCATCGTGGCCGCGACCTCGGGTACCACCACTGCCAAGGCGACGCCAGTGCAGGGCGACTTCATGCCCGCGCTGATCGCGGGTCGGGTGAAGCCATGATCGGCGGCTGGCGCGGCGTATGGCGAAGCTCCGTGCTGGCCGCTCTTTGCGCGCTCGCGCTCAGCTGCGGTTCGGCGAAGCAAGGGCCACTCACAGAGATCATGGTCGTGGTGCGCTCGAACATCAGCACGCTGAGCCAGGTTCAGATCAGCGTCGACGGCCTCGAGATGCACCAGAGCGCGAGCGCAATGGTCGATGCCAAGCACAAGTTGCCGCGCACGTTGGGCATCGCGTACGAGGGCGGACCGATCCATCCCATCATCATCAGCGCGACGGGCTACGAGGGTGCGGCCGCAGTCGTCGAGCGCAAGGCGAGCGTGTCGTTCGTGCCGAACCGCAACGTGACGCTCGTGCTCGATCTCGTTGGCGTCTGCGCGCACCACACTCCCTGCCCGGCAGAGCAGACCTGTGGCAACGACGGCAACTGCGGCACGGCCACCGTCGATGGCAAGAAGCTGCAGGACTGGCCCGGGTCGCTGGCCAAGCTCACCGCCAAGGCTCCGCCGCCCTGGGATGCAGGTCCGGCCGATGCTGGCGAATCCGCTGCAGGTGACGCCGGAGCGGCTGGCGTCGGCGGCGACGGCAGCATACCCGACATGGGCGTTGCGGACGCCGGCCCAGCGCAGTGCAAGAAGGGCTATGCGATGTGCAGCACGCACAACAGCTGCACCAAGCTCGGCACCACCAGCGACTGCAGCGACTGCGGTGACGGCTGCAGCTTCGCCACGGGCTTGCCCAACGGGCATGGCACTTGGAGCTGCCAGAGCGGCATGTGTACGCTGGCGTGTGCCAACGGTTTCCAAAATCTGAACGCGAAGACGAGCGATGGTTGCGAAACACCGGCGTTCATCTACACGCCGAGCAATATCGACGTTACCGCGCCGGCACTGCGCGCGGCGGTCACGCCGAAGCTGACGATCGGTTGTGTCGCGGTGCTGGACACTTCGACCGTGACCGGGACCACGGCGCTTCCGCTGTGCACTGGCATGGTGAAACCGCTGCTCGTGACGCAGGCGGGTGGGGCGCCCGAGTTGGTCGTGATTTCCGTGCTGGGGCTCGACGTCGCGGCGGGAAGCTCGCTGACTGTGACGGGCACTCGCCCCGTGGTGTTCGTGGTCTTCGGCGACGCGACCGTGAGCGGGACCATCGACGTCAGCGCGGTGGGGACCGTGGTTGGGGCCGGCGGCGACGTCAGCTGCACCGCCACGACCATCGGCGCCAATGGTGCCGACAACACAGCTGGGACGAGCGCCGGTGGCGGCGGCGGTGGCTTCGGCAGCGCGGGCGGCAACGGCGGCAAGTCCAACGGCGGTGGCAGTAGCGCCGCGGGCGGCATGGTGGTGCCGGGGTCGAAGCTCGTGCCGCTGCGCGGCGGATGCGCTGGTGGCCACGGTGGCACGGGCGCCAGCGGCGCGGGCGGGTCGGGTGGCGCAGGTGGCGGGGCCGTTCAGATCAGCGCGACGGGCACACTGACCGTCACCGGGACTGGGACGATCGCGGCCGCGGGTGGCGGTGGGCGGACGGCTCTGGTCAACAACGCAGGCGGGGGTGCTGGCGGTAGCGGCGGCGCAGTGCTGCTCGAAGCGGCGACGATCGATGTCGCAGCGGGTGCTTGGCTCAGCGCCAACGGTGGCGGTGGTGCCGAGGGCAACAACTGCAACAGTTCCGGCAACTTGGGAGCCGACGGGGCACATGCAGCGGCCACGGTTGCCGCGGGCGGCTCTGGCGGCGCAAGCAACAGCGGCAAGGGAGGCAACGGGGCTGCCGGCGGCACGGCGGCCACAGGGGGTGGCAACGGCGGAGGGGTCCTCTGTTACGGCGGCGGCGGCGGTGGCGGCGGCGGCGTCGGCGTCGTGCAGCTCAACTCCCCCAACGCCTGCCCCATTGCGGGCACCAGCAGCCCGGCTGCCGCCACGGCCTGCCCTTAGCGCGCCGGCGTGAATGCCGGCCGCATCGGCAGGCCGCTCGCCGTGCGTATCTTTGGTCGGTTGCACCGTCGCCCGCTATAGATCTCCACCATGCGCCACTCGCAAACGCCCTTCGCTCTTCCCCCGCTGCGGGTCGCCGTGTTGTGCGGTTGCCTCGTGCTCGCTGCCTGCGGTGGCACGACCTTCCGCAATGCCATCTACGACGACGGCGTGGTGCGCTACCGCGTGGGCAGTGTGCCGGCCAGCTTCCGACCGATTCGCGTCGAGGACAACGATCTCGCGTGGCACGACGCCAAGCTCGGTACGATCAGCATCAACGCAACCTGCTCCGACTACGAAGACGTGCCCGAAGCCGCGCTGATGAACCACCTGCTCTTCGGCACCACGCAGCGTAGCTACCGCCTGGAAGAGACCGTCACGCTCGACGGGCGCGGCGCGCATCACGTGGTCGCCGAGCTCGAGCTCGACGGCGTGCCGGTCACGGTCGAGGTCTACCTCATCAAGAAAGACGGCTGCGTCTACGATCTCTCGCACATCGCGGGCCGCGACGAGTTCGCTGCCGGCGTGCCGGTGTTCACGGCGTTTGCGCAGGGCTTCGCGGTGCTCGCGACGCATCTGAAGAAGTGAGCAGCAACGTCCGCGTCTAGGGTGCAAAAGAAAAGGCCCCGACTGCAGTGCAGCCGAGGCCTCGTCCACCCGGAAGGTCGGCTCAGGTGCCGGAGGCCACCGCCCCGTGGGGGGGCAGCGAACCGCTTTCTTCCTGCTCCGCGTGACCGCTCGAGTCGTCGGCGTGGTAGCCGGCTTCGCCGTGGTCGGTGTAGTCGAGGCCCAGCTCTTCGGCTTCGGTGTCGGGCCGCAGACCCACGACTGCCTTCACGATGCTCGCCAGCACGATGGTGCCGACGATCGAGACGGTCATCGTCAAGGCCATGGCCTTGAGCTGCTCGACCCACAGCGTGTGTCCGACGATGTCCTTGAGGTTGGTGCTCAGGTTCGCGTTGGCTTCCGGCGTCGCGAGGAAACCGGTGACGAGTGCGCCGAGCGTGCCGCCGACGCCGTGCACGCCGAAGGTGTCGAGCGCGTCGTCGTACTTGAAGAACGCCTTGAGCTTGGTGCAGGCCAGGTAGGGAATGACGCCCGCGAGGACGCCGATGATGACCGCGCCCGTCGGCGTGACGAAGCCAGCAGCCGGCGTGATCACGACCAGACCGGCGACGGCACCGGAGCAGAAGCCGAGGACGGTGGGCTTGCCGGTGAGCGCCGCTTCGATGGCCGGCCAGGTGAAGCCGGCGACCGCGGCAGCGAGCGTGGTGGCCGTGAATGCACCGGCCGCGATGCTGTCAGCTGCAACTGCGCTGCCGGCGTTGAAGCCGTACCAGCCCACCCACAGCATGCCGGTGCCGACCATGGTCAGCGTGAGGCTGTGCGGCACGAAGGCGCGTTGGCCGTGGCCTTGGCGCTTGCCGAGCATCAGACACAGCACCAGCGCCGACCAACCCGAGGTCATGTGCACCACGGTGCCGCCCGCGAAGTCGATGGCTTTGATCTTGGCGTCCGCGTTCCACACGCCGTTCATCAGACCATCGATGCCCCACACCATGTGCGCCATGGGGAAGTAGATCACGAGCATCCACAGGAACATGAAGAGCATGATGGCCGAGAACTTCATGCGCTCGGCGATGGCGCCCACGATCAGCGCGGGCGTGATGATTGCGAACATCAGCTGGTACATGGAGAACACGTTCTGGGACACCCAGTACGCGTAGTCCGAGTTCGGTGCGCCCGTCACGCCCTTCAAGAACGCGAAGGTCGTGCCGCCGAGGAATGGGTTGCCGTGTGCGAACGCGAAGCTGTAACCGAAGGCCCACCACAGGATGGTCACCATGCCGGCCATGCCGCAGCACTGCGCGAGCACCGACAGCACGTTCTTGCGACGCACGAGGCCGCCGTAGAAGAGCGCGAGACCGGGCAAGGTCATGAACAGCACGAGCGCGGCCGAGGTCATCATCCACGCGTTGTGGCCGGGGCCCGAGCTGATGAGCGCCTTGGGCTGACTGTTGGTGATGTACGCCTCCAAGTCGGCGACGCGTTGCTCGAGCTCGGCCGGCGTCGCGGCCTGCGCGAACGCGCGGGGCACGGCGACCGTCGTTGCCGCAGTCACCACGAACAACGCGGCGAGCGTCATACGAACGAACCGGCGGCTTGTGGCCGCTGCGGTAGCGAGATGGCCGGCGAGAGGTGCTTGGATTTCAGTCACGTCGAGCTCCTTGGTGAGTTGGCACGCGTAGACATACGATCCAGCTGTTTCCTCTGTGTTTCTGAACCCATCAAGAAGCTACAAAAGATTATGTTTCCGAAGTGTTTCGAGTGCAGTGGTGGCGTGTCGCCTGCGACGCTGCAAGACGCTGAATTGATGCATGTTTTCGTATCGCGTCGGAGCGTGACCGCCAGAACGATTTCAACAACAAGTTTCTGCGCGACGACCGACAAGTTTCGTGACGTGCAGCTCAGCCCCGCAACGTACGCAGGTAGTGCCCGAAGATCTCCGCGCCGTCCGCAACGAACTCGAAACGTTCCGTATTGTCCGCGAGCTGCTGCAAGCTGCGGTACTCGCCCCACACGACCTCGCTCGCTTGATGCGTGATGCCACCGTCCCAGCTCAGCTCGAACACCTCGGTGTGCGAGCGCGTGTGCGCGCCTTCGTAGCGATGATGAAAGAGGCGGCGTGGCGACGGGCCGACGATGCCGAGCTCTTCCGCGATCTCGCGTTTCGCCGCAGCGGCGTAGCTCTCGCCCGCGCTCACGACCCCACCGACGAACATGTCGTAGCAGCTGGGGAACAGGTCTTTGTGCGCGGAGCGCTGCTGCACGTAGATGTCGCCGTTGCTGTTCTTGCACAGCACTGCAACGTTGCGATGTAGCAGGTTGGCCGCACGCATCTGCGCGCGCGTCACGCGACCGATCACGCAGTCGTCGTCGTCCACCAGATCGACGAGCTCTTCCGCGGGCGCGGCGCTCATGGCTCAGTGCTTGGCGGCGGCGCCAGCGAGGTCCGGCGCGCTGCTGGGCGCGATGCCTGGTGCAGGTGACGATGGCCGCGCATGCACGACGCGATTGCGCCCGTCGTGCTTGGCCACGTACATCGCGAGATCGGCGCGTTCCTCGAGGGCTTCGGGGCTCTCGCTGCCGTCCCAGGTAGCGACGCCCACCGACACGGTCTGCACCAGCTGCAGGTCGGCGCGCACCCGCAGCGGCTCGGTGGCCAGGCGCAGGCGCAGGCGCTCGGCCACCAGGTGCGCGGCTTCGTCGGCCGTGTTGGGCATGAGCAGCACGAACTCTTCGCCGCCGCGGCGCACCAGCACGTCGATGCTGCGGACCTCTTCGCGCACGGTGTCTGCGAAGGCGCGCAGCACCGTGTCGCCCACGGCGTGACCGTGGCGATCGTTGACGCGCTTGAAGTGATCGAGGTCGATGAGCAGCACGCTGAGGGCTTGGCCCTGACGCGCCGCGCGCTCCATTTCCTGCTGTAGGCGTGGCAGCAGGTAGCGGCGATTGAAGGCCAAGGTGTGTGAGTCGGTGATGGAGAGCTCTTCGAGCTCCGACGTGACCAGGGCTTGCGCGGCCGCGTGTGCGAGCAGCATGGCCAGTGCCTGGTGGTCGTCGCCGAACGCGTCGCGCTCGGGCGCCGAGAGCGAGAGCACGCCCAGCGTCTCGCCGCGCGCACAGATGGGCACAGAGACCAGCGAGCTCACCGCGAAGTCGCGCTTCTCGATGGGCGTGAAGCGCGGGTCCTCGCCGATGTCGCGGACGCGTGCGGCCTCGCCGGTCTGCGCCACCCAGCCGAGCACCCCTTGGCCTTTGCGCACGCTGGGGGCTGGCCGGTCGGCGCCTACACCCGAGCGCGCACCCGAATGCAGTCGGTCGCCGAGATCGCACAGGCGTACCGAGGCGTGGTTCGCCGGCGTCAAGCGCAGGGCCGCGTCGGTGACCACCTGCAAGCGCGAGCTGCGGTCACGCGCGTCGAGCATGCCGCGCGTCATCTCCGCAAGCACATCGAGGGGTCGGTCGCGCATGCCCCTGGATTCTATGCGTCGCGATCCGAACTCAAACAAAAATTGCATGATGACTAGAAGAAGTTACACAGCGCGCATGCTGCCGTGTGCAGGTGCCCGGCTGCGTGCTCGACGTGTTCAGGCTGTTGTTTCGTGGGCTTAGAGCTGCGCGCCCGCTGCGTGCAGCGCTTGCGGTCCGACACGCGCGAGCGCACGCAGCTCGAATTGCTTTGGGGATCGGGCGAGGAACTTGCCGTTTCGGAACGGGAACAACCCGGTGACATCGTGCGCACTTGCGCGTTCCGTCTACTGTGCGAACATCGCGGCGATGAGGCCCGTCGTGATTGGCAGACCGTGCTTGCGTGCTTGCGTGCTTGCGTGCTTGCTGCTGGCAGGAGCTTCCCTATGCGCATGTAGCGCGGCGGTGAATCCCGACGCGCGCAAGCTCGGTCCGCGACCGGTGGCGTGCACGCAGGGCATGACGGTCACCTGTCCGTGTCCTCCCAACGGCATCCTGAACGGCGCGCAGCTCTGCAACGTCTATGGACGCTACGACGGGTGCCAATGCGGCGGCGCCGGCGCAGCCGGAACGGGCGCAGCGGTGGGCGTGGGCGCAGGGGTGGGCGGCTGAGCACGGTCGCGTTGTGCGCGTGTGCCCTGTGTGTGCTCCCCGTGACCCCTCCAAGAAAGCAGAACCCCCGAGCCGGCGTGCGGCCCGAGGGTTCTTGCGAGTCGTAGCGGCAGAGCCTCAGCCCTGCGCTTCGAACTCCCAGGTGAACGTGGCGTCGCCGTCACGCTTGTCGGCAGGGTCGAGCGTGAGGCCGTTGATGGCATCGACCACGCACTTGCCCAGGGCTGGGGAGCCCTTGCTCTGCTTGTCGTCCACCTTCGCGTCCACGATCTTGCCCGTGTCGTTCTGCACCTTGAAGCGCACGACGACCTTGCCCGTAGCCTTGCGGTCGGCCTTGAGCTCGTTGTTGTAGCAGGCCTGGATCGCCCCGCTCTTGGTCTCGAGCAGTGCGCGCGTGTCGGTGCGGTACATTTCCGCATCGCGCGCGGCGCAGCCCACGAGAGCCACCGAGCCGAAGGCAACCGTAAGCACGACAGTGTTCAGCGCTTTCATGGCTTCTTCTCCTCGGTCTTCTCGGCCTTCTTTTCGGCCTTCTTTTCGGCCTTCTTCTCGGCCTTCTTCTCGGCCTTCTCTTCGGCCTTCTTCTCGGCCTTCTTCTCGGCCTTCTCTTCGGCCTTCTTCTCGGCCTTCGTTTCCGGCGCGGGCGCGGGTGCTACGGGTGCTACGGGTGCTACGGGCGCAGCGATGGTCTGCTCGCTGATCACCTTCTCTTTGCCGGTGTTCGGATCGATCTCGACCTGCTTCTTGATCGTGTCCTGCTCGAGGATCACGAACTCGACGCGACGGTTCTGCTCGCGACCGTCGTCGGTCTTGTTGTCGCCGATCGGCTTGCTCTCGCCCCAGCCCTTGGAGACCAAGCGAGCCACCTCAACGCCGTGCTCGGTCAGGTACTTCATGACCGACGCAGCGCGTTGATCGGACAGCTTCAGGTTGTGCTTGTCGCTGCCTTCGCTGTCGGTGTGACCTTCGATGGAGATCTTCTTGATCCGCGGGTTCTCTTTGATGACCGAGGTGATCTCGTTCAAGAGGTCGAACGACTCCGACTTGATCGTCGCTTTGTTCGTCTCGAACTGGATCTTCTCGTGGATCACGATCTGATCTTCCGTCACCTCGACGCGCTTGGGTGCGGGCGGCGGTGGGGGCGGCGGTGGTGGGGGCGGCGGCGGTGGGGGCGGCGGTGGTGGCGGCGGCGTGCCCATGACCTTCAACGACGAGGTGTCGGAAAAGGCGGTGGTGCCACTGCAGCCAGCGGCGGCAACCGTGACGGCGCCGAGCCCGAGCAGAAGCAGAGTCGCGTTCTTTCGCGTAATCATTCTAGGTCGCATGCGATCTCCTTGCGGAAGGCCGGGTCCGCCAAAAGGCCAACAACGGCGCCGGGAGCATCCTGCGCACGGCGTTTTTTCGCAACCCCGTCCACTGCCGTGACCGCCAGCAATAGCAGCGCTGGTCGAGCCCGGCGCTTCGGGCTAGAAGCCCGTACGAATGTGGAGCGCGGCACTGATTGGGTTCCTGTTGGGCTTCATCGGCTCGATGCCGATCGCCGGGCCGATCTCACTCTTGGTCTTCAATCGCGGGCTCGCGGGACGCTACGCCAGCGCCTGGTATCTGGCCGCCGGCGGCGCCACTGCCGAGAGCGGCTACGCGTATCTGGCGTTCTGGGGCTTCAGTGAATTTCTCGTGCGTTACGCGTGGATCGAGCCGGTGTCGCGCGCGCTGGCGGCGCTCTTGCTGACGACCTTGGGCTTGCGCTTGGCCCTCGGTCGCTCCGACCCTGGCGATCTGTTCCAGGCGTCGGAACGACAGCTCGGGGTGCGCGGTAGCTGGTTGATGGGGTTCACCATCACGGCGTTCAACCCGGCGCTGGTGGCCACCTGGGGGGCGGGTGTCTCGATGGCCTATGCGAGCGGCAAGATGCACTTCGTCGCCAACGCTGCGTTGCCGTTCGCGCTCGGCGCCGGCTCTGGCATCGTAAGCTGGGTTTCCCTTCTGCTCACGCTCTTGCGGCGCTACCGGCACAGGCTCGCGCCCTCGGTCGTGGGCATCGGAATGCGCCTGGTCGGGGGCTTGGTGGCGTTGCTCGGGCTGGGCTTCGGTGTGCGCTTCGTGCTGTGGCTGGTCAGCTGAGTTTGGCCCCGCGCGCGCCGAGCGAGCGCATGGTGGTCGCGAACTCGGGGCGGTCGCGCAGATGCCCGGCAAGGTTCTCCGCTTCGGCCACCAGGCGCTCGAGCTCCACGTGCAGCTCGGTCTCTGCCCTGTGCACGCGCTCTTGCGTGTTGCCCTGCGCAGCGCTGGAGTCGGCGTTGAGCGTGGCCAAGCGGCCCTTGAGCTGCGCGACCTGAAAGCGTAGGTCGTCCCACGCCAGCCGGCCTGTTTCGAGGCTGGCCTGCATCTGGGTCGTCTGTGCGTCGGCCAGGGCGAGCGTTGCCAGCTGCGTGTGCAGGGCCTGCCAGAGCTCGGTGTCGGCATCGGACACCCGGTCGCCCGCCCGCTTCGGCTTGGGCGCGGTCTTCGCCAGCCGCGCCAGCGCCGTCACGCTTTGTTGTAGCGCTTGCGCCGCCACTTCTGCTTGCTGCTTGTCGGCGTCGAGGCTGCGCGCCAGCTTGGATTCGTCGCGCGCCAGCTCGTCGAGCGCTCCGCCGATGCGCAGGCGCGTCGCGCGCACCTCGTCTTCGCGCGCGATCAGCTGGCGCGCGGAGTCGTCGATCTCGCCACGCAGCTTCAGCATGGCGGCCAGCGCCAGCTGCATGCGCTGCAACGACACCTGCAGCGGCCCGGGAATGTCGCCGTTGGGGTGCGCGCGCATCAGCATCTGCTGATACAGAGTGACCCGCTGTGCCCATTCGTCGAGCTCGGTGGGCACGTGCACGGTGGGGCGCACTTGCGAGTCTTCCGGAGGCTTGGGTTCGCTGGCGCTACGCTGCGCCTGCAGGCTGCCGCCGCGTTCGGGTTCCAGCTGCGGTAGATCGACTGCGGGCAGGCGATCGAGCAAGCTCTGGAGATCATCGACGAGATGAAAAGCGTCGCGGTGTCTGCGCGCCGGATCTTTTTGCAGCAGCTTGAGCACCACGCCGTCGATCTCGGGCCGCAAGCCGGCCACCACGCGCGTGGGTGCGATGGGCGGCTCGCGCATCTGCTTCACCAGCACCTCGGACATGTTGCCCATGAACGGTGGCTGGCCGGTGAGCATCTCGTAGATCACGCAGCCGACGGCGTAGAGATCGGTGGACGGATTCACCTCGCCGTGACGCACTTGCTCGGGCGCCATGTATTCGGGCGTGCCCATCAGCGAGCCGCGGTCGGTGATGCGAACTTCACGCTCGAAGCGTGCGATGCCGAAGTCGAGCAGCTTCACGAAGTCCGGGTCGCCGCGCCGCCGGATCAAGAACACGTTGGCGGGTTTGACGTCGCGGTGGATCACGTCGAGCTCGTGGGCACGCGCGAGGCCCGAGGCGATCTGTACGGCGATGCGCAGCGCGCGCACCGGTTGCATGGGCTTGCCGCCGATCTCGTTGTCGAGCGAGCGGCCCTGCAAGTGCTCCATCACCAGATACACCAGGCCGTCGTCGGTCTCGCCGAAGTCGGTGATGTCGATGATGTTGTCGTGATCGATCTGGTTGGCGGCGCGAGCTTCGCCCAGGAAGCGCTTGCGCGAAGTTGGGTCGCGCGTGAAGCGATGGTGCAGGAACTTGATCGCGACCAGGCGATCGATGACCTGGTGGCGGCCGCGGTACACGACGCCCATGCCGCCGCCGCCGATCTTGTCTTCGATCAGGTAGCGGCCCGCGATGGTGCGGCCGATCAGGGGATCCTGCACGCGCACCAGGGCCTCGCCGTCGATGGGACAGGCGGCAACTTCACCCCGAAAGCGTGTTCTGCAGCGCGGGCACTGGCTGATGTCCATGCCCCCTCCGATCTCTGGCCGGCACGATACTCGCTAAGCCGTGCGCGGACCAAGCCCAAGAGCATCCGCAAGTCCGACATCGTCGCGCGCTACGGCGGCGAAGAGTTCGTGATGATCCTGCCCGAGACCGGACTCGACGGCTGCGTGACCAAGGCCGAGCGGCTGCGTCAGACCGTCGCGGAGTACAAGTTCGAGCGACGCGACGAGCAGCCGGGGGGCGTGAGCATCGGCGCCGCGTGCTATCCGGATCACGGACAGGACAAGCAGAGCCTGATCGCCAGCGCCGACCAGATGCTCTACCGCGCCAAGCACGCCGGCCGAAACCGCGTGTGCTCACCCGCGGCGTGAAGCGGACCCAGTATTGGCCGAGAAACTGGCGATGCGCAGCGCGCCGCTCAGCGTTGCTCGCGCGGCTTGATGATGATCTCCACGCGGCGGTTGTTGGCACGCCCTTCAGCGCTGGAGTTGTCGGCCATCGGCCGGTTCTGACCGATGCCGACGCTGGTGATGGACTGCGCGGGCACGCCGCGCGAGATCAGGAAGTCCATGACGGCGCGCGCACGATTCTCCGAGAGCACCTGGTTCGACTCGGGAGTGCCCTTGGAGTCGGTGTGGCCTTCGACGACGATGTCGTGCTTCGACGCCTGCGGGGCGATGGTGTCGGCGACCAGGCCGAGCTTCTGCTGCGCTTCGCCCATCAGCTCGTACTTGCCCGAGGTGAAGAGCACGCTGCCCGGTAGCACGATGACCGTGCCGCGCGGCTCTTCTTTCACGTTCAGCGCTGCGGCTGCGGCGAGCTTGCGCATGGCCTCGCGCTCGCGCTCTTCGGCTGCCGCGCGTGCGGCTTTCTCTTCCGCCAGCTGCTCTTCCTTCGTTTGCAGCTGCTGGCCCGCCGCCGACAGCTGCTCGTTGCGCACGGCCAGCTCGCGGTTCTTGTCGGACAGCGCCTGCTTGGCACGGTTGAGCTCGGTCTTGGTGCGCGCCATGTCGTCGGCTTGCAGCTGATCGATCTCGTGCTGCGCTTTCTCGAGGTCGGCCTTGGCAGCCTTGGTGGCGGCTTGCGCCTGCACCAGCTGCGCAGTGCGCAGCGCCACGTAAGAGAGCGCGTAGGTCTGCGCCGACTCCGGGTCGTCTTGGTACGACTGCTCGGCAGCGTTCAATGACTCCTTGGCCGTGTGCAGCTCGGCGGGCGCCAGCTCGGCGGCCTTGCCCATGCTGGCTTCGTTGTACGCGGCGCGCGCGTCGAGCAGCTGGCGCGGGGGCGGCCCCGATGCGCAGCCCACGGTGAACACCAGCGCGAACACGCCTGCGAAGGCAGTGACACCGAGCTGCGTGGCGAGCCAATGGGTGGCCGGTTGTGTGCGAATGATGTGGGTCACGTCGACTCTCCTCACTGCGGCTTGCCGGCTTTCATCTTGGCGACCTTGGCCGCAGTGGCCTGCGCTTTGGTTTCCATGTCGTGCTGCTTGGACAGCGCGATGGCGAGCTCGGCGTCGGCCTGGGCACGACGCAGCGCGAGGTCGGCGCGCTCGTTGGCACCCTCCTCGATGTAGCGCTTGGCCTTGTCGACTTGCTCCTGGGCAAGCTTCAGGTGCAGCGCTGCG
>JADGRE010000256.1 GCA_017881185.1 Pseudomonadota bacterium | reverse complement strand
ACGAGGTAGCCGAGTCAGCTCAGCGGGTGGCGATATCGCAGGCCGGCAAAGCGTGCGAAGTCGCCGTCCGCAGTGACGAGCTCGCAGCCGTGCTCCAGTGCTAAAGCCGCATGGTAGGCGTCTGCCACGAGCTTGCCGCGTGCCTTCGCTTCACGGCACAGCCCCGCGAAGATGCCCCAGCTTGCGGCGCCGTGGGTGAGAGGCCTCGCGTTCGATCGGCTGCGCAGCCTCTCGATGAACTCGAGTGCATCCTCGACGCTGGTCGGCTCATCCCAGACCTCGGCGTTCGTCACGATGCGCACGAATGCGCTCGCACCCAGCTCAGAAAGACCAAACGGCTCTGCACCGCCTGCAACCTCCCGGAGCCAACGCGCATAGCGCTCGTGCTCCGGAGATTCCGAGCGGTGTGCGTAGATGAGAATGTTGACGTCAGGGAGCAGCACGGCGCTTCGTTCCTGGAATGCGCAACGCCGCGACGTCTTCGTCTTCCTCGACTGCGCTCATGTCGGCGGGAGAAGGAAAACGGCCGCGCGGGTTCCCGCGCACGAGCAGCTCGAAAGGAGGATCCTTGGCCACCTGCTTGCGTTTTCCCAGATACGCCGCGAGCGCTTCGCTCAACACGGAACCGAGGGTTTTGCCTTCGCTGAGAGCCAAGCGTTTCGCACGCTCCAAAACGCTGGGGTCGAGATCTACCGTCGTCCGCATCACAGCAGTGTGGGCCGCTCCGCATCATGATGCAAGAGTTGATGCGCTCCGCATCGCGAGTCGCGTCGTGGCTGCGGCCCAGCTCGTGGTGGAGTGCGTGTCACCGGCGCGATCCGTGCAGACGAAGCTGCCGCCACCGAGCCCCGCGCCACTCGCTACGAGCGCGGCGGCAGGGGCGGCGTCGCCTTTGGGGTTCTCGCTGCCGTCCTCGTAGCCCGTGAGGTCGCGGCCCAGCGCACGCACCAGCGGCTCACCGATGCCGACCGCAGTGCGTGGCGCAGACCACCAACGCGCCGCGGGTTATCTAGCGCCGCGCGCACCGGTCACGGACCCTAGCCAAGCCCGCGACGACCGGCGGCAAATCGCCGTGCCGTGACCGTGTTATACACTTGATTATCCGTGTCAAAGCACGGTATTTCCGTGCAATGACGGGCAGTCTTGTTTCCAAGTTACTGTAATCATTTAGATTCACAGCTGGCACGGGTCCTGCGTAGGGCACGGGCAATGCAGATCTCACTCACTTCACTTCTGCGTGTCCCGGCCGGGCGTGCGTTCTGGCTTTTCGTCCTGCTCGGCGGCTTGGTCTGCGCTTGCAGCGGCGGCGACAAGCAGGCCGCCACGCAGCCCGCCCCGAACGCAGCGAACAACTTGCCCGTGAGCCTGACGCTCGGCGGTTACTCGACGCCACGCGAGGCGTACGCGGCGATCTTGCCGGTGTTCAAGGCACAGTGGGCCAAGCAGAGCCCGCGGCCACTCGACTTCAAGGAGTCGTATCTGGGCAGCGGTGCCCAGGCGCGCGCCATCGTCGCGGGCTTCGAAGCCGACGTTGCGGCGCTCTCGCTCGAGCCCGACATCGAGTCGATTCGCAAGGCGGGCCTTATCACGAGCAACTGGAAGGCGGGCAGCAGCGCCGGCATGGTCAGCCGCTCGATCGTGGTAATCGGCGTGCGCGCCGGCAACCCCAAGCACATCACCGGCTGGGACGATCTCGCCAAGCCGGGCATCTCGGTACTCACGCCCAACGTGCGCACCAGCGGCGGTGCGCGCTGGAACATCGCGGCCATCTGGGGCGCAGCGCTACGCGGTCACACGGCGAGCGCCAAAGCCGGTGACGTTGCAGCTGCTCAGAAACTCCTCGCCGCCGTGCTGCGCAACGTGAAGAACATGGACGCGGGGGCGCGCGAGTCGCTCTTGAATTTCGAGCGCGGTGTGGGCGACGCCATCATCACCTACGAGAACGAGATCCTGGTCGGCAAGCAGCAAGGCAAGAGCTACGACTACGTGGTTCCAGAGTCCACGATCTTGATCGAGAACCCGGTGGCCATCGTGGACAGCTACGCCGACAAGCACGGCAGCCGCGAGGTCGCCAAGGCGTTCGTCGACTTCCTGACCACGCCCGAGGCGCAGCGCATCTACGCCAAACACGGCCTGCGACCGGTATCAGCGCAGGTGGCGAGCGAGACCGCCGCGAGCTTCCCTACGCCCAAAGACCTGTTCACGGTGCGCGATCTCGGCGATTGGACCGGCATTCAGAAGACTTTGTTCGACACGGGCGCGGGCTACGACCTGGCGCTCGGTCAGGCGGGTGGCAGCACGCCATGACGAGCACGGCACATGCGCTGGCACCCAATCGCGCGGAGCGGCTCGTGCGCAGCGCGGTGGTGCTCTACATCGCACTCTTGGTCGCGGTGCCGCTCTTGGCGCTGCTGAGCTTCGGGCTCAGTGGCGGAACGCATGCGCTCGTCGAGGCACTGCGCTCGCCGGTCGCGCGCTCGGCGCTCTGGCTCACCGTGTGGACGAGCAGCGTGGTGGCCGTGCTCAACACCTTGCTCGGCACGGCTACGGCGTGGGTGCTCGTGCGCTACAAGTTGCCGGGGCGCGCCGTGCTCTCGGCGCTGATCGATCTGCCGTTGGCCATCCCCACGCTGGTGGCCGGCTTGATGCTCGCCGTGCTGTATGGGCCGCTCACCTGGCTCGGCCACGGCCTCGAGGCGCGGGGCATGCCGATCATCTTCGCGCCACCCGGCATCGTGCTGGCGCTGATGTTCGTGACACTACCGTTCGTGATTCGCGCCGTGGAGCCGGTGCTGCTCGAGATCGATCCCGCAGAGGAAGAAGCCGCGCGCATCCTCGGCGCAGGGCCGCTGCGTACCTTTCAGACGGTGTTCCTGCCAGCCATCGGACCCGCGGCGCTGTCCGCCGGCATTCGCTCGCTCGGTCGCGCGCTCGGCGAGTTCGGCGCCATCGTGATCGTCGCCGGCAACATTCCATTTCGCACGCTGACTGCGCCGGTCTACATCTTCGGCGAGATTGAAAGCGGCACACCGCGCGCAGCGGCTGCGGTTTCGGTGTTGCTGCTGCTGTTGGCGCTGGCTCTGCACGGGCTCGCCGGCTTCATCGAGCGTCGCATCGGAGCTCGCCATGCTTGAGAGCGTGCAGCAGACGCAGACCGCTGACGTGACGCCCACGACACTCGCGGCGGTCAGCGCGTTCGCCGAACCCACGCACTTGCGCTGGGCGCACCTGCAGCCCGCCGGCCGTGCGCTGCTGGTCGCTACGGTCGGCCTGTACGTCAGCGCGATCTTGCTCGGCCCGCTGGCAGCGCTCGGCGTGGAGCTCGCGCACGTGGGCCTGGGTGCCACGCTGCAAGCGCTCGCGAAACCAAACGCCATCGCCGCGCTGAAGATGTCGCTCGTGCTCACGGCGATCTCGGTGGTGGTGAACACTGTGGTCGGCACCTTGGGCGCCCTGGCCATCGTGCGGCAGCGTTTTTGGGGCCGCGCGCTGGTCAACGCACTGGCAGACCTACCGCTCGCCGTCTCACCCGTGATGATCGGCCTCGCGTTCATCTTGCTGGTGGGACGCGACGGCTGGCTCGCGCCGGTGCTGGATCGCATCGGCCTCAAGGTGATGTTCTCGTTCACTGGCCTCGTGATCGCCACCTTGTTCGTGGCGCTGCCCTACACCTTGCGCGAAGTGGTGTACGTGCTCGAAGAGCTCGGCACGAGCGAAGAAGAGGCTGCAGCCACGCTCGGAGCTTCACCGTGGCAAGTGTTCTGGCGCGTCACGCTGCCCAACATCCGCTTCGGTCTCGGCTACGGCGTGCTCATGGCGCTGGCGCGCTCGCTCGGTGAGTTCGGCGCGGTGCTCGTGCTCGGTGGCAGCATCTCTGGGCAGACGCAGACAGCCACCACCTTCATCCACGACGCGCTCGAAGAGCGCGAAACCGCGGGTGCGTATGGCATGGCCGTGGTGCTCGCACTCACCAGCGTCGTGCTCTTGCTCGGGCTCGAATGGGCCAAGCGCCAGAAGAAAGTCGGTCGGCCATGAAGATTCGTGTGGAACATCTGAGCAAGCGCTTCGGCAGCTTCGTGGCGGTCGACGACGTGAGCTTCGAGGTGGCGGACGGCTCGCTCGTCGCGTTGCTCGGCCCGTCGGGCAGCGGCAAGAGCACGCTCTTGCGCATTCTCGCAGGCCTCGAGTCTGCGGACAGCGGCCAGGTGTGGTTCGACGACGAGAGCGCGACCGACCTGCACACGCGCATGCGCGGCGTGGGCTTCGTGTTTCAGCACTACGCGCTGTTCCGGCACCTCACAGTCGAACGCAACATCGGCTTCGGCCTGGACGTGCGCGGCGTGGACAAGGCCAGCGTGCGACGCAAGGTCAAGGAGCTGCTCGCGCTCACGGGTCTGTCCGGGCTCGAAGACCGTTACCCGTCGCAGCTGTCGGGTGGCCAACGGCAACGGGTAGCCCTGGCGCGCGCCCTCGCGCCCGAACCCAAGCTGCTCTTGCTCGACGAACCGTTCGGTGCGGTCGACGCCAAGGTGCGCGAGGAGCTGCGCCAGTGGTTGCGTCGCCTGCACGACGAGGTCGGTGTCACGTCGATCTTCGTCACGCACGATCAAGAAGAGGCTTTCGCAGTGTCCGATCGCGTACTGGTGGTGCATCGCGGCCGCATCGAACAGAACGGCACGCCCATGGAGATCCTGGACAACCCCGCGACCGAATTCGTGGCGCGCTTCGTGGGCGAGGTGAACGTACTGCCAGCGAGCTTGCGCGGTGACACGGCCCACAGCGGGGCACTGCAGGCGAAGGTGAGTGGCGAGGTGCCTGCGGGCCTGGCACACCTGGTGATTCGCTCGTACGACCTCAAGCTGTGGCGCGAAGATCCGGGTGTGGCGACCGTGCAGCGCGTGGTCACCTTCGGCGATCGCGTGCGCGTGCAAGCACTGGTCGACGGGGCCGGGCCGATCGTCGCGCAGTTCCCGCGGCGCAGCTCGCTACTGAAGAACATCGTTCCCGGCAGCCGGGTGCAGATCGAGGTCACCACGGCGCGGGCCTACCCCGCCGAGACCTCGAGCCTGCATCCGATGGCGGCGGCCCAGTGACAGCACTGTGGGCGAAGTGTCATGTATGAGTTAGTCTTTCAGTCGCGATGGATAGGCGAAGCGCAAGCAGCGAGGGCGACATGAGCTTCGTCGCCGAGCTATGGCGTGAGGTCGGCAGGCACCTGGAGCTGCAAGAGTCGCTGCGACGCCTGGGGCCCATGCTGGCGCGGCGCTGGCCGGTCGACCTATTGCTCGTGCGGCGGTTCGATCGCGATCCTGTGCGCCTGACCACCGTGGCGAGCGTGGCCTGCAACGCGGACGCCGCCTACGAGCTGCCCAACGCGCGCACCGAATGCGACGCGCGCGCGGCCGACGCGCTGCAGCGCTTTCTCGACGCCGGCGACGCCGTGCTCCTCGACACCCTGGAGCGCACGCCGCTGTGCGACGCGCTGTTGCCGACCGGCCTCGCAGGTGCCGCCATTGCCTGTCCGCTCGTCGCGCAAGATCGGCAGCTCGGGCTCGCGCTGCTCATCTCACACAAGAGCGCCAGCTTGAACGCTCTGCACGTGGAGGCCGCGCAAGCGCTGGTCGAGCCGCTGAGCGTTGCCGTAGAGAATGACCAACGCCTGCACGAGCTGGCGCGCATGCGCGAAGCGCTCGAGGCCGATCGACGCGCGCTACTGTCGCGCCTGGACCGTCAGGACATCAGCGACACCGTGGTGGGCGACTCGGCAGGCTTGCACGCCGTGATGGAGCGCGTGAAGCAGGTGGCGCCGACCGACGCGCCTGTGCTCATTCTCGGCGAGACCGGCTCGGGCAAAGAAGTCATCGCGCGCGCCATCCACACGCACTCGCGCCGCGCCAGCGGGCCGGTGGTGCGCGTGAACTGCGGCGCCATCCCCGCGCAGCTCATCGACTCCGAGCTGTTCGGACACGAGCGCGGCTCGTTCACGGGCGCAGTCGCCACGCGCAAAGGCTGGTTCGAGCGTGCCGACGGTGGCACCTTGTTTCTCGACGAAATCGGCGAGCTGCCGCTGGAGGCGCAGGTGCGCCTCTTGCGCGTGTTGCAAGACGGCTCGCTCGAACGCGTAGGCGGCACGCAAGCCATCACCGTCGACGTGCGCATCGTGGCGGCCACCCACCGCAACCTCGAGACCATGGTGGCGGAGGGCAAGTTCCGCGAAGACCTCTGGTACCGCATCAGCATCTTCCCCATTCGCTTGCCGGCGTTGCGCGAGCGCGCAGCTGACATTCCCGCCCTCGCCGCGCACTTCGCGCATCGCGCCGGACAGCGCCTCGGCGGTGCACCGCTGTCACCATCGGAGCACGACGTGGCGCTGCTCATGGGCTATCCGTGGCCCGGCAACGTGCGCGAGCTGGCTTCCGTCATCGAGCGCGCTGCGATTCTCGGCAACGGCAAGCGCCTCGAAGTGGCCAAGGCACTGGGTACCTATGATCCCGCGGCGCAGTTGCTGCGGCCGAGCGCCCCGCCGCCATCCGCTGCAGCGGCCGCCGCGCCGTTGGCGTTGGCGCGCGCACTTGCAGCGCCAACCACTCCGAACGACGGCCTGGCCCCGCTCGACAACGCGATGGTGGTGCACATCGAACGCGCACTGCAGGCTGCGCACGGCCGCATCGAAGGCCCCTTCGGCGCCGCCCGCATGCTCGGCATCAACCCGCATACGCTGCGCGCACGCATGCGCAAGCTGGGCATCGACTGGGCGCGCTTCCGACAGGCGGCTTCGTAGGGCGGGCTGAACGAACCACTGGCGCGCTACGGCCCGTTCGCCATGAACACCCAGGCCGAGCTGATGCAGGCGATGGAAGACTACCGCTCGGGTCGCATGGGCGCAGTCGCGAACCCGACCTACGATCGCATTCGAGTGCGTTGAGCG
>JADGRE010000255.1 GCA_017881185.1 Pseudomonadota bacterium | reverse complement strand
CTTGCCCTGCTGCTCGCAGTGCAGCGGGATACGCAGCGACGCGCCGCGGTTGCCCACGCCGAACGAGAACTGCTTGTACGAAGCCGTCTCGTGCTTGCCCGTGAGGCGCTCCTCGATGCCTGCGCCGTAGTTCGCGATGTGCAGGTCGGCGCGCGGGCGGAACTTCTCGCAAGCCGCGAGAATCGCCTTCATGCCGCCATCAGCACGCATGACCTTGGTGGAGTAGTTGGTGTGGCAGCCGGTGCCGTTCCAGTCGCCCTTCATCGGCTTCGGATCGAGCGTGATCGTCACGCCGTCGTCCTCCGCGATGCGCGACAAGAGCCAGCGCGCGAGGTTCAGGTGATCGCCCACTTCGAGCGCACCTGCCACGCCGATCTGGAACTCCCACTGACCGGGCATGACCTCGGCGTTGATGCCGGCGAACTTCAAGCCCGCGGCCAAGCACGCGTCCATGTGCGCTTCGACGATGGGGCGACCGAACGCGACGTTCGCGCCGACGCTGCAATAGTACGGGCCCTGCGCCTGCGGAAAACCACCCTCGGGGAAGCCCAGAGGACGGCCGTCCGGTGCGAGCATCGTGTACTCCTGCTCCATGCCGAACATCGGCTCTTCGGCAGCGTACTTCTCCGCCACGGCGCGCAGCGGCGCGCGCGTGTTCGTGGCGTGCGGCTTGCCGTCGGCGCTGAACACCTCGGTCATCACCAAGATGTTGTCGCCGCCGCGCAGCGGATCCGGGCAGAAGAAGACCGGCTTCATGATGCAGTCCGAAGCATGTCCCTCGGCTTGATTGGTGCTCGAACCATCGAAGCCCCAGTCGGGGATGTGCTTCAAGTCTTTCACGGGGCCAGGAAGAATCTTCGTCTTGGAACGGAGCTGTTTCGTGGGCTCCGTGCCGTCCACCCAGATGTACTCAGCTTTGATTGCCATGCGTCGTCTCCATGTGTGCTTGTCTGCTGTGTCTGCTGTGCGTGCATGCTCCGGATCGATCCGGTCAGTGCGCATTGATTCGGAGTTGTTTCTCAAACAGCGTCTTCGCCGCGCTCACCGGTACGGATACGGATCGCTTCCTCGATGCCGACGACGAAGATCTTTCCGTCGCCGATGCGGCCCGTCTTGGCGGTCTTCTCGATCGACTCGATGACCTGGTTGACCTGGCTGTCGGAAACGACCAGCTCGATCTTCACCTTCGGCACGAAGTCCACCACGTACGCTGACCCGCGATAGACCTCTTTCTTGCCGCCCGTGCGGCCGAACCCCTTGACCTCGCTGACGGTCATGCCTTGGATACCGATCTCGCCGAGTGCGTCCTTCACTTCGTCCAGCTTGAACGGCTTGATGATGGCTTCGACTTTCTTCATGTGAGCTCTCCCTGGCGCAGATGATGCGTAGAAGTGAACTACCCACCCAACGTTTCTGGAATGTTTCGTATGGGTAAAAATGCCAAAGTGCGAGGGATTGCAAGCCTGCCCGGGCCTAGCTATGACCGCGGCAACCCGTCGTACCCCCGTGGAGGTCTCCGTGCCCGTCGCATCGCTCAACATTCGCCAGACCCGCAATGTCCCCGTCGCCGCCTACCTGATCGTCGCGTTGGGCGGCCTCGGCTTGCCAGCGTGCGCCAGTCAACCGACCCCGCCCGCCGAATATCCCGCGCAGGAAGCGCCACCGGCAGCCTCGGTGATGCGTGAGCCGCCGCCCGCGCCAGAAGCGCCGCCCGCACCGCCACCGCCGCCTGTGCAGATCGTCGCGGGCGAGAACACTCCGCTCACCGGCCCGGCACCCACGTTGAAGCTGCGCGCACCGCGTGACGGACAACTCTTCAAGACCGACAAGGTCGAGATTCAGCTCGACGTGAAGAACTGGGAGCTGACGCCCGACGGCAGCCACGTGCATCTCATCGTCGACAACGAGCCGTACATCGCGATTCGCGATGCGAGCAAACCCATCGACTTGGCGGCGTTGGTGCAGAAAGAGCTGCACCACGAGCTCGCCGAAGGCACGCACGTGCTGCGCGTGTTTCCGGGTCGTGCACAACACGAGTCGGTGAAGGAAGCCGGCGCGTTCGACATCAAGATCTTCCACTTCAAGAAGAAGTCGAGCGACATGAAGTTCGACGTGAAAGCGCCGCTGCTCACCTACAGCCGTCCGAAAGGCTGCGTCGATCTCGGACAACGCATGCTCGTGGACTTCTATGTCAGCAACGCAAAGTTGTCGGCGACCGATGATCGGGTGCACTACACGGTCGACGGAACGCTCAGCGGCGATATCGTCGCGTGGACGCCGCACTTCATCGAGAACCTCAGCGAAGGCGACCACCAGCTGCGCTTGCAGCTCGTCACTGCCGCGGGCGAACCTGTGGCCGGCGCGTTCAACGACATCACGCGCACCGTGAAGGTCGCACACGACTGCAAGGCAGTCGCTGCGGCAGCGACACCAACAGCCGCTGCACCTACAACCGCAGCTGCTCCCAGCGCGCCGGCGGCGGCCCCCGCGCCCGCTGCCAAGCCAGCAGCCCCAGCGCCTGCTCCCGCTGCCAAGCCAGCGGCGTCGCCCGCGCCTGCCGCACACTGACGGTTCGGCACGCTCGCCCGCCGGCGGACGAGAATTGACGGCGGATGGCCGCCACTCCAGACTCGTCCGCCCGTGGCTTCCTTCCTCGACACCGTCCGCGACCTCGGTCGCCTGCGCGAGATTACCGGCGTCATGGCTCGCCATGGCTTCGGCGAGCTACTGCAGCGCACTGGCCTCGCGAGTCTCGTTCCAGGCTGGAAGTCCGAGACGCCGGAGCTGGGCTTCGCGGTGCGTTTGCGGCTGACCTTCGAAGAGCTCGGCCCGACCTTCATCAAGCTCGGCCAGCTGCTGTCGACGCGCCCCGATCTGTTGCCAGCTGACGTCATCGAAGAGCTGCAAAAGCTGCAAGACGACGTGCCGCCTGCGCCGTGGGCCGAGATGCAGGCCACGATCGAGGCTGAGCTCGGCGCGCCCATCGCCACGCTCTTCACGCACTTCGACGAGAAGCCTCTCGCATCGGCCTCCATCGGTCAGGTGTATCGCGCGGGCCTGCGCACGGAAGACGGCGAGATCGACGTCGTCGTCAAAGCCCAGCGTCCGAACGTCGGACACACGGTCGACCGCGACATCGACTTGCTCTACTGGCTCGCGCGCGTGATCGAACGATCCATCCCGGAGTCACGCGTGTACATGCCGGCGCGGCTGGTCGAAGAGTTCGACCGCGCGATCCGCGCCGAGCTCGACTTCGCTCAGGAAGCCGACAACGCCGAGCGCTTCGCTCAGAACTTCGCCGAGCTCACGACGGTCGCGTTCCCGAAGGTCTACCGGCAAGTCTCGTCGCGCAAAGCCATCACGCTCGGCTTTCTGCCGGGCAAGAACGTGTTCGAGGCCGTTGCCGCGGGCGCGAGCGCCGAGCGCATCGCGAAGAACGCCGTGCAGGTCGTCGTGAAGATGGTCTTCGAGCACGGCTTCTTCCACGCCGATCCGCACCCCGGAAACATCCTGATCATGGGCGAGGCGGCCGAGCCCGTGCTCGGCTTGGTCGACCTCGGCCTCGTCGGCCGACTCAGCCCACGGTTTCGTGATCGCCTGGTCGATCTCGTGATCGCAGTCGGGCTGCGCGACTCGCGCGCGCTCGCCGATGCGCTCTACTCCATCGGCAGGCCGACCAAGAAGATCGATCGCAAAGCGTACGAGGCCGAGGTCGCGCGCCTTGCCGATAAGTACCTCGGTCGAAAGCTCGGCGACGTGCCGTTCTCGGATCTGATCCGCGACCTCGCGAGCGGCGCGATGAAGTTCGGGCTCGAGCCGCCGCCCGAGCTGCTCATGGTCGGCAAGGCACTGATGACCGTCGAGGGCATCGCGCGGCAGATCTATCCGTCGCTCGACATCGTGGAAGAGATCCGACCGTACTTCACGGAGATCGTCGGTTACCGCTACTCGCCGGAGCGCATCAGCACCGATCTGCTGCACCTGGCGACGCGCCTGGCGAACGCAGCCAGCGAGTTCCCGGCCCGCGCGGACGACATCCTGGAAGATCTGCGCCAGGGCCGCATGAGCATGGAGGTTCGGCAGCCGACCTTCATGCATGGCACCGAGCGCCTCGGGCGCCGCATCTTCGGCGGGCTGGTGGTCGCGGCGCTGATCATCTCGGGCAGCGTGCTCATCACCCACGACCGCGTCGTGGTGGGCGCATCGATGCTCGGCGTCGCCGCGAGCTGGGCCTTCCTGACCAGCATCGCACTGGCGTTCAGTAAAGGCCGGCACGAACGCTGACCTGTCAGTGACTGCGCGAGAAGATTTTCTCGATGTGATTTCAGACAGTTAGGTGCTTCTTTCCGATTATTTCGGAGGCCCACGCTTGCGCGGGGATCAGTCGGGATTATACTGAACAACAGAGCAGGACCCTCCTATGTCACGCGACGCAAACCCCAGCCGCGCCAGGACCTCACCGGGTGACGTGCGGGCCGTGATGTCCACTTGCCCGTGGACGCCTTGGCTTGCCGAGCTCGAAGAGTTCCCGGCGCGGCTGCTGCTTGGGTTGCCGTGCCCTGTCACCCTCTGGCTCGACGTGCCCGGCGCGCCGGTGCCGGTGTGCATCACCACCGCCGCGACCGCGCATACCGAGCCTGTGTTGGCTTCCGCCATCGTGTTCGACCGCGACGAGCTGGGCGCCCTGCTCGACGGCGTCGAGTCCGAGCGCGTGTGGCGACGCGAGCTGCTCGGTCTTTGCTTCGAGAAGTGGCGCAGGCCGTCGCTACGCATCGCTCCTGCAGACACGCTCGCGGGCGCACAACCCGATGCGCACGCACGAGCGTGGTCCGTGCGCCAGGTCATCGCGCGCCTTGGCGCCTCCATCACGCGCATCGAGCTGGCCGATGGGCAGGCCGCGCACGCGCTACCAGTCGCTGCGTAGCGCGCGTGTGCGGCCACGCTGGTGCAAACGCTGTCGCGCAGCTCAACGCAGCAGCTTCTGCGGCAACCACAAGCCGAGCGCACCGGCGCACCAGCACGAGAGCAGCGTGAGCACCACGTAGCCCGCGGCGCGTCCAGCTTCGCCCTGCTCTGCCATGCGCAGCGTCTCCAGGTTGAACGACGAGTAGGTGGTGAAGCCGCCGAGCACGCCTGTGCCCAAGATCAAGCGCAGCTCCACGCCGAGCAGCGAGTGCCCCACGCCGAGCACGCTGAGCACGCCGATCAGGAACGAGCCGACCACGTTCACCGTGAACGTCCCGTACGGCAGCGCTGGACCGACCAGCTGCGCGAGCCACACGTTCGTGCAGTAGCGCAGGAGCGTCCCGAGCGCGCCACCAAAGGTCACGAGCAGTGCTGACACACGCACACGGTAGACCACGCGCGCGCGGGGCGGAAGCTGCCGTCCGCAATACGGAGCAATGCTGTTGAGACTCCCCCTCCTGGGCTCTATCCTCACGGCCCCATGTCCACCGCCCGAGCCTCGGCCAGAGCCCGCGCGCACAAGCCCGATGCGGTGCAACTCGACACGCATTCGCGCACGCTCGTGCTCGGTGGCAAGCACGTGCCCCTGTACTCGGGCGCGATGCACTACTTTCGCCTCCGGCCGGCGGCCTGGCGACCGGCGCTCGAAGCCATCGCCGCGCTCGGCTTGCCCATCGTAGAGAGCTACGTGCCGTGGGGTGTGCACGAGACCAGCGAACGCGTGTTCGACTTCGGCGAGCACGACCCGAACAAGAACCTCGGCGCGTTCTTGGATCTCGCGCACTCGCTCGGCCTCTATGTGTTCCTGAGGCCAGGACCCCACATCAACGCCGAGCTCACCTACTTCGGCTTGCCTGCGCGAGTGATCTTCGATGCAGCCTGTCAGGCGCGTTCGCCGCGCGGCAATCCGGTGCCGTTCGTCGCGCCGCCGCGCATGTTCCCCGTGCCTTCGTACGCGAGTGAGCGCTTCTTGCACGAGACCGAAGTCTGGTTCGGCGCAGTGGCCGAGGTGGTCCGCCCGCGTTTGTGGCCGAACGGACCGGTGGTGCTGCTGCAGGTCGACAACGAGATCGCGTTCTACTTCCGCGATGCGCCGTTCGATCAAGATTACCACCCCGATGCCATCGCCAAGTACCGCGGCTTCCTCGCGCAACGCTACCCGTCGCTAGCCGAGCTCAACGCTGCGTACGACACGCGTCACGAGCAATGGGCCGAGGTCGACCCACCACAGCACTTCGACTCGGGCGCTCACAGCGCGTTGCGACGTCAGCTCGACTACATGGCGTTCCACCAAGAGCTACTGGGCGGCGCGCTCGACCGCATGCGTGCAGCCCTGAGTGAGCACGGGCTGAGGGGCGTTCCCTTCGTGCACAACCTGCCCATGGGCGAAGCGGGCTTGCCCACCACGCTCGCACGCCTCGATCGCAGCGTGGACATCACGGGCATCGACTACTACCACCGCGCGCGCGACCTGCGCGTGGTGAAGGAGCGCACGCTGCGGGTCGCGGGCACGGTGCGCATGCCTTACTCGCCGGAGATGGGTATCGGCTCTTCGCCCTGGCTCACGCCACGCTCCGAGGGCGACTCACTCACCACCATGATGTGCGCATGTGCGTATGGTCTACGCGGCGTGAACCTGTACATGGCCGTCGACCGCGACCGTTGGTACGGCGCACCCATCGACGAAGACGGTCGGGCTCGCGCACAAGCCCCCGACCTGGCACGCTTCTTCGCGGCGTTGCACGAGCATGCGTTCCACACACTGACGCGCCGCGTCGAAGTCGGCATCATCGTTCCGAAAGAATACGAACACCTCACGCGCGCGACTCACACGCTCGGCGCGATCAGCCCGTGCCTACTCGATCTGGTCGGTGTAGGCGCGTCGGCCGCGAGCTTGCAAGACGACTTCGGCTTCGCGGAGCCGATCCAGACGCAGTGGCCGCGCTGGGTCGCGCGCATCGCCAAGGCGC
>JADGRE010000254.1 GCA_017881185.1 Pseudomonadota bacterium | reverse complement strand
GTGCTCACCGATCTGATGCTGCCGGGCATGAGCGGGCTCGATCTGATCAAGGCCCTACACACGGTCGCTCCCGACGCCGAGGTCGTGGTGATGACGGCGTACGGCACGGTGGAGACCGCGGTCGAAGCCATGCGCGAGGGCGCGTACGACTTCGTGGAGAAACCGCTCAAGCGCATGGACATCGTGAAGTCCGTGCGCAAGGCGGCCGAACGACATGCACTGCTTGCAGAGAACCGTACGCTCAAGAACGAGCTGTCGGCGCTGCGCAACCGCGAGATCGTGGGCACCTCGCCGGTGCTACGACGTGCGCTCGAGATCGCGGCGCAGGCTGCACCTTCCACGGCCAACGTGCTGGTGCTCGGGCAAAGCGGCACGGGCAAGGAGCTGCTCGCGCGCTACATCCACCAGCAGAGCGGCCGGCAAGGGCCGTTCGTGGCGGTGAACTTGGCGGCGTTGCCCGACACCATCGTCGAGGCCGAGCTCTTCGGCTACGAGCGCGGCGCGTTCACGGGCGCGGTGCAGAAGCGCATCGGCAAAATTGGGCAGGCCGCGAACGGCACACTTTTTCTCGATGAAATTGGCGAGCTCGCGCCTGCAGTGCAGGTGAAGCTCTTGCGCGTGCTGCAAGAAGGCGAGTTCGAGCCGCTCGGCGGCAAGACCCAGCACGCGGACTTCCGCTTGATCGCGGCGACCAACCGCAACCTGAAGGCCGAGGTCGAGGCGGCGCGCTTTCGCGAAGATCTCTTCTACCGACTCAACGTCATCGCCATCACCTGCCCCACGCTCTCCGATCGCAACGACGACATCCCGCTCTTGGTCGATCACTTCGTCGCGATCTACTGCCGCAAGAACAACAAGGCGCTGATGAGCGTAACGCGACCTGCCCTCGAGCGGCTCACGGCCTACGACTGGCCGGGCAACGTGCGCGAGTTGGAGAATGTCATCGAGCGCGCCGTAGTGCTCGGTCGTGGGCCCACCATCGACGTCGACAACCTGCCGGCCCCAATCGCGACCGCAGAAGCACGCACCGGCAACCTGGCGTTTCCGCTGGGCACGCCGCTCGAAGAGATCGAGCGGCGGGTCATCAAGGCGACGCTCGATCACACCGGCGGCGACAAGCGGCTGACGGCCCAGCTCTTGGGCATCGCCACGCGCACCATCTACCGAAAGCTCGCGGCCGAGGGCGAAGAAGAGCCCGCCGAGAGCGCGCGACCGCGCTGACAATTTGTCACGGCCAGCGGCCGCCGTGCGCGACCGCTTGTCAGCTTGTCTCGCAGGGCCCGGAGCCCACGGCCGAATCGTCGCGAAATCCCTTGGGATTACGGCGAGTTTGGTATAGGCACGCCGCTTGCGTACGGACAGCCCGGAGGCTTCTGCCTTGCAGCTCGATTTGCATCCTAAAAGGGTCCGCGTAGCCATCGTGCTCAGCACGCTGGCGGCCTGCGCCTTCTTCCTGGCGAAGGGCACGACCAACTACGTCGCGGCCAAGATTTTCGGCAGCGCCGCGGCGCACAAGACAGCTGCAGCGCCCGCCGCCAACAGCGGCGACGCAGCCAAGGGCGAGCGCCCGCCCGACATGAAGCTCATTCTGGCGCGCAACATCTTCGACCCGACCACGGGCCCGCTGTGGCCGCCCAAAGATCCGAACGCCGGCAGCGTCGACCAGACTGCCGAGAAACCTGCCGAGGCACCACCGCTCGCGCCAGGCCAGATGCCTCCCGCGTGCGAGGGTCAGGTGAAGATGGTCGCGTCGATCTTCTCGCCGCGCTGGCCCGAGTGGTCGTTCGCCAGCTTGTCGATCGGCGCCGCGTCGCCGCTCTTGTACCGCATGGGTGCCACGGTCGACGGCAAGGAAGTGGATTCGGTCTATCCCGAGGCCGTGTTCCTGAAGGGCGGCAACGGTGCGTTGTGCTCGCTCAGCATGTTCAGGCCGCCGGCGCCCCCCGGTGCGCCGCCGAAGCCGGCTGCAGCAGCCACGGCCGCTCCCGAAGATCCGTCCGCGGGCTTCTACGGCTCGAGCATCTCCGAGGCGGAGCTCGACCAGAACATCCATCAGGTCAGCGACACCAAGTACAACGTCGAGCGCGGCCTCATCGACAAGGTGCTGGCCAACCAGGCCGAGCTCATGCGCTCGGCGCGCGTCGTGCCGCACGAAGAGAACGGGCGCGTCGTGGGCGTGAAGCTCTACGGCATTCGCCGCAGCTCCTTGCTCGGCAAGCTCGGTCTACAAAACGGCGACCTGCTACGCACCATCAACGGCTTCGACATGTCGAGCCCGGACACCGCGCTCGAGGCGTACGCCAAGCTGCGTACCGCTTCCGCGCTCTCCCTGGCGGTGACCCGTCGCGGCAGTGCCGTGACGATGGACTACCAAGTGAACGGCGGCAAATGAGCTTATGCGCATCGAACAACACCCACTTCCTTCGCGCGCAAGACTGCGAACCTTCATCACGAGGATCACGGCTGTGAACAGGTGTGACGCACTTCTTTCTCGTAACTTGCGGGCGCAGCTGCTGACGGGCGTCGCGCTGATCACGATGCTGGGCGCGCTGGCACAGGCCGCGTCGGCTCAGCCTGCACCGCCGCAACGACCCGCACCCGCCGCACCGGCGATTCCGCCTCAGCTGGTGCAACCCGGCAGTCGTGGTGGCGGCAGCCCCTTCGTTGGCGCACCGACGCCTGCGCGCAGAGGGCCCACGGCGCAGGCGACGGTGCCTGCGCTGAGCACGCCGCCCAACACGCAGATGCCCGACATCAAGCCCTTCGAAACGGGCATCGACTACCAGCCGACGCCGCCGAGCACCAAGGTCACCTTCAATCTCGAAGACGCCGATCTGCCCGAGCTCGTGCGCATGATGTCGCAGATCACGGGTCGCAGCTTCATCCTGCCGAGCAAAGCGCGCAGCATCAAAGCCACCGTCTACGCGCCGACCAAGGTCACCGCGGCCGAGGCGTATCAAGCGTTCCTGTCGATCCTCGAGCTCAACGGCATGGCGCTGGTTCCGTCCGGCCACTACATCAAGATCGTGGAGTCCGGACGCGTCGAGGGCCGCGCCATTCCGCTGTACACCGGCGACGAAGCCGTGCCCACCGGCGACCGCTTCCTCACGCGCTTGCAGACCGTAAAGAACATCTCGGCGGAAGACGCCTCGCAACTGCTGGAGCGCTTCAAGTCGGCCGACGGCAGCATCACCGCGTACGCGCCGACCAACATGCTGATCATGACCGACACCGGCACCAACATCCGCCGTATGTTGCGCATCCTCGACGTGGTCGACATCGCGCGCACCGGCGAACAGATCTGGGTGGAGCCGGTGCATCACGCCAACGCGAGCGATCTCGCGACGCGCTTGACCGACATCTTCGACACCTCGAAGAGCGGCAAGGGCGGCGGTGGTGGCGCAGCGCGTCGGCCGCAGCCCCCAGCTGCGCCCGGCGCGCCTGGCACGCCCACCGCGACCATCGGCGGCGGCGAGGCCGGCCTGACCAAGATCATCGCGGACGAACGCACCAACTCGCTGATCATCGTGTCGACCGAGAGCGCATACCTGCGCATCCTCGAGATGCTCAAGTACCTCGACATCGCGATGGAGGGCGAAGGCAGGATCCACGTTCACCACCTGCAACACAGCGATGCAGAGGAAATCTCCACCACGCTTACGAATCTGGTGAGCAAGGGCGGCACCCCGCATCAGGGCGGCGCAGCCGGCGGCGGCAGCGATTCGCAGTCGAGCGCGTTCGAGGGCAAGATCGCGATCACCGCACACAAGGCCAGCAACTCGCTCGTGATCACCTCGTCGTCGCACGACTACGCGGCGCTGCGTGGCGTGATCGAGATGCTCGATGCCACGCGCCGCCAGGTGTTCATCGAAGCGGTCATCATGGAGCTCACAGTCAACCGTTCGAGCAACCTGGGCCTTGGCTACCACTCCGGCGTGCCCGACTTCCCGGAAGCCAACTCGCTTTCGGTCGTGGGCTTCAACGCGCAACGCACCGCGCAGGGCTTGCTGAGCGCGGGCAACGCGGACTTCCTCACCGGCTTGGCAGTCGGCATGCAAGGCCCGCAGGTGACCAACACCCAGACCGGTCTGTCGATCCCCGGCTTCGGCGTGGCGCTGCACGCGATCGCCTCTTCGGGCGATGCCAACGTGTTGTCGACTCCGCACTTGATCGCGACTGACAACGTGCAGGCCGAGATCTCCGTCGGTGAGAACGTGCCGCTGCAGACCTCGGCCATCGGCGGTGCACTCGGCGGCTTGGGAGCATTGGGCGGCCTCGGTGGTGCAGCTGGCGCAGCGGGTGGCCTCGGCGCGCTAGGCGGTCTCGGTGGCGGCTTCGGCGGCGCCATCCCGCGTCAGGACGTGGGCACCACGGTGCAGATCACGCCGCATCTCAACGATGCGAGCGAGATCCGTCTCGAGATCTCGGAAGAAATTTCTGCAGCCGGCGCTCCGAGCGACACCGGCAACGTGGGTGTGCGTTCGATCTCGCGCACCAAGGCCAAGACGCAGGTCGTGGTGCGCGACCAACAGACAGTGGTCATCGGCGGTTTGATGCGTGATCAGGTCACCACCGGACAGTCGAAGATCCCGATCCTCGGCGACATCCCGCTCTTGGGCATGCTCTTCCGCACCAACGACAAGCGCAAAGAGAAGCGCAACCTGATCCTGTTCCTCACGCCGTACATCATCCGCTCGCCGGACGACCTGCGCGCCATCTACGAGCGCAAGATGCGCGAGCGTCAGGAGTTCCTCGACCGCTACTTCGTGTTCAACGACAACGACTACGAAGCGCCCATCGACTACTCGCGCACGCGCGGCCTGATTGGCGAGATGATGCTCGAGTTCGCGTCCATGGACGTCGAGCGCAAGGTGATGGACGACGCGGCGAAGAAGCCTGACCTCAAGCACGAGCCGCGCGCGGCCGTGGGTACGGCGCCCGCCGGAGAAGTGACGGTCAGTGGTGGCGCCGGCGATGGCACCCCAGGCGGCGGCGCTGCACCGCAAGGTGCGCCCGAACCGCAACCCGCACCCGAGGCGCCCGCGCCGCCGCCGGCGCAGGTGGAGTAAGCGATGGAGGATCGTTTCGTCGGCGAGATCTTGGTCCGTCAAGGCGCGCTCACCGCAGAGCGCCTCGAGCAGGCCATGTCCGTCGTGGTCGAGCGTGGCGCGAAGCTGCGCGACGTGCTGACCTCCGGGCACGTGATCGAAGAGACTGCGTATGTGGAAGCCGTGGCGCGCGAGCTGGGCATGCCCGTGATCACGAAGATCCAGGTAGATGAGATTCCCGCTGAGCTCGTGGCACTGATCCCCATCAACTTCGCACGCCAGCACAAGCTCTTGCCGTTGTCCTCGACCGACCACGTGCTGCGCGTCGCGGTCGCGAACCCGCTCGATCTGGAAGCGCTCGACGACCTGCGCGCACTGTGCGGCAAGCGCTGCGAAGCGGTAGCTGCCTCGGCCGACGTGATCGAAGCGGCCATCAACCGCGTGTACGAGCGCAGCAACGAGAACGCGCTCGCGGAATCCGACGCCGGCGACGACGTCGAGGAGCTGCAAGACCTCATCGACATGACCGACGAAGCGCCGGTCATTCGTTGGGTCAACAACCTCTTCTACGAAGCCGTGCGCGACCGCGCCTCGGACATTCACATCGAGCCCAGCGATACCGAAGTCACCGTGCGTTACCGCATCGACGGCACGCTCTACCGCGTGAAGACCGCGCACAAGGGCTTTCTGTCGTCGATCGTGGCGCGCGTGAAGATCGAAGCGAACCTGAACATCGCCGAGAAGCGGCTGCCGCAAGACGGTCGCATCACCAAGAAGATCAAGGGCAAGCTGGTCGACGTCCGCGTCTCCACCATCCCCACGCAGCGCGGCGAGCGCATCGTGCTGCGTCTGCTCGACAAGGAGCAGGCCTTGCTCGACTTGCCGGGCCTCGGCTTCGACCAAGAGAAGCTCTCGGTCATGAACGATCTCATCTCGCGGCCCAACGGGATCATCCTCGTCACCGGCCCCACAGGCTCCGGCAAGACCACCACGCTCTACGCGTGTCTGAACAAGATCAACTCGCCCGAGCTCAACATCATGACCGTCGAAGACCCGGTCGAGTACGAGCTCAAGGGCATCTCGCAGATGCCGGTGCAGCCGAAGATCGGGCTCACCTTCGCGGCTGGGCTGCGCTCGTTCTTGCGCCAGGATCCCGACGTCATCATGGTCGGCGAAATTCGTGACCATGAAACGGCGGAGATCGCGATCCACGCCTCGCTCACCGGTCACTTGGTGTTCTCCACCCTGCACACCAACGACGCCGCCGGTGCCATCGCGCGCTTGGTCGAGATGGGCGTGCAGCCGTTCTTGATCTCGTCGTCGCTGCTGGCCGTGCTCGCCCAGCGCCTGGTGCGCCGGCTGTGCCGCGAGTGCCGCGAGGCGTATATCCCCTCGGATCAAGATCTGCGTTCGCTCGAGCTCGATCCGAACAACTACGGGCCTCCGCGCATGCTCAAGGCCGGAAGCCCGCAGGTCGATGCCGGCGGCGCCGAAGATGCGCCGACGCGCGTCTATAGCCAGGCCGACCTTGCGGGAAACAAGGCGCCGCGCCCCCCGTTCTTTCGCCCCAAGGGTTGCGAGCTGTGCGTGGGCACGGGCTACCGCGGCCGCGTCGGTATCTACGAGTTGCTCGTGGTCGACGAGCCGGTGCGCCGCGAGATCCTGAACAACAGCGACAGCAAGAGCATCACGCGCATCGCCGCCGACCGCGGCATGATCACGCTGCGCGTCGACGGCACGCGTCAAGTGCTCGCCGGCCGCACCAGCGTCGAGGAAGTGCTCGCCATGACCCAAGCGGGCGACCTGGAGTAGGCCGTGGCGGTATTCCAGTGGCAAGGCATCGACAAGGCTGGACGCGCTCAAAAGGGCGTCCGCGATGCCGACAATGCCAAGCT
>JADGRE010000091.1 GCA_017881185.1 Pseudomonadota bacterium | reverse complement strand
GCGACGCTAGCGTGAGCTCGAGACGGCAAGGATATCATCGAGCACGGCGCCCAGCGTGCTGCGCAGCTCTGCCGCGTCGACGTAGCGCGCTTGCGAAGTGCCACCCGCTGCTGCGATCGCGTCCAGCTGACCGCGGTCTGCAGCGCCGGTGATGCTCAGGCCGACCACGTAGACTCCGTCAATGGGGCCAGCACACGTACCGCTGCTCCCGAAACCACAACGCAAGTGCAGCGCGGCCTCGGCCGCCGTTGGGTAAGGGCAGTGCATGAGCTTAGGGTCGCTCCCCATGCACTCGGCGGCGGTCTTGCACGCGCAACCGTACTCTCGATAGTCGGTATCTGGGACGCCATCGGTGACGAGCACGACGTAGCGTTTGCTGTCGCGTGCGGTGTTTGCGTACGCGTTCTTGTCTTCGGTGAATGCCACGTACAGGTCGTCGAGTGCGGCTGCGGTGGGCGTGCCGCCATAGGGGCGAATGTTCCGGACGATCTTCTTCATGTTCGCCGTACGAGCGTGCATCTCCTGCAAGGTGCGCGTTACTGTGAACGCGCCATCGGTCGCCGAGGCCGCGCGAATGCCGGTGTCCATCAGGTACGACTCGGTACACCTCGGATAGAAGAAGTCGCCGACGAGGCTGCCGTCCGGCCTGCGCCGCGGCGTGCCGTTGCTCGCCTGCCCCGCGTACGAGAACATGCCCTGCTCCGCGTCGCTGAGCGTCCGATCGAAGCTCGCCGTGGGGATCAGTGGATTGGAGCCGAAGTACGTCTCCATTCCATCGAAGGTTGCGAGGCCAAAGCGAATGCGTGGTGCGTAGGTGTCCAGCACGCCGTCTTCGCGCTGGATCACGTCGGCGTTGATCCTGTGATACGGAAGGTTGTAGCCCACATCGTAAGTGGCCCCATTCGCCGTCGTGCGCTCGAGGCTCGTACAACCGAAATTGACGAAACTGCCGGACATCGCGCTCACCACGTGTGCCCAGCGGTTCGTCTTGAGCTCGAGGTTGTGCTGCGTGCTGTCGTCGAGCGAACAGTCGGGCAAGCAAGTCACGCAAGCGGGGTCGCCGGTTGCCGGACAAGTGCACACTGAAGCGGGCACCTTTTCAAGGGAGCCCGAGGTGTCGAGTAACATCAGCACGATCGGTCCGGGCGGGCCACTGGCGTCCGCGCCAGCGTCACCCGCAGTGCCGCTCGCGCTCAGGCTGGACGCAGCCACCGGCTCGCGACACAGTCCGCCGCGGCAAGCCGTGGCGCTGCCCAACCCCGCGCAATCGTCGGCGCTCACGCAACGCTTGTCGCACACCGCGGCCGACCCGCGCGTGGCTTGCATCGAGCAATCGCGCGTGTCTCCCACGCCGTCGGCAGCTACGCAGGTGGCGTCGGTGCCGAGGCTCGCGCAGCTGCTCACGGTCGTGCACGCCTTGGTGCACACGCCACACACGCAGCTGAACCCGTCTGCACAGCTGCTGGTGCAGGTCGCCAGGAAGTGCGTCTCCCCGCCTTGGCTCACCGGCAACTGTGTCGCCTGGAAACAACCCATCAGCGTCAGCATCAGCCAACCGACCCAACCAAGCCTCAGCTCACGCATCCGAGTCCTCCTTGTCGCTACCGGGCTCAGCGCCTTGTGAGCGTTCCAAAATGCATTGACCCCCGTACAGCACGACCTGCTCGTACTGCGTTGGCCGGCCGTGCTCCGCGTTGTAGGCCTGCACGCGTTGCAAGAGCGCACCGAAGGTGCGACGGAACTCGCTCAGTGCACCGTAGACCTCGGCTGCAAGCGGATGCTCTCGCCAGACATCGTACGAATAGGTGCTGCCGCCGACCACGTCTTGGACGTTCGCGGCGTTGGCACTGCCTTGCAGGCGCTGCGTGATGGTCTGCACCATGGCCTGGAAGTGATCGAACACGGCGCCCTCCCAACCGCTGCGTGCTTGCAGCGGTACCGTGAAGTCGTGCGACGAGTACACTGCCGTCGGGCCCCGGCCGGCTTGGCGCACGCGCTGGTCGGCACTCAAGCGTTGCAGGCTGGCATCGAGTTGGGCTTCGTCGAGCCGTAGGCGTTTGTGCAAGGCACTGCCATCGAGAGGCCCCTCGCGGTAGATGAGCGCCCAGACCATCTCGTCCAAGCCCTCGCCGGAAGAATGTTGGCGCATGTGCGAAAGCTCGGACTCGGTCGCAGCGCGATACATGGTCTCGCCGCTGCCGCCGGTCGCGAACACGAGGCCACTCTCGCACAGGTCGTGCAGCACGGCCCGCACCTGCGCCTCGTCGTCGCGCGCGAAGGTCGCCAGTACCTCGCCACGGCTCACCGGCTGCGCCTGCCCCAGCCGGCCGAGCACGGCCTGCCACAGCGTCGCGCCCGGTTGACTCTCGCTCTCGCGCAAGCGTTGCAGCTTACGGATGTAGGCCCGTAGCGCCATGCCGAACATGTCGGCGCTCACCTTGCGGCTCACGCCTTGCGCCGCCAGCTCGTTCGACAGCTCCATGAACACCTGATCGGCGATGTGGGCCACGGGCGCCCGCACGCCGCCGGAGGTCGCGAGCTGAGCGATGAGCACCGTGACTTGCCGGACGATCGAGTCGATGAGCAGCTGCACGTTCACCGGACCACCTCGACTTCGCAGCCTAGCGGTTCGTTGCACCCCACGGGAGGTGGCCAATCGGTCATCCCGGAGCCGGCCTGGGCTGCCGGTTTGCCGGGAACCGGGCTAGAATCGTGCGACCCGGAGGCCGCGATGAAGCTCTACGACTGGAAGCCCGCGCCCAGCAGGCCGTCGCTCAGCAACACTTCATCGCCGGAGACAAGTTCTCTTGGCGCCATCAAGGCACGAACGGTAGGCAGCAGCCCAGCTGACAGTACGGCGTCGCGGCGCTGCACTCCGACGACGCGGCGCACACCGTGGAGCCTCCCTCGCACTGGTAGCTCGGCGCGCCGGCGGCCGCGCTCGCCGCGCAGTCCTTCGGCAGCTGGTCCGGCCTACGCCCTGGACAGAGCTCGCAGCGGCCACACGGATTGAGACAGGTAGTGCTCTGCACGCAGCGAGGACAGGCTTTTTCGTCCGCGAGCTTGTCGAGCGCGCAGGCGTCGCCAAGCTCCACGTGCACCACGCTGCCGTCCGCCTGCGTGACCTGACAGCAACCGAAGCAGTCACAGCCGTTTGGGGTGCGCGGCAAACACGACGAGACACAGGCGCTGCTCACGTCACAGCTTCCGCAGTTACCTTTGCCCGAAGGCGCCGTCCCTGCGAGGCACTCTTTGGGGTAACGGCAGCCGTCGTCGCCGCTGCCCGCGTTGTTATCCCAGAAGCAGTCGCGACACGCGGCCGCGCTGACCGGTGCGCCCGTCGCGAACGAGTGCTCGTCGTCGTCGCTTGGACCGGTACACTCGGGGTCGAGACCGTCGATCAGGCCATCGCCGTCGTCGTCCGCACCGTTGCTGCACGCGCACACGTGACCGCCACACATGACGGCGAGCCCCGTCCCGGCATCGCGAGTGGGTTTGCCAGCATCGGGCTTGCCGCTGATGGCGGCATCGCGACCGGCGTCTGGCCGCGATTGCGCAGGATCGCTCACCAGGTTGGTGTTCACATCGTGACACGCCAGCAAGAACGCGACACTGATCAGCGCGAGCGCGAGCCGTACCCGAGCCTTCATTGCGCCGCAGGATGAGGCGCAGCACCCAGGGTGTGCAAGCGCAGCTGCGCTTCTTTCACAAAGCGGCCCTGCGGGTAGCGGGCCAAATAGCTCCGCAACAGGCGCGCCCCCTCCTCGGTGTGACCGCGGTCCATGTCCAGGCGCGCCGCGGAGAACAGCGCGTTCTCGCCCGCCGGCAGCGACACGAACGACCGGGCCACGCGCAGGTACGCCTGCACGCCGCCTTCGCTGTCACCCGCAGCCAGCGCGCACTCGGCGCGCAGCGTCAGGGCTTCGGCCTGCTCGCTCGGCAAGAGCTCGCTGGCGAGCGCGGCGCCGATCGCGCGCCGCGCCAACACGAGCTTGCGAGCCGCCAGCTGGGTCCGCGCTTCGGAAAGCAAGGCCGCCGCATCGACGCGAGCCCGATGCGGCGCTTCGCTGCGTGCGCTCGGCGTAGGCGCCTCCAGCCCATCGTGGCTCGAGCCTTCAGCGTCAGCTGCAACGAAGCTCTCGCCCGCCCCGAGCACGCGCAGCTCGCGAGCGTCGCTGGCAACCACGCGCACGCGGCCTCGCTCGACGCTGACGCCGTCGAGCGACACCGAAAAGCGCGTGCCGAGCACGAGCACGCGAAAGCTTGGAGTCGTGACCGAGAACGGCTGCTTCGGTCCGGGGTCGACATCGACCAGCACGCTACCCGAGCTGAGCACGACCTCGTGCTGGCTCGCGTTCCAACGCGCGCTCGATGAAGGACGCAGCGTGACCTTGGCGTGCGCGAGCGCGAACGTGACCGGACCGGTCGCGCTCGTCGCGTGCAAGCTCGCACCGTCGGGCACAGCGGCGAGGGTGGGAGGTGCAACGCGAGGGACACTCGCGACCGCCGCGCTCGGGCGCAACGCCGGATGAGTCCCGGCCAAGAAAGCTCCGCGCGCGAAGAAGCCCAGCAGCGCAGCGGCCACGAGCGCGAACCCCGCCTGCAGCTGCCAGCTGCGCACGCGCGGCACCGTAGCCCGCTGTGCCTGCGCTCCTGCCCAGGCGCCGGCAATCGCGCGCTGGCGCACGGGCGCAGACAGCGTCACGTTCTGGCCGTTCACGACGCTGCGCAGCGCGGACAGCATGCGCGCTTGTTCGTTGCAGCGCTCGCAGCTCGCGAGATGCTCTTCCAGAATCAGCGCATCGGCGGCGCCGAGCCCCGAAGCTCGACGTTCCAGCAGACGTTCCGCGCGCAGGCATGCAAGGTCGATCATGGCGTAGCCTTCCTGGCCCACTCGGCGAGCAGCGGGTCGCGCGACGCGCGCTTTAGCAGCTCGCGACGCGCCCAAAATACACGGGACTTGGTGGCGGTCACGCTCGCGCCCGCGAGCGCGGCGACCTCTTCGATCGGATGACCTTCGAACACGTGCAAGATGAACGCGACGCGCTTCTTCACGCCGATCGCATTCAAGTGCACGTACACGCGCTCCACGCGGCGAGCCGCGTCGAGATCGTGCTCGACGTGGCGCGAGCGCTCGTCGGCGTCGGCTCGCTCCTCCAGCATCGGCACGTCCACGCGCAGGCGATGCGACGCGCTGCGCAGCCGCTCCTGCGCGATGCGCACGGCGATGCGCGCAAGCCAGGTGCGCACATGCGCTTCGCCGCGAAAGCGCGGAAACGCGCCGATCGCGGCGACGAACGTGGTCTGCAGCAGGTCCTCGACCTCGAGCGAGGGGCCCACCACGCGCGCCAGCAGCCGCTCCACGTAGGGCGCGTGGGTGGTGAAAACAGTCTCCAGCGCTTGCCGCTCGCCACGCCGACATGCCTCGATCAGATCCAGCTCGGCGGGATCCGGAGGCGGTCTCAGGTTGACGAGCGTGCCCATCACCCGGAATTGTGTGCCGAGTGGGTTCCTGGTTGAAAGCAAATGCGGGCCGGGTCGGGCTTTCGGCTGTCGGTGTGCTGGCGCTCGTGTGCGCAGCCGCGCCCGCGCGCGCGCAGCAGCCCAGCGCGCAGGTTCTGCTGCTCGACGACGGTGCGCAGCCGCGGCCGGGCCTGCTCGCGTCGCTGCGCATTCAGCTCGCGGACGTCGCACAAGTCAACGCGCGCGTGCAGAGCGCGGAACAGGTCGCTGCCAGCGTAGCCGCGCGCATTCACACGGCCGAGACGATCGCTGCGCAGGAACACGTGCTGCTCGTGGTGTGGAGCGACTCGCCGGTCGTGGCAAAGGACGGCTCGCAAGAAGCCGTGCTGTACGCGGTGGGTCAGCGCGAAGGCCGCGCGCTGCTCGAGGTCGTGCGCGTGCCGGGCGGCGAAGGCCCCGACATGGATCGCACGCTCGCCATCAAAGTGCACGAAGTCGTGAGCGAGCTCGTCGCGAGCCAAAAAGCCGCGCTTTCGAGCAGCATGCTCGCGATCGAGCCGGGCGATCCGAACGCGCGCGCAAGCTCGGCGACGCAGACGAACGCACGCGCTCTGGCGCCATTCGCCGACCTGCGTGCCGGTGCGCTGGTCGGCACGCAGGCAGGCACGGCTCTCGGGCAGTGGGGCACACAGCTCGCAGCAGGCGCGGGCCTCGGCGGTGCCGCCTTTCGCGCTTCGGCAACGCTTGGGATGATGATCTTCCCGAGCCTCCAGGTCACGCGGGCCGCCGGCCAGGTGCGTTTCTCCGAGCTGTCACCCGAGCTGCTGATCACGCTCGGACGACGCCTCGACTGGCTGTGGCTCGAGCTGCAGAGCGGCGTTCTGTACTCGTCGATCTCGGCGACTGGCAGCACGCCGGCGGGCGTCAGCGCAAGCACGCACGCGCAGCACGCGTCGTGGCTGCTGGGAGTCCAAGCGGACGTGCCGATGCACGCGGGCTTCTCGCTCGCGCTGGGTTTCGATCTGCAGACGCGCTTGGTTCGGCAGCGCTTTCTCGTGAACGGACGCGAGCTGGTCGATCTCGGTGCGTTACGCCCACTCGCTCACATCGCGCTGCGCTTTTGCGGCCCTTGAGCCCGCTGCGAGCCCGATGGTGTTTCTTTCAACCGAGCGCAGGCCTCGGGCCACGATCAGTCCATGGGACTTCGCAGAGCGGTTCTGGGCGCAGTAGGCATCACATGTCTGGCTATGGCGGTGGCATGTGCAGGAAAGACGCCAACCGGGGGCTCGCTCCTTCCGGACGGTGGCGTTGGCGGCGCGAACGGCGGCGGTGCAAGCGTCGGTCAAAGCGGCCAGAATGGCAGCTCCGGCGCCAGCGCCGCTAACGGCGGCACGGGCGGCGCCAGCTCGGCAGGAGCGACGGCGCTCGCCAAGCAACTCTGCGGTGGTGCGTGCGCGTGTTCGGACGGCATCGACAACGACGGCGATGGTCTCATCGACGGCTTCGATCCGGAGTGCACGGGACCGAACGACAACGACGAGAGCTCGTTCGCCACAGGCATTCCCGGCGACAACCGAGATCCGAAGTGGCAGGACTGCTTCTTCGATGGCAACTCCGGCGCCGGCGACGACGGCTGTCGCTACTCGACCAAGTGTCTGACGGGCGAGCTGGCCGCGACCGACAAGAGCTGCGTGCTCTCGCAAAACTGCATCAATTTCTGCAAGCCGCGCACGCCGAACGGCTGCGACTGTTTTGGTTGCTGCGGTATCCGCGGTAGCGATGGCAAGACGGTGAACGTCGTGCTCTCCGCGAGCTGTGATGCCGCGCATCTCGACAAGTGCCAGGCGTGCACACCGTCGACGCAATGCCAAAACACATGCGGCACGTGCGAGCTCTGCCCCGGCAAGACGGCGGCGGATCTACCTGCAAGCTGCGGCAGCGCTGGCGGCGGGGCAGGCACCAGCGGCGGCGCCGGCACCAGCGGCGGAGCGGCCGGCTCGACTGGCGGTGCCGCGGGCAGCGGCGCTCCCGGTCTGCCGTACACGTGCGACAACGGTGAGCAACTTTGCTCGGGCAGTGTCAGCTGCCAAGGCGGCTACTACTGCTCGTTCGGTTGCTGCTTACTCTTGCCACCGATCTGATTGGGACCATTTGATCAATATGAAGACCAAACTCCACACCGCCGTGCTCGCGCTCGCGCTGTGCGCCTGCAGCAGCAGCAACAACGCGCCCACGGCCGGCAACCTGCCCTACACCCCCGGTCAAACCACCGTGATCGGCGGCGACTCGTTCTTCAACGCCGACGCCGGCGTGACAGCGGCAGCTGGCGGCGGCATCCTCGTGGGCACACCCACGGGCAGCAGCTGCATCACCTTGAACAACGTGTGCGCGAAGCCGCAGGACCAATGCGGCGAGAACGGCACGAGCGACGTGCTCGTCGACAAGGACGGCACGGTGCTCTACATCGCTTGCTATCCGACGAGCGGCGTGTCGGTCGTGGACGCGGAAGGGCCGATCAAGAACGTCGGCAACGACGCGGTGCTCGTGCTCGACGACAAGAACGACGGCGTCGACGTCCTAGGCGACCTGACCATCGACGGCAACAACGTCACCGTCTACGGCGCAGGTCCGGGCAGCTCCGTGATCGGTGGCAACCTGAACATCGCCAAGAACAACTCGATCGTGCGCGGCGTGCGCATCCAGGGCAACGCCACGATCAGCAAGAACAACGGCACGCTGATCGACTGCGTGATCGAGGGCGACTTGACGATCACCGGCGAGAACGTGAACGTCGCGCTGTGCGAGGTCTGGGGTAAGACCACCGTGGAGGCCAACAACGCCGTGCTCGTGTCGAACAAGTTCGCGAGCGCACCGATGATCCACGCGAAGACCAAGGCCTGCAACGACGACGTCTTGTTCATCGACGCCAACCACGATCAGGCGGTGGCGCCGAGCGAGATTACGGGCGCGTTCACGTGCCCGGTTTCGCAGGGAGCTTCCGCGGGCGGTCCTGGGAAGAAGCCGTGAGCGACTCACAGCCCCAGGGAAATCCGAGCTGTATCCGCCCTTGGCGCTGACCAGAGCTCCGGATGCCTCCCGAATCCGAACACATGGTCTGTCAGCACTGCTCCGCTGTGCCGTTCCAGAAACGCGGACCGTACCGGCAACAACCCCACGGGATATGTGCCAGTGCAACCAGTTCCCACGCTCGCTAGCCACCCGTGCAGCTGACAGGCAAGATCGCATCACACTCGGGCGCGCGGGTGCCGATGCGTGCTTGCAGATCAGCCTGGGAATTCGGGCAGCTCGGCGGCAACTCAGCACAGCCACCGTCGTCAGTGCAGGGCTGCTGCGAGCAGTCGATCCAGCCGCAGGGGCCGCAAGCATTGGGGCGCCGACAGCACTTGGTGCCATCCGCAGAACAGAACGTGGTGGGCGTCGGGCTCACGCCGCCGCTGCAGTCGTGCTGCTGTCCGGGAGCCCAACACTGATCATCGGGCGCGCGCTTCACGACGCCTTCGTAACAACTCGTGTCGTTGTTCACTGCGAAGCCGCAGTAGCCACCTCCCGGACCGAGCGTGCAGCGACCGGAGACGCAGGCCGCAGCGTAGATCGGCCCATCGACCGCGCCTGGACATCCGCAGCGTCGAACGATGTCGGCTCGCTGGGCCTCTGCCTCGGCGCCCGACCTAATGTTGACCGCGGCCCAACCGAAGTTGCAGTCGCAGCCGTAACCGGCCGTGCAGTCTTCGTCCTTGCTGCAGGTTTGGTGTTCAGTGACATAGCGGTGGTAGTCGGCAATCAACGCCGAGCACTGGCGCGCGGCATCAGCAGCCCCGGCGTCCGAGGGCTTCGTGCCCGCCGAGTCACAGGCCGCGAGCACGATGACGATGACGAGTAGTCGGTCGAAGCACATGACAATTCTTGCTTTCTTTGCCAGCAAGGGCGGACCTCAGTGGCACGGCTTGGCACGGTGCGCTGCGTGCGCGAGAGTGTGTTGCAACGACCGTGCCGGGCCCGTCTGAGAGCCGATCTCAATACCCTGCGCGGACGCAGTCTGAATAGCGGTTTAGGCTATTGCGCAGCAGCGTCGCGCGCAGCACGCGCGCTCGCGAGTTCTGCTAAGATTCTTGGCCCGGCATGGCCTCTGCAGACATCGAGCAGTACCGAGTCTTGGTGGAGCGTGCTCCTGCATTGGTCTGGAGCGCCGGGCCCGACGCGCGGCACGACTACTTCAACGCAACGTGGCTCGCCTTCACTGGCCGGTCGCTCGACCAAGAAACCGGAGACGGCTGGCTCACCGGCGTGCATCCGGACGACGCCACCGCCTGCCTCGCCAGGCTGCGCGAGAGCGTCGAGCGGCGCCGGCCCTTCGAGCTGGAATACCGCCTGCGCCGCCATGACGGCGTGTACCGGCGCGTGATCGACCGTGGCGTGCCGTACACCGACGACGCCGGCGTGTTTCGTGGCTACGTCGGCAACTGCTTCGACGTCGACGATTACCACGCGCGCGAGGAGTCGTTCGGCATCAACGACTTCTTCGACATGTCGCTCGACAACCTCTGCGTCGTCGGCTTCGACGGCTACTTCAAGCGCCTGAACGTCTCGTGGACCAGGACGCTGGGCTGGACCGCCGAAGAGCTCATGTCGCAGCCCTCGGAGCACTTTCTGCATCCTGACGACCACGCCGAGACACTCACTGGGCGCAAGCGCTTGCACGTGGGATCGGAGCTGGGGCCGCTCGTGAACCGCTATCGTTGCAAGGACGGCACGTACCGCTGGTTCGAGTGGCGTTCCGTGGCGCACACCGATCGCAAGTTGGTCTACGCCGCCGCGCGCGACATCACCGAACAGAAGCTGGCCGCGCAACGCCTGAGCGAAGCCGAGGCAACCCACGAGAAGCTGCAACGGCAGCTGGTGTTCGCCGATCGCATGGCCTCGGTGGGCACCCTGGCTGCCGGCGTGGCGCACGAGATCAACAACCCGCTCGCGTACGTGATGGCCAATCTGAACGTGCTGATCGCGGGGCTTCAGTCCTTCGGCGCGCAGCCGTCCGCGGCGGAGATCGAGGAAGCGCGCGAGATGGCGGTCGAAGCCCTGGCAGGAGCCGAACGGATTCGCAAGATCGTGCGCGGGCTCAAGACGTTCTCCCGTGCCGAAGAAGAGCGACGCGCCGTGATCGACGTGCGCCCTTTGCTGGAGCTGTCGATCAACATGACCTTCAACGAGATCCGCCACCGCGCGCGCCTCGTGAAGGACTACGGCAAGATCCCGCTGGTCGAGGCGGACGACGCGCGCCTCGGTCAGGTGTTCATCAACCTGCTGATCAACGCCGCGCAGGCCGTTGCCGAAGGCGACATCGCCGCGAACGAGATCCGCATCGTGACCTCGACCGACGCCGCCGGCCGAGCCGTGATCGAGGTGCGTGACACTGGCAAGGGCATCCCCGCGAGCTTGCTCGGCCGTGTGTTCGACCCGTTCTTCACGACCAAGCCCGTGGGCATCGGTACCGGCCTCGGGCTCTCCATCAGCCACAACATCGTGACGGGCCTGGGCGGAGAGCTCAGCGTGACGAGCGAGCAGGGCCGCGGGACGACGTTCCGCGTCGTGCTACCCGCAGCAGCGGCGCCCCAGCCCAGCGCGCCGGCGCCTGCGCAGTCGGAGCGCCGGGCCATCGTGCGCGCCTCCGTGTTGGTCGTGGACGACGAGCCCCGCATCGGCACCGTCCTGCGTCGCATGCTGCACGACCACGACGTGACCGCGGTGACCTCCGCTCGGCTGGCGCTCGAGCTGATCAGAGCAGGCAAGGCGTTCGACGTGATCATCTCCGATCTCATGATGCCGGAAATGTCCGGCATGGAGTTCTACGATGAGCTCGTGCGCCACGCGCCAGCGCTCACTGGCAGGGTCGTGTTCGCCACCGGCGGGGCGTTCACGCCCATCGCGAACGCCTTCCTCGATCGCGTGACCAATCAGTGCATCGAGAAGCCCTTCGACCCCGAGAGTGTGCGAGCCCTAGTGCAGCGCTTCGCGCGCCAGCGCGATGCACCCGGCGCCGCTGGCGACGGCTGAGTCTGGTGCGCGCCGACCGGCGACGGAGACCGGTGCCAACCCGAGGTCTCAGCCGAGCTTGGTGGGCGGCGGAGGCGGAGGCGGGGGCGGGGGCGGGGGTGGATCCTTCGGCGGTGGCGGGGGCGGCGTGTCGCTGACGATCTGCTCGGTCCACTGCCCGATGTGGTTCGAGGTGTTGAGATCCTGGAACGGCAGATAGAACGCCGGGTAGCTACCGTCCTTGCCGGCCCGCAGCTTGGCTGGGTCGATGGCGAACATCCACAGCAGCTGACTGGCGGGCAGCTGACTGGCGGGCAGATTCAGCAGGCCGGTGCGGCGCCTGGACGAGATCGTGATCCAGTAGATGTCGTTGCCCTGATGCTTGCTGACGAACGGTGACGAGCGCGGGAAGGTGTCGGTGAGATCGCTGGCGCCATTGTCCTCGACGCCGCCCTTGGCGGCATTCGCGAGCAAGACCGGCTTGGCGGCCGCCATCGGCTCCACCGCCCAGGTCTTGGCCGAGGCGTCGGCATCGCCATCACACTTGCTGTCGGTGATGTTTCCGCCCGGGCAGGTGGACTCGCTGTACACGAACAGCGACGAGTCGGGCACGAAGCTCGGGTTGTAGCGATTCAAGCCGGCGGCGATCGGTACGATCGTGTCGACGACGCTCCAGGCCTTGCTAGGGGCTTGCGTGAGCACGTCGATGCCGCAGTTGAACGGCCGCTGAGAGGTCTGGTGCTGGCCGACGTGGCTGACGGCGATCATCTTGCCGTTGGGCGCCCAGTCGGGGTGGTCGGGCTCGAAGCTGAGCAGCGTGCTCTCTGCCGCAATCTGATCGCCCGTGGTGCCGTCGTGCATCCACAGCATGTTCCGGTCGGCCCCGTTGCCGTACGCGCCGCCGTTGCCGGCGTCGCCGTACACGGCTGCGAAGCGGTCGCCCTTCGGGTTGAACGATGCAAACTGGATGGCGTTGGCGCTGTCGCTCGTCTTGATGGGCGCAAGCGGATTGGCCATCAGGTCGGTGACGTAGACCAGGCGCCCGTCGTTTTGCCCACCGAGCGACGCCACGACCTTGGTACCGTCGCGCGAAATCGCGTGGCAGCCCACGCACGGTCCGGGCACACCGTTCATGTTCGGCTGCAAGAACACGGTCGGCAGACCGGTGGCATCGCCGAAGTCGAAGCGCATGATCGCGGTGTTGCCCGTGGTGGTCCAGTAGTACAGACCGCCGCGCACGTCGGTCTGCGCGAACGAGATATTGAACGCAGCCGACGCGCCAACCGCCGCACCGGCGTCGTCGGTGCCACGGATGCGCAGCTTCACGGGCGGACCGCCGCGATTGCTGTCGGCGAGAATCTTGTACCCGGCCGCATCGAGCTCGAACATGCAGCCGCCGTTCACGACGGTGCCGCAGCGCACGTAATAGGTGAGCTCCTCGGTCGGTGAACGGAACAGCACCTCGTACAGCGTGTTGCTGCCGGAACCTGGCAACCAGTGCACGCTCAAGCGACGCAGGTTCGGCGGCAAGAGCACGCCATCGTTCGGGTAGACCAGCGTGGGGCTGCGCGTGGCATCGACCGGGCCCGCGAACAAGGTCTTGGGGTTCGCCGGCACGTCGTAGGTGGTGGTCCCGTCGGCGCGCGGATCCTTGGGCGTGGCCCAGTAACGCACGGTCAGCGAGGTGGTGGCCTTGATCAATGTGCCGTCGGAGTTGGCCGCGGTGGCTTGCACCGTCAGCACACCACCGCGCGGGTCTTTGGCGTTGGTCGCGAACACGGGGCCCGCCTTGGCGAAGCCACCGACCTGCCAGTTGTCCGGCACGTAGAACACGGTGCGCTTGGTGATGTCGCGCTCCTTGGTCTCGCCCTTCAGCAAGCCAAATACCTTGTACGTTTGCTTGCCGGTCCGTCCCAGCTGCACGTCGAGGATGGCGTTCGCCGGCTCCAAGCGCATCTTGGCCAGGATGATCTGCTGTGCGACCCCGGTGCCGGCGTCGCGCAGCGGTCCAGCTGGCGGCACGACCAGGGCCCCCGGGCCGGCGTCCTCGCCGTCGGCCGCGGCATCAGCCCCCGCGCCCAGACCTGCGCCACCGCCAAACCAGTTGATCGTCTTGTCGCTGCAGCCGACGGCGGCGGCCACGCCGCAGACACGAGCGCACAGCCATACCAGTCGCGCCGCGCGCGAGAGCCTCGTTGCGTTCCCCATGCTCGTCACACTCTAGTCCTAGACTCGGCTGGCGTCACCCGAACGTTGGCGGGTCGTGACGCCAATGTGTGTATTTATCGCACACGCGGCGGCAGTGCCGTGAATCGCTGCGCAGGGGGGTACCGCCAGCGCCGCGAAATGGCTCAGAACAACTGCTTTGCGAGCCTCGCTGAACGAGGACACCGCAGAACCCAGCGATGCAGCTCAGGCCCTTGCCGCTGCAGCAGTCGGAGGGCTTGGTGCACTTCTCGTCGCTTACCCGCCGGGCGCAACAGGACTCACCGTCGGCACGAAGTGGTTGTGCGCATCGCGGTCACCGTAGGGCATGAAGCTCGTGGTGCGCTCGGAACGAGCGAGGCGCCGTTCCTGAATCATGCTCGGTCATCTAGAGGTCATTGCCAGCAGCCCGACTTTGTATCAAAACCAGCGGCATGCCTGAGTCGAGTTATCCCTGCGTCGTCGCGATTGGTGCCTCCGCGGGCGGGCTCGCTGCATTCCAGGAGCTGATCGAGAATCTGCCAGTCGACACGGGGATGGCGTTCGTCCTGCTTTCGCACATTCTTCGCGGCTCGAAGAGCTTGTTGCCCGAGATCCTCGCGCGAAAGACCACGATGCCGGTCGTGCAGGTCACGACGAACCAGAAGATTCTCGCCAATCGCATCTACATCCTCCCCCCGGACAAGTTCATGGAGATTCAAGACGACGACCTGCATCTGGTGCAGCGCCCGAACGAACCACGGAACAATGCGATCGATCACTTTCTGTTCAGCCTTGCGGCCGACCAAGCTCGTGATTCCATCGGGGTCGTGCTCTCCGGAGAGGGTTCGGATGGGGCTGAAGGACTAAAAGTCTTGAAAGAGCAAGGCGGCACGACCATTGCGCAGACTCCCAACACGGCGTCCTCACCGTCCATGCCCATCAACGCGATCGAGATCGACCACGTGGATCACGTGCTTTCGCCGAAGGAGATCGCCGTCCGTTTGGGCTCGCCCGCCTGGTGCCAATCGAACATCAAGAAGGGCCCGCTCAAGGTTCTCTGGCTCGCAGATCGGAGCTAAATGACCGAGCGTGATTCGGGAACGGTGGATTGCGAAGGACCGGGCGCCGCGATCAAGGAGGAGCGCCGAAGCCAGAGTCCGGTCGTATGTGAACCTCGAGCTGGCCCTGGTGCGCTTCGATGATCTCGCGACACAGTGGCAACCCGAGACCTATTCCCCCTGTACCGCCGAGCTCCGGCGCCGCTTCGAACACGCGGGTAAGCGCGTCCGATGCGACGCTGGGGGCGGAGCCTGCGATCTCGATGACCACGTACCCGTGCTCGCTGCGCGTCGCGAGATGCACCTCCTGTAGCGAGTTGGCAGCTAGGTCCGTGCGCGCCGCGTGGATGAGTAAGTGAATGATGACTTGGGTGAGCCGGGTTTCGTTGCCCCAAACATCGGGGATCGGCGAATAGTCTCGTGTCAGCTGCGGACGCGACAGGGGCGTGTGCCACGCGGTCTCGATCGCCGCCTCCATCACGCGGTGGACTGCAATCGGATGACGCTCGTCGTCTGCTTGCAAGCAAAGATCCTGCAGGTTGCGCACGACCACTTGAACGCGCTGCAAGCCGGAGCGGCCATCGGTCACGTGCTTTATGCGTACGCTCCAGAATAAGACAGCAGGCCAAACCAGGCCCCTTGCCGCGCTTTCGCCACGTGCGCACCGCGTGTATCGTGCGCGCATGCCGTCTCCAGATCCCAAGGTCGACATCACCGCGCGCCTGGCGCGCATCGCGCGTGCCGGGACGGTCACGCTTACTCATTACGGTCGCAAGAGCGGCAAGCCCTACCGGGTCACGATTTGGTTCACGGTCGACGGCGATCATATCAACCTGCAGACCATGAACATGAAGCGACAATGGGTCCGCAACGTACTGGCGAGTGGCCGCGTTTCACTGCAGATCAAAGACGAGACCTTCGAAGGTACCGCCGTGCAAGTGACCGACTCCGCGGATATGGGCCGCGTGGTCGAGCTGATGAAGCGTAAGTACCCGATCTCGCTCCCGTATCTATGGATCAAAAAGCGCCCGGACGGCGCGTTTCGCGTAACCCTCGCGGCGTGACCGGAAGATCAGAACACCGCTCCGATTGCTCGAAGAAGCCGTGCGCCTACCCGACCAGGACCGCACCGAGCTGGCGCTCCGCCTGCTCGACAGCGTGGGCGAGCCGGCCGACCAGGTCGAGCGGGCATGGATCGACGAGGCCAAGCGCAGGCTCGCCGCAATCGAACGCGGCGAGGTGCAGCCCGTCGCCTGGCCCGAAGCCCGCGAGCGCATCTTCGCCCGCTGAGAGCGCTGCGTTCCTCTGGTACCTGGAACGCAGCGCGAACGCGGCCGAGACTTCCGAGCGTGAAGTCGTTCGCGCTATCGAGCACATCGGGGAGGCTCACGGCTCCGTCTGAGCGACGGAGCCACTGCACCACGGCCTGCTGCTAGTGGGTCGTGCCCGGGGAGCCGACCTCGATGTTGTCTGGAGATAGGAACGCGCCGTTGGTCCCCGCGACGCTCAACGTCGTGACGGTGGCGAGACCAGCCGTGTTGTCGAATGTGTAGCCGGTGGTTGCGGCACCGAACTGCACACCGTTGATAGACACGCCTGACGAATTGAACAGGTTGACCGCGTCGCCGCTGGAGCTGAGGCCCACGCCCGAACCGGTGTAGCTGCCGATCACGAAGCCTGCGGGCGGGACGCCAGCGAACCAGGCCGCGACGAAGTTGGACGCGGTCGTGCTGGTGCCCTCGATGAGAATCACCGACTGACCTGGCGCTACGCTACCAACTCCGACGATCGGGACGGAGAGTGAGAAGCTGTTCGAGTTGTCATCCATTCTCCAGCCGCTCATGTCGACGGCTGCGCCGCCGACGTTCGTGACTTCGAACCAATCCGCGGCGTATGGGCTGTTGCTGCTGGCCCAGGGCGCGACTTCAGTGACGATCAGCTTGCCGACGTTGCCGATGCCCGGCGACCCCACCTCGTTCGCATCCCCGGCGGCGACGAAGGCGCCGTTGACGCCGACTGCGCTGAGCGTCGAGATGACCGTCAACGGAAGCGTGGTGCCGCTGACGCCAGTGTGGTTGTCGAAGGTCGCGAACGTTCCGGTGGGCGAGGTGCCGAAGCCCACGCCCGCCACCATGTTGCCGGAGCCGTCGAAGAGGGTGACCTCGTCGCCGCTGCTGCTCAAGCCCACGCCGGAGCCGGAGTAGCTTCCGATCTGCGTCACGCGCTGCGGGTTCGACCCGAACCAGAGGTCACGGAACGCTGCGGCCGCGGTTGGCAGATTCGCGGTCTCGATGAAGATGACCGCTTCACCGGGGGCGATGGAGGTGATGCCGTTGAGGGCAATCGCGTTGGCGATGGAGTGCGAGTTGTCGTCCACCTTCCAGCCCGTGATGTCGACGGCGGTGCTGCCCGTGTTCGTCACCTCGAACCAGTCGGCCGCGAGTGGGCTGCTGGCGCTGGACCACGGGGCGACCTCGGAGATCACGATGGTGCCGGGGGCCACGGCCGCCGTAACGGTGAGGCTGAAGGCGATGGTGGCGTCGGGCGTGGCGCCGACGGTTGGGTCGTCGACCGCGACGGTGACGCTCAACGTGGGCTTCGATGCGTGACTGAGCGAAGTGCCAGCCCTGAGGTAGAGCGAGCTACCGACAATCTCGAAGGACGCGGCGTCGGTCCCGCTCACGCTCAGGTTGTTCGTGCCCTGGCCGTCGTCCGTCACGGAGATGTCCGCCAGACGCACGTGGCTCGATACGTTGGCCGCCTCGGAGATCGACGGCACCGTGTTCTGCAGCGTGACGGCGGTCGGCGCCAGGTTGGCGGCGTCGTTGTCCTGGATGGTCACGGTCGCGCTGGCTGCCGCGCCGACGTCGTAGCTGCCCGTGTCGGACAACGTGAGCGTCAGCTGCTCCGTGCCTTCGACGACTGTGTCGTCCACTGGGGTGATCGTCAGGTCGACCGACGCAGCGCCCGCCGGAATGATCTGCGAGCCAGTCAGCGTAGGCGTGTAGTCGTCCGGTGTCGCCTCCCCTCCGCCCGCGCCGATCGTGTAGAGGACCGTCAGCGGCGAGGCAGTGCTGCCGCTGCGAGTGAAGCGGAAGAGGCCGGGATCGCTGCCCGCTTCCGACGCCAGGGCGTCGACGGCGGTGATGCCGACGATCGGAGCCGCTCCCGAGCCGATGGTGCCCGGAGAACCGATTTCCTTGACGTCGCTGGGCGCCGCGAAGGCACCAAACTGTCCGACGACGCTCAGGCTCGAGACCACGACGTTGTCGAGCCCCGCCGAGTTGTCGAACGTGGGCAGCGAAGTGCCGCTTGGAGACGCGCCGAAGGAGATGGCCGCGTGCAGCGCGCCCCCGTTGTCGAAGACATTGACGGCGTCACCACCGGTAGAGAGGCCAACGCCGGACCCCGAGTAGCTGCCAATCTGGAGGCCCGCCGGCGCCGTTCCAGCATACCAGAGGTCGATGAACGACTGCGCCTTGGCCGCGAGGTCCGACGAGCTGGCCGTCTCGATGAAGATCACCGATTCGCCCGGTTTGATGCTCGCGACGCCGTTCAACGGCACGGAAACAGCGAACGAGTTGGAGTTGTCATCCATCGTCCAGCCGGTGAGGCTGACCGGCGAAGTGCCGAAGTTCGTCAGCTCGAACCAGTCGGCTGCGAGCGGGCTGTTTCCGCTGGACCAGGGCGCCGCCTCGGTGATCGCAAGGGTGATCGGACCGCTCGCGCCCGATGTGATGGTGAGCGTGTACGACGTGCTGGCATCCGGCGTCGCGCCGACCGTCGGGTCGTCGACCCTGACCGTGACGTCGTACGCGGATTGGGCCGCCGCGCTCAGTGGGGTGCCTGCGTTGAGGAACAGCGCGGTGCCGATGATCTGGAACGAGCCGGCGTCCGGCCCCGACACGGACAGGTTGTTGTCGCCGAGCCCGTCGTCGGCGACGAAGATGTCCGCCAGCTTGACCGGGTTGGTGGTGCTCGTGTTCTCGGGGAGCGAGGTCACGGCGCCCGTGAGCGAGACGGCCGTGGGTGCGAGGTTCGCCGCGGTGGATGGAGCGTAGACCCAGAGCTGCGGGTGGTTCACGTCGCCACCGCCGTCCTCGTTGGCCACGTACAGGTTGCCGTGGCGATCCATCGTGATGCCTTCCATCGTCATGTCGGGCACGGACAGGGTGTCACCCGGGTCAGCGACGATGGTCAGGGTGTGCTTGACGTTGCCGGAGCGATCGACCTGCACGATCTTGCCGGACTCCTGGCTGATGATCAGCAGCTGGTCATACGTGGGATCGCCGGAGAGTGCCGGCAGGTTCGACAGCGCATACACATCGGAGAAGTCGAGCGTGCTCACCAGTGCCGGGTCGAAGAGATCGATGGATTCGTCCGTGGTCGGCGAGCCGTTGGTTGCCGTACCGGCGGCGAAATCGATGCCCGTCTCGAAGATGGATCTGGGGGCCTTCTCCTTCACGAAGATGTAGTGACCGGTCTTCGGGTCCCACGTAACGCCCTCGAGTCCGATGTTGCCGATGGTGGTGCCGAGCTTCACCGTCTGGACGTCGACGCGGTGCAACGTCGCGCCCGCGACGTAGGTGAAGAGATTCACCTGGCGATACCGTTCCTCGTTCAGCACGAACTTGCCGCCGCCTACGTAGGAGACGCCCTCGGTGTCGTAGAACTCCGTGCCCTGCGGGCTGCCGCCGGGGGCGAGCGTCATCGAGTTGATCAAGGCCCCGGTCTTGGAGACCTGGACGACCGACGTACCGCCGTCGCCGACCACGAACAGCGTGTCGGTGTCCCAGTCGTACGTCAACGCGGAAGCTTCCTGCGCAAGCAAGCTCGTGCCGTCGGGCGGCGTCGTGCGGGTTGGCTCAGGCAGGTTGTAGCGCCCGACCCGGGTGTACCTCGAAAGGTCGACGGAGCCGGTGCACGCGCCCGCGGCACAATGGTCACCTCGAGTGTAGGCTTCGCCGTCGTTGCAGCTGCTGCCGTCGGCGAGCACGGTGCTCGTGCAGGCACCGCTGGTCGGGTCGCATGCGCCCGCCTGGTGGCACTGGTCTTGCGCCGCACACACCACGGGGTTGCCGCCGACGCAGGTGCCCGCCACGCAGCTGTCGATCAGCGAGCAGGCGTTACCGTCGTTGCAGCTGCTGCCGTCGGCGAGCGTGGGGCTCGTGCACACACCGCTGGTCGGGTCGCATGCGCCCGCCTGGTGACACTGGTCTTGCGCGGTGCACAGCACCGGGTTGCTGCCCGTGCAGGTGCCGGCCACGCAGCTGTCGCTCTGCGTGCAAGCGCTGCCGTCGTTGCAGCTAGTGCCGTCGGCGCGCGCGGGGTTGGTGCACGCGCCGTTAGTCGGGTTGCACGCGCCGGCCTGATGGCACTGGTCTTGCGCCGCGCACACCACCGCATTGCTGCCCACGCAGGTACCGGCCTGGCAGCTGTCGCTCTGCGTGCAGGCATTGCCGTCGCTGCAGCTGCTGCCGTTGGCGGCCGCGCTGTGCGTGCAATTGGCGGTTGCGTCGCAGCTGTCCACGGTGCAGGCGTTGCCGTCATCGCACAGGCTCGGGCTGCAGCGGCGAATCGTCAGCAGCAGCTTCGGCGGCGTCGAGGTTTCGCGCGAGGCAAACTCGGCAAATTCGCCGGCAGTGCTTCCCCTCAGCATCCAGCCATCGTTCGCAAAGGTGCCCTTGAGGAAGCCCCGCACGTCGGACGTGACATCGAAGTCGGCCAGGCCCGTCTGCTGCGCGGCGATCGTGATCGAGCTGGTCGCCGGAGTGACCCACGGGTTGGGCGCTGGCGCGTCCATCGACCATGCGCTGGCGCCCGAACAGTCCGCTTTCTTGTTGCTGGTGTTGGTGTCGACGGCGCAGTTCCAGGTGGCGCCGGTTTCCGTCCACGCCTTGGTCAGGCGAAAGACGCCCACGGTTCGTGTGGCGGTCTTCCTGCGCAGCGAGTTGTCGGTCAGGGTCAGCTCGAGCTTGGCGGCCGTGACGTAGTCCTGCGGACCGACCGTGCTGCTGAGCGTGGAAGCGCTGAACTGAACGAGCGTGCGATTGATGTCGAGGTCGGTCTGGGTTCCAAAGTTTTGATTTGGAGTGCCTGCGCGCACGGCGGTGTCTGCGGAGGCCGAAAGCGCTGCACTCGACAATGCCTGTTGCGCGGTGCCGACTGGCACGTCGCTCGGCGCGCTTGTGCTGCAGCCCAGCACTGCGAGCACGCTCGCCGCCGCCATCCATGACCCACGCCACATCGTCTGCTTGATCATCTGCGCCCGCTCGGTTCGACGACACCTCGTCCATCGAGGTGCCCGACGCCGGCACCCTAGTCGAGCGCCTCCAAGCCGTGCGTGACACACCTGTGACGTGTCTGGAGCGATTTGGATGGGACGATGCGCGCGCGCGACGACCCGCGCCGCCTCGCACACGCGCCGCCCCGACGCTCCGCCAAACCGCTACTACTTATGCGAAGTGGTCCGGGTAACCTAGTCCTATACACGGGCCTGGCTCCAGCGCGACCGCCGGCGGTTCACGGCACTTGATAGTAGTGCGGCTGGGTGATCGCGTAGTTGTTCAGCCCGAACGGCGAGAGCCCGTGAACGAAG
>JADGRE010000010.1 GCA_017881185.1 Pseudomonadota bacterium | reverse complement strand
GAGCTGCTCGCCGACATCGACAAGGAGACCGTCGACTTCGGTCCGAACTTCGACGAGTCCGAGCGCGAGCCGCTGGTGTTGCCCAGCCGCGTGCCGAACTTGCTGGTCAACGGCTCGGCCGGCATCGCCGTGGGCATGGCGACCAACGTGGCGCCGCACAACCTGCGCGAAGTCATCGACGCCACCATTCGGCTCATCGAGAACCCGGACATCACCATCGACGAGCTCATGCTCGACGACCCGGAGAACAATCGCCTGGGCTTGAAGGGTCCCGACTTCCCCACCGCGGGGTTCGTGCACGGCATCGGCGGCATTCGCCAGGCGTTCCACACGGGGCGTGGTCGCATCGTGATGCGCGCGCGCACCATGTTCGAGGCCATTCCCGGCAAGAACGACCGGCAACAAATTGTGATCACCGAGCTGCCGTACCAGGTGAACAAGGCCGAGCTCGTGAAGAAGATCGCGCAGCTGGTGCGCGAGAAGCGTATCGAAGGCATCGGCGATCTGCGTGACGAGAGCGACCGCGACGGCATGCGCGTGGTCATCGAGATCAAGCGCGACGCCGAGCCGCAGATCGTGCTCAACCAGCTGTATCAGATGACGCCGATCCAGAGCTCGTTCGGCGTGAACAACCTGGCCATCGTCGGCAATCGGCCGAAGCTGCTGAACGTCAAAGACACGCTTGGTTACTTCATCGAGCATCGCCGCGAAGTCGTGACGCGGCGCACGCGCTTCGACCTGCGCGCGGCGGAGGCGCAGCGCGAGATCGTCGAAGGTCTCGGCATGGCGATCACCGAGACCGATCTCGTGATCAAAACCATCCGTGCGGCGCGCGATGCGGAAGATGCACGTCGCGACCTGATGGGGTTGCGGCTGACAGGTCTCGAGGCGTTCGTGCGGCGCGCGGGCCGGCCCCAGGAGGAGATCGACGCGGCGAAGGCGCGCGGCGACTACTTCCTGTCGGAGCGTCAGGCCAAGGCCATTCTCGAGATGCGCTTGTCGCGCTTGACGGGCCTCGAGCAGGACAAGCTCGCGGCGGAGTACGGCGAGCTGTGCGACACCATCGTGCGCCTGCAGGCGATCCTCGCGAGCGAGACCGAGCTCATGGCGGTGATCGTGCGCGAGCTCGCGGAGATTCGCGAGCGCTACGGCGACGACCGCCGCACCGAGATCATCGCCGACGAAGGCGACATCAGCATCGAGGACCTCGTCAGCAACGAAGACGTGGTCGTGACGGTGAGCCATGCGGGCTACATCAAGCGTGTGCCGGCGTCGGAGTACCGCGCGCAGGGCCGCGGTGGGCGCGGTAAGCGCGCGATGGAGACGCGCGACGAAGACTTCGTCGAGCAGATCTTCATCGCCAACAACCACGCGCACGTGCTGTATCTGAGCGACAAGGGCATCGCCTACCTGAAGAAGGTGTACGAGATCCCCGAAGCCAGTCGCACCTCGCGGGGCAGGGCGATCGTGAATTTCGTCGGCATGGACCCGGGCGACCGCGTGGCCGCCATCGTGCCGATCCGCGAGTTCCAAGAGGGCGACTACCTGCTCACCTGCACGCGCGGCGGCACGGTGAAGCGCACGTCGCTCAGCCAGTACGCGAACATTCGTTCGACCGGCATCATCGGCGTCGGGCTCAATCCGGATGACGCGCTCTTGACCGCCAAGGTCGTCAAGGAAGGTCAAGACGTCATCATCGGTACCGCACGTGGCATGTCGATCCGCTTCACGATCGAGGATGTGCGGCCGATGGGTCGCGACGCGCGCGGCGTGCGGGGTATCGATCTACGCGAAGGCGACCGCGTCATCGGCATGGACGTGATTCAGACCGATGAGCAGCAGGTGCTCACTGTGAGCGCGAACGGCTACGGCAAGCGCACGCCGGTCGGCGACTGGCGCGTGCAGGGCCGCGGGGGCATCGGCATCATCGCGATGGAGACCTCGGAGCGTAACGGCGAGGTCGTCAACCTGTGCCTGGTGATCAGCAGCGATCAGTTCATGTGCATCACCAACGGCGGGCAAGTCATCCGCACCGAAGTGAGTCAGGTGCGTGAGGTGGGTCGCAACACGCAAGGCGTGCGCGTGATGAGCCTCGACGAGAGCGAGCGCGTCGTCGACGTCGCGCCGCTGGCCGAGCGCGAGGACGAGGCCCGTGCCTCGCGCGCGCCGTCGTCCATGCCTTCCGAGATGCCCTCCGATATGCCGTCGGGCGGCGATGCAACAGCGGGTTCCGTTGCGCCGCCCAGCGGCGAGCCTGACGACGCAGACGACGACGGAAGCTCCGAACCGAGTGCCTAGGCGCAGCATCGCGCACCCCAGCGGTGCACCGTAGGAAGGAGCTTCATGGCCAGTCCCGTTCTCGGCATCGATCTGGGAACGACCAATTCGGTGGTTGCGGTCGCGGACAACCAGCGCGTTCGTGTGCTGCGTGACGACGACGGACAGTTGCTCACGCCTTCGACCGTGTCGTTCCACCCGTCGGGGCAGATCCTCACTGGTCATCCGGGGCGCGACCGGCGGCTGGTGGATGCCGAGAACACCGTGTTCTCGGTGAAGCGTCTGATCGGTCGGCCGTTTCGCAGCCCCGAAGTGCGCCAGGCTGCGGAGCGCTTGCCGTTCAAGCTCGAGGAAGGCTCGACCGGCGGTGTCGTGGTGCGGGTGCGCGACGAGACCTATTCGTTGCCGGAGATTTCCTCGTTCGTGCTGCGCAAGCTGCGCAGCATCGCGGAACAAGCGCTCGGTCAGTCGTGCGTGAACGCGGTGATCACCGTGCCCGCGAGCTTCAACGAGCTGCAACGCATGGCCACGCGCGATGCCGGGCGCATCGCGGGCTTGAACGTGCTGCGCATCTTGAACGAGCCGACCGCTGCGGCGCTGGCGTACGGCTTCCGCGCGCAGAGCAACCAGCGCATCGCCGTGTACGACCTTGGCGGCGGCACCTTCGACATATCGATCCTCGAGCTTTCGGGCGACGTCATCGAGGTGATTGCGACCGCAGGCGATACCTACCTCGGTGGCGACGACATCGACCGCTTGATCGCCGACCGCATGGTCGCCGAGTTTCTCGCGCAGCACTTCATCGACCTGAAGCAAGACGTGCAGGCGTACGAGCGCGTGTGCTTGGCGGCCGAATGGGTGAAGTGCCAGCTGTCGATGTTGGAGACCGCCGAGGCGACCGTGAAAGAGGTCGCGTACGGCGAGGCTGGCGCGGCGCTCGATCTCAGCTTCCGGCTGGCGCGCTCGGAGCTCGATCAGATGATCGTCCAGCTCATCGGTCGCACCTTCGACATCTGCCAAGACGCGCTGAAGCTGGCGGGCATCCGGCCGGCGCAGCTCGACGGCGTGATTCTCGTCGGTGGTCAGACGCGCACGCCCAAGGTGCGCCAGATGGTCGGTGAGTACTTCGGCATGGAGCCGCAGTCGAGCGTCGATCCCGATCTCGTGGTGGCGCAGGGCGCTGCGTTGCAGGGCTATGCGCTGTCGGCGGCAAAACCTGCGCAATCGCTGCGCCCGCTGACCAAGACGCTCTCCGGTCCACCGTCATCGCTCTCGCAAGCGCCACTGCCGAGCCGGCCTGCGACCGTGGCGCTGTCGGATGCGACCGCGGGCTTCGACGAAGCACCCACGAGCGTCGCCTCGCGCAGCGATACCGTCGGCACGGGGCCAGAGCAGAAACGCAGCGCGACGCCGTTCGATGATCTGCCCACGACGGTCGCGACCCGCTCCGACAGCGATTCCACGCGCATCGGCGCAGCCCCTGTCGCAGGGCCGCCGCAGTCCGGCCCGTCGCTGAAGTCCACTCTCACCGGGGTCGGCTCGAAGGCGCCGCTGCCACCCACGCCGCCGTCAGCTGCAGCTTCCAACCTATCGAAGCCGCCGCCGCTGGCTGCCGTGATGGAGAGCGCACGCCAACAGAGCGGACCGCAGGCGCCGGCCGTCCCCGTCGTGACGAGGTCCGCCAGCTCCACCTTGGCCGAGACGCCAGGTGCGAAAGCGGGCGTGCGGCCATCGCAGATGCCGAGCGCTCGGGGCAACCGACCGCCGGCACCCTCCGGGGCGATCAAGGCGCCGCCTGTGCCGGCAGAGGCAGGCGGCTCTCCGTTGGCGGGTGATGACGACGAAGTCACGCAGGAAGACTTGCCGTCTGCATTGAAGGCCGAGCTGCGGCCGTCGCCATCGTTGGTCGCGCCGCCCATCCCAGCGGCTCCGGCCGCGCCACCGACCAAGACGCTCGCGGAGACGCCGAAGGCGAAAGCCGTGGTTCGCGCGTCGATGCGCGCGCCAGCGCCCGCGCAACCAGTGCCGCCGCTTGCTGCGCCCGAGCTGCCGGCCGCAGCACCTGCACCTGCACCAGCCGCGGCTGCGCGCGTCTCGCCGGCAGCAGCACCGGAGGCGCCCAGCCGCGTCGAGCCAAGCTCACCGGGCACGGTCTCACGGCCTGTGGCGCCAGCAGCCAAGGTTACCGTCGCTGAAGTGGCGCGCACGGTCACACCGGTCGCTGCGCCTACCACTGCTTCGAGCGTCAGTCAGAGTCAGTTCCCGGCCCCGGCGCGCGCCGGCACGCCGATGTTGCTGCTCGACGTCACGCCGCACACCTTGGCAGTGGAGACCGCGGGTGGCTACTGCGAGTCGCTCATCGCTCGCAACTCGCCCATCCCCACCGAGCAGACACGCATCTTCTCCACGAGTCAGGATAACCAGGCCACCGTGAGCATCCGCGTGTGCCAAGGCGAATCGCGCCGCACCGACAGCAATCAGGTGCTCGGCAAGCTCGATCTGGTCGGCCTGCGTCCCGGCCGGCGCGGCGAAGTGAGTATCGCCGTGCAGTTCCTCATCGACGCGGACGGCACGCTCAACGTCAAGGCGACCGATCGCACCACGGGCCGCGCGCAGGCGATCAAGATCAGCTTGGTCGGCGCGATCGACGACGCGGAGATTGGCCGCATGCAAGCGCGTCAGGGCGGCGCGACCAAGGCGCGTTGAGTTGTGGGTTGCGCGGTGCTTAGCTAGCGATCGTGGCAAAGCGACTGGACGAGCTCGACTACTACGCGCTCTTGGGTGTGGCGCAGGACGCCAGCGTCGATGCGATCAAGGCCGCATTCCGGGCCTTCGCGCGGCGCTATCACCCCGATCGTCACGTCGGCGACCCCGAGACCGTGGCCAAGGTCACGCGCATCTATCGGCGGGGCACTGAGGCCTATCGCGTGCTCACGCACTTCGAGCAGCGCCGCGCGTATGACGCGCAGCTGGCGTTGGGAGCGCTGCGCTTGGACACCGAGCAGGTGCGGGTGAGCGCCCGGCCGAGCGCGGCACCCGGCCAGGTCGAGGTGCACTCCACCCGGGCTCGCCCATTCGTGACCAAAGCCGAACAAGCGCTGCGCAGCGGCGACTACAAGCAGGCCAAGCTCAACTACCAGATCGCCCTCACGCACGAGCCGAGCAACGAGGCCATCCAGCGCAAGCTCGCGGAGATCGAAGCGCTGCAGAAGCCGCTCTGAGGCGTGCACTGCGGGCGGGGCCCTTCGCCCAGAAATCGGGCGCGCCAGGCGCTCCGTGCTATCTTCGGGCGCGATGTCCCGCAAGGCTATAATTGAGCGCAAGACGCGCGAGACCAGCATCCGCATCGAGGTGAATCTCGACGGCAGTGGTGTGCACCATATCGACACGCCGCTGCCCTTTCTCAGCCACATGCTCGACCAGCTCGGTCGCCACGGCATGCTCGACCTCAAGGTCGAAGCCAAGGGCGACACCGAGATCGACGGCCACCACACCACCGAAGACCTGGCCATCGTGCTCGGGCAGGCCGTGGCGCGTGCGCTCGGCGACAAGAAGGGCATCCGCCGCTATGGCTCGGCCACCTTGCCGATGGACGAAGCCTGCGTGACCTGCGCGCTCGATCTCTCCGGCCGACCCCACTTCGTGTGGCGCGTGCCCATGCCCAAGGCAAAAGTCGGCGACTTCGACACCGAGCTGGCCGAGGTGTTCTTCGAAGGCTTCGCGCGCGGCGTCGGCTGCAACCTGCACATGCACCTGGTCGAAGGCCAAGTGCTGCACCACATCATCGAGATCTGCTTCAAGGCGTTCGCGCGCGCGTTGCGCGACGCGGTCGAGATCGATCCGCGCTCGGGCGAGATTCCCTCGACCAAGGGCACGCTCACGGAGTAGTTGCGATGGAGCTCATCCCCGCCATCGACTTGCTCGGCGGCAAGGTGGTGCGCTTGCAGCGCGGCCGCTACGACCAAGTCACCGTGTACTCGGAGCGCCCGGTGGAACAGGCGCGCGTGTTCTACGACGCGGGCGCGCGTTCGCTGCATGTCGTCGATCTGGATGGCGCTCGCGACGGCGAGCCGCGCAACTTGGCGGTGATGGAGTCCATCCTGCGCAGCGTGCCGATGCGCATCCAGGTGGGTGGCGGGATCCGCGACGAGAGCACGGCCAAACGCTGGCTGTCGGCCGGTGCGAGCCGTGTCGTGCTTGGCACCGCAGCGGTGAAGCAACCGGCACTGGTGAAGCGCTTGTGCGAGCAGCATCCAGGTGCTGTCGTGGTCGCCGTCGACGAACGTGATGGCGAGGTGGCGGTGGAGGGTTGGCTCGAGGCCAGCGGCCGCAGCGCGCGCGAGCTGGCGCGCGAGGTCGACGCGTGGGGTGTCGGGGCCATCTTGCACACGGTGATTGCGCGCGATGGCACCCGCGAAGGCCCCGATGTCGATGCCACACTCGCGCTGCAAGCTGCAGTTTCGGCGACCGTGATCGCCTCGGGCGGCATCGGCGAGCTCGCGCACATCCGCTCGCTGGCGCAGCGCGGCGTGCGCGCGGCCGTGTGCGGCAGGGCGCTCTTGTCCGGCGCGTTTTCCATCCCCGAGGCGTTCGAAGCCGCTGGCATGTCTGCCGAATGACGCCAGTCCGTGCGCCCCGGCATGCCGGTTCTCCCCTGAACCCTGGCAAAACCCGACGTTCTTGCGATACTGCTGCGACGTTCAGGCGCAATGCATGGAACAGCCCCGAGACGAGTTGAGGGAGCACGACGCCGAGGTGGGTCTCGACCTGTTGCTCGGCGCGCTCAAGCGTAAGGGCATTCCCTTGCCGTCCGAGATTGGCGCGTTCCTCGTGCTGGAGGCCTGCGAGCAGCTGCTCGACGCCCCGGTGCGCTTGCGCAGCGCCGACCTCGTCATCGGCGAGATCGGCGAGATCACGGTCATGCCGGGCGCGGCCCGCGTGAGCCAAGCGGATGGTGTGCGCGCGATGCTCGTGCTACTCGGCGACCTCTTGGTGTGCTCGGCGCCGGGCGTTCCCGAGATGTTGCTCGCGCTGGTGGAGCACGGGCCGAGCGACCCCACGATCGAGCGCCTGCGTGACGAGCTGGAAGCGTGTCTCCTGCCGCTCAACCGCGGCGCCACGCGGCGCATTCTCTCGCGCATGTTGCGTGAAGCGCGCAAGAGCGGCGAGCGCTCGAGCACTCGTCCGCGCAACGCGCCTGACGGCAAAGCCGTGGATGCAGAGCTGGATGCCTTGCTCGGCTTGTCACCTGCACCCGAAGCGAGCCCGGCGCAAGTGCGCGAGCTCGCAGCCGCGATCCCGTCGTTGCCCGCGCAAGCCGCCCAGCCGAACCCTGCGCCCGCGGTGCTGCCCGACGTGCTGCCGCCACCGGCCCCGCCGTCTGTCGGCATCGCGAGGCTCCATGATGACCGCCGCGACGTCAACACGAGCGACCCGCCACCCACGCGCGCTCGTCCGCATCGAGCCGAGGCTGCTTTCGCAGCTGATGGCGGCGAAGCCGACAGCGCCCCGGTCACTACGCCGATGCATGCCAGCGCTGCCGCGACCGCCGCCACCGCTCTGCCCGCGCAGCGCGCGCCGCGTGGGCCCGCCGTGCATACCGATCTGCTCTTCGAAGCTGCCGAGACCCAGCGCGGCCTCTCAGGCGGAGTCGTGCTCGGTGGTCTGCTCGTGATCGTCGCAGTGGTGCTCGCTACGGCTTATCTGCTGGTCGGGCAGCAAGCTGCGCGGCGCTTGCTCGGCATGAGCGAGACTGCCAAAGCTGCGCGCTCCGCGGCCGCTACACCGACCCCGGTCAACGCGGCGGTGCGGGTCGGCGAGCTGCAAGTCGGCTCTACGCCCGCTCGAGCGCAAGTGTTTCTGTGGATCGGCAACGGTCCGGCGCTCGCGACCGATCTACCCATCGGCGTCGCGCAAGAGTTCGTTGCGCTCGCGGACGGTCGCGCTCCGGCGCGCGCTGTAGTGCCGAGCGACGCCGTCTGGGAGAAGGGTGCCGGCCAACCGCGCTACGAGCTCGCGATGCAGACCGGCAAAGAAGCCGGGAAGGGCGACGAGCTCGATCTGGGCCCCACGCTCCTGTCTCACGACGTGGGTACGCCCACCGGATCGCTCGGGACGGTGCGCGTGATCACCGCCCCGCCGGGCGCACGCGTGTACCAGCTGATCGGCTTCACCCCCGAGGTGCGGGTCGAAAACCTACCGCTCGATCACGACTACGAGCTGCTCGTGTACCTGAAGGGCCACCAAGTCGTGCGCCGCCACCTCGATGCAGCCGACTTCCACGAACGAGATGGCAAGCGCGTGGCCAGCGTCGAGATGCAGCTGTCGCCACGTCACGACCACTGAGCCCCCGCGAACGCGCCGGCCGCGCGGCGGCCCGCAAACGCCTGCGCCTCAGCCGCGCGCGTCGCGCACCACGGCCTCGACTTCGTCGCGGATCTGCTGCAAGCGTGCGTCGCTGGTGGCCTCGAAACGCAGCACGAGCGCCGGCTGCGTGTTGGACGCACGCACGAGGCCCCAGCCGCCTTCGAAGTTTACTCGGGCTCCGTCCACGTCGAGCACGTCATGGGTCGCGCGGTAATGCGCGAGCACGCGCTCGACCACGCCGAACTTCACCTCGTCCGGGCAGTCCACGCGCAGCTCTGGGGTCGAGCAGGTCTGCGGCACGTCGGCCAGCAGCTGATGCAACGTCAGCTCGCTCTCGGCCAGGATCTCGATCAAGCGCAGGGAGGCATACACCGCGTCGTCGTAGCCGAAGTAGCGGTCGGCAAAGAATACGTGTCCGCTCATCTCGCCTGCGAGCAGCGCGTGCTCCTCTTTCATCTTCTTCTTGATCAGCGAGTGACCGGTCTTCCACACGATAGGCCGGCCCCCGTGCGCTGCGACGTCGTCGTAGAGCGTCTGCGAGCACTTCACCTCACCCAAGATCGCCGCGCCAGGGTGGCGCGCGAGGATGCTGCGCGACAGCAAGATCATCAGGCGGTCGCCGAATACCACGTTGCCCTTGTTGTCGACCACGCCGATGCGGTCGGCGTCGCCGTCGTAGGCGATGCCGAACTCGAGGCCGTCGCGCAACACGCGCTGCACCAGCTCTTCGACGTTCTCGGGCAACGAGGGGTCCGGGTGGTGATTGGGAAACGCACCGTCCATCTCGCAGTACATCGCATCCGGCGACAGCCCCAAGCTGCGCATGGCCAGCAAGGCCGTGGGACCACCCGCCCCGTTGCCCGCGTCGATGGCGAAACGCAGGTTCGTGCGTGCCAGGCGAATGTTGCCCTGCATGTAGCCCGCGTACGCCGGCAGCGGATCGAACGCCTCGCTCTGACCGCCGCCCGGCAAGTCGAAGTCGCGCGCATCGATCATCGTGCGCAGCTCGCGAATCTCGTCGCCGGCGAGCGTGGTCTTGCCGCTCATCAGCTTGAAGCCGTTGTCACCGGGCGGGTTGTGGCTGCCGGTGATCTGTACGCCGCCATCGGTGTCCAGATGAAACACGGCGAAGTACATCATGGGCGTCGGTCCGACGCCGATGTCGATCAATCTCAAGCCCGTCTCGAGCAAGCCCTGGCGCAGTGCAGTATGCAGCCGCGGCGAGCTGAGGCGACAATCGCGGCTGAGCACGATGCGTTTGCTGCCACGGCGCGAAAGGAAGGTGCCCACTGCGCGCCCGAGGTTGGTCACGACCTCGTCGGTGAGGTCGCGGTCAGCCACACCTCGGATGTCATATTCACGGAAGATCTGCGGATTCATGGGTGCCTCAGGGAGATGCGTCTATAGATACGTCTATAGATACGTCTATAGATACGTCTATAGATACTTCGTGGCCTTCTTGGCCTTCAGAGCCTCGACCACGCGTCGCACGTCTTGTGCGCGCTCGCGCGGCATGATGAGCAGCGCGTCCTCGGTGTCGACTACCACCATGTCGCGCACGCCAATCAAGGCGATGAGCTTGCCGGCCTCGCCGCGCACGTAGCAGCCCTGCGAGTCGACCAGCGAGGCCTCACCTTGCACGGCGTTCTTCTCGGCATCCTTGTGCGCCAGCTCGTACGCGGTGGTCCAGCTGCCGATGTCGTACCAACCAAAGGTGCCCGGCACCACGCGCAGGTCTTGCGCCTTTTCCATCACGCCGTGGTCGATAGAGATCGACGTCAGTGTGGCGTAGCGCGAGTGCACCAGCTCTTCGTCAGCGCCGCCGCCTTGCGCCAGCTGCTTCTGACAGGCGCGCGCGAATTCGTGCAGGTCTGGCAGCTGCCGTTCGAGCTCGCCGAGCACGATGTCGGCCCGGAAGAAGAACATGCCACTGTTCCAGAGGAAGTTGCCATCTGCAACGAATTGTTGTGCGCGGTAGAGATCAGGCTTCTCCACGAAGCGCTTGACGCGCTTGACGCCCCCGGCCCCCAGTGCTTCGCCGACCTCGATGTAGCCGTAGCCGGTCTCTGGTCGCGTCGGAGTCACCCCGATGGTCACGAGGCCCCCCTCGCGCGCGGCCGCGATGGCGCGCCCGAGCACGGCCCGGTACGCGACCGGGTCGGCGATGTGCGGGTCGGCTGGCAGCACAGCCATCACGCCTTTGGGGGCGCGCGCTGCCACGTGGGCGGCCGCCCAGGCGATGCAAGGCGCCGTGTTGCGGCCCTCCGGCTCACCGAGCACGTTGCCTGGTGGCAGCTCGGGCAGCTGTTCGCGCGTGGCCTGCGCGTGGCGGTGCGAGGTCACGACCAGCACGTGATCGGGCGCAACTACACCCTGTAGCCGGCGCACGGTCTGCTGCAGAAGCGACTCGCCCGCGCTGCCGCTGCCGGCATCCGCGAGAGCCAGGAACTGCTTGGGCCAAGCGCTGCGTGACAGTGGCCAGAACCGGGTTCCAGAACCCCCGGCCATGATGACCGCAAAGACCTCATCCATGCGCGAACCCTATGCAGCCCCGCTGCGCGGCGCAAGCGCGGCCAACTCAGAACATGCCGTGCAGCTCGACCGAGCCGATCAGCGCCATGGTGTTGGGCACCGCGGCCTTGTCGTAGTGGAAGTGATCGAAGTAGGTCTTGAGCACGTCGCCCTTGAGCGTGAGCTCGAAACCGGACAACACCGCGAGCACGTGCCCGTTGTCGTCGGTGGGCGCGGACCAGAGCAGCGCGGCCCCGGCGAGCAAGCTCTGCATGTCGGACAGCTCGCGGTCGCCCGTGAAGTACTGTCCGTGCGGGTCGAGCACGTAGTCGTCGGAGTAGAACGCCGCCGCAGTCTGGGTGTAGTAGCGTGCGCGCCCGCGCAGCCGCAGCTGTCCGATCAAGGTCTGATCGTAGGCGAGCTCGCCGGTGATCGACGTGATGTCCCAGGTGTCCCGGTAGGCCCGCGCGTAGGTCTGCAAGGCCCCGCGCAGTGGTGCGAGCCACAGTCGCAGGCCGGCTCCGAGCGCATAACGTGCCCGGTCGATCGGGTGGTGTTCTTGCGCGGCGGTCCTGCCGATGCGCACGGCACGGTACGGGTTCGATTGAAAGCCGTGACTCAGCTGTGCCGTTCCCGTCACCTGCAAACTGAGCACGGGCGTGAGCGCCTGCGTCCACGACGCCTGCCAGGTGTGCATGTCGAGGTCGCGATCCCGGCGCGTCTTGAAATCGCTGAAGCAGCCCTTCGACGAATCCAGGCGCGGCTTCATCACCGGGTCGAACGCGCCAGCCAAGTCGCACACCTCGTCGAACGCTCGCGCATACGAGATCTCGAGCAGGGTGTCGTGGTCCCAGAGCTCGGTGCGCGCGCTCACGTCGAACGCGTTGGACAGGTAGTCGTTCTCGAAAGCATGCGTGTAGCCAACGCCCAGGGCGGACGGCCCGTCGTGCAGCTCGACGCCGCCCGAGAACGCGTGCCGCGTGTCGGTGACGGTCGCGGAGCTGATGGCGTCCACCTTCGCAGCCGGCGCGTCCACCACGGCAACACTCGCACCGCTCACCACGTCTGCAGTCCAACCCGCGCGTACGGTCACTGCCTCGCCGATGTCCTTGCTCGCCTTCGCAGTCGGCACGAGCACTGTCATGTGCAATGGTCCGCCCGTCTCTCGAAAGATCGAGCTGCCCACAGCGATCCCGTCTTCGGCGTGCGCCTTGCCCGGGAAGCTCAGCGAGAGCGGCACGAGCAGCGCGAGCGCGAGCGCGCACGCGTTCCCGACACCGGCACGGAGCTGCGGGAACCTCAGTTGCATCCGCAACCGCCTCCGTGGGCATTGTTGGCGCCGAACGAGCCCTCGCGGTTCTCGATCACGTGGTCTTCGTGCTCCTTGGCGATGCCGCCGCTACTCCAGGTCATGGCGGGCTCGGCGAGAAATTCTTTCTCCTCCGGTCGCACGGTCGCGCAGCCGCCCAGTGCCGCCGTCAGCAGCAGCAGCCCAGAGATCCAGCGCCAAGTCCGCTCAGAAGAAAACCGTGAGTCCAGCACTGAATTCCTCCTCGGGTACGTAGCGATCGGCCTGGAACAACACGTAGCTGCGCGCTTCGAGGCGCAGCGTGAGCCGATAGCGGAAGCCGATGCGCAGGCCGAAGCCGGCACTCGCGGCGCTCACGCTGCCGGACTTCAGCAGGAAGGTATCTGCGTTCGGGCTGCTGCTCACCACCCCACCGGCCAAGCTCGCGAACGGCACGATCGGCGAGCGTGGAAAGAAATTCACGACCGGCCCCGCGAGCAACATCATGAGCCGACCGCCGCGCGCGACGGATGCGCCCGCGGTGAGCTCGATGCCGAAGCTCGGGTCGAGCAGCCAAGCCGGACGCAGCGCCACGAACCCGCCGGCACCGAGCGCGCCACCGATCAACGCAATCTCCCCGTGCGCGCTCGGCAGCGGTGGTGGCGCGAACACTGCAGGCAAGAAGCGCCCGCTCTTGGCTTGCGCTTCCCCCACCTCATGGTTGTAAACCGCGTCGCCCTGAATGTAGCCCTCGGTCGCATCCGGCAGCTCGATCCGAAACCAATAGCCACTGGTGGCGCGACCGCGCACGGGAAACACCTCGTCGTGGCGCGCGCGGTAGATTTGTCGGTAGGTCGTGCTCGGGCCCGCTCGCACGCTGGCGGTGCTCACGACAACGCGCGCATAGACCTCGACGTCGGCATCGTTCGCTCGCGCGCCGCTGGTGCCGCTCAACCAGGAGCCGCACGTGCAGAGCAGGAGACAGGTGGCTCGAACGAAGCCACCGAAAGTCAGCGCGACAGCCGACGTGTAGCGCTCGTTCACCTTGCCCCCGCCGAGATCCACTGCACGATCAGCTTTGCTGCTGGGTCGGTGTCGTCGAAGATCTTGCGCGGGTGCGACGCCTGGTTCACCGGTCGCAGGTAGAGCGGGCTGGTCAGCGGGTCGCTCTGCACGAAGAAGCGCACAGCATCGAGATTCGCGACGTAGTCCGCCGACGGCATACCTACGAGCGCGCCCATCTTGTCGCACGGCGCAGCGTCTTTCGTAGCGATCAAGCGCAGCGCCGAGCGGCTGTCGTGGCACTGGCCCTGTTCCCCGCTGCCGCCGTTGGCGCAGCCATGCTTGGTCAGGACCTCGGGCTGGATGCGGCAGTAGAAGAACACGTCATCGAGTTGCAGGTCCGGGGCGACGAAATTGTCGCCGAGTTGCACGGTGCCCAGCACGCCGCTCTGCTCGGTCGGGCCGCAGGCGCAGACGCCGACGGCGATGATCACCAGCCCTGCGCGCCACATGACCTGGCAGAGTGCCAACCGGCGGCAGCGTTTTCAATTCTTTCAGGGGTGCGCTGGCGATTCCGGCTGGCCTTGAAGCTGGCGGCTGCCAGGCCGTCCTAGCCGCAATGCGCCTGCCTGGCTTGAGCGTGTAGTCGCGTTGGTTTAGTGTCCCCTACCTGTAGGCCGGTGGGGTCCTCGTTCGTCGTCGTCCCGCCCTCGGAGGCTGCTCATGAAGCGCGCTGGTTTCGATTTCGTATTCGTCCTGACGGCTGTGCTGATCGGGGCCGCCCCCGCCAGTGCCGCCCCGAAGAAACACGCCGGCAAAGCCGGCAAGGTCGACAAGGTCGACAAGGTCGACAAGACGCCGGTCAGCGCGGAGATCTCCAACTCCATGGGTGCGCTCGTCTGGGGCATGGACAAAGACGAGCTGTTGAAGAAGCAGATCGAGAAAGTCAAAGAGCACTACCGCCCGCTGGTTGCGAAGACGCACGACGCGGTCGAAGAAGACAACCTGCGGCAGCGCGCGGGTGACGAGATCAAGCGCATTCGCGAGAGCTACATCGAGTTCACCGGCACATCGACCGGTTGGGACGTCAGCTTTCTGCGCGGCGAATTCACGCACGGCAACGGCGAGTCCATGTTGGTCGTGCGCGACAACAACTCGCAGAACTTCTACTTCTTCTTCGGGGGCAAACTGTGGAAGTGGTACAAAGCCTTCGACGCCGAGGTGTTTCCTGTCGGTAATTTCGACGCCTTCGCGGGCGCGGTGACGCGCAAGTACGGCGCGGCCAAAGACGCGCACGGTGAGCTGTCGCCCCGCTCCGGCGATCGTCACTGGCTCGAGTGGCAAGATGCCAAGACCCGCCTGCGCGCGGTCGACCAGAGCGACTTCTACGGCTTCTACTGCATGGTCTTCGAAGACAAGGCCACCGTCGCCAACCTCTCGCACCTGCGCACCAACACGCGCGAGGTCGCCAACGCAGGCAGCAAGCACGCCTTGGTCGACGCCGTCACGCAGCAGGGCGCGGTCGATCCAGACTCGTCGCCCGACATCGCCGATCGCATCACCGGCAAGATCCGCGCGCGCCAGGACGCACCGTCGTCCCCAAGCGCCGGGTCGGGCAAGTCGGGCAAGTCCGGCGGCTCCGCGCGTCCGGCAAGCGCTTCGCACGCGGGCGTCAGCTCCGACGACGATCCGCTCAAGGGTCTGGGCCTCTAGCACTCGCACGCCCGAGGACTAGAAGAATCGAAGACACGCGTGAGCAGACGCCAGCCCGTCACTCGGGCTCGGCGTCTACCACGATCGACTCACCGAGCCAGCGTCTGAACGCAGGCTCGACTACGCGTCCGAGCGTGTACGGCCGTCCGGGGCAGCCCGAGCACATGCCCGTCAGGCGGATCTGCACGTGGTTGCCCTCGGCCGACACCAGCTCGATGCGGCCACCGTCTGCGGCGACCAGCGGTCCGAGTACCTCGTCGATCAGCCGTTTCGCTCGCTCGTGCACGTTCCAAGCCTAACAGCAGAAGTGCGTCATGGCGACTCTTGCGGTTCGAGATCAGGCGCTCACCACGCGGCGCTCGAGCCCCTCGAGCCGCAGCATGAGGAACCTGTCGGTGGGCCCCAGCTGTGCGCCGTCGGACCGGAGCCGGGCGAGGTAGGCGCGCACAGCGCGAGCGTTCGTGTAGCGGACTTTCTCGGCCACGCGGTAGAGGTCGTCGATGAGGTCGACGGGCATGAGCTGTCCGGTCGCCGTGTAGAGCTCGAAGGGATAGTCGAGCCACGCTGACTTCTGCATCGCGTCGGCCAGACGCAATGCGTAGCGCGCCGCAGACGCCAGCTCATCGCGGTCGGTCTCGCTGCCGGCGGCGGCGGAGGCGCGCAGCCGTACGCTGCCGAGCATGTTGCCCAAGATGCGTTCGGCTTCGTCGAGACGGCCGAGCCCGAGCGCTTTGTCCGCAAGCTGCGTCAAGGCATGGAAGGGCGCCTCGGTCCGGGTTGCAGCGTCGTCGACGAGCGATCGGGCTTCGTCAGCAGCTGCAGCGGGGTTGCTGGGCAGCGGGAATGCACGACCGCAAAGATGACAGGCGCTCTGCATGGCCGAGCTCATGCCCCCGCAGCCCTGACAGAGCACCATCTCCACCGTTCCTGCGGCCGAGCGCGCGCGATCCACGCCTTTGATCAACAGCTCCTGGGAGCCAATGCGTACGCGGTCGCCGTGCCGAGCAAGCGCGAGCTTGTCGATGCGCGCGCCGTTGAGCGAGACGCCGTTGCGGCTGTCGAGGTCTCGCACCTCTACCGCGTCGCCTGCCACTCTGAAGCTCGCGTGCTTGCGCGAGACCAGCGCGTCGTCGAGGACGAGGTCGCACTCCGGTACCCGCCCCGCGATGAAGTCATCGTTGCCGAGGTTGACGTCGATGCTCTGGAAGCGCAGGCAGAAGCGTCCCAAACGATGGCTCCGAGGCGTTACCCTCTAGCCACCAGTCTACGACATTCGTGCGTTGCCGGGGAGAATCCCGGTGTTGTGGAGTTGTCAGTCGGAGCGCTACTCAGATAGGGACGCGACCTGGCCCAGTTCCTTGACCAAGCGGCCTTGGACCTCGCCGGCCTTGTCCATGCGTGCGCTGAGCTCCATGACGTCTGCGCGGAACTTGCCGAAGAGGTTCGCCGATTCGCCGAGGATCGTGCGGCTGCGCACCTTGTCCAGCATCAGCACGTACTTCTCGGCGTCGTCCTTCATACCGTCTTGACCGGCATACACCGTGCGCTCGACCTCTTGGCCGCCCTGCGACGATGAGACCTTCACCTTGATGCCTTCGTCTTCCTTGTCCTTATCCTTGCCGCCCTTCTTCTTGCCCTTCGCCGGCTCTGCAGGCGCGGGTTGAGCAGGCGGGATGGTGACGAACACGAGCGCGCCCGAGAGCGCCTCGCCGTTCTTCGCGAACACGACGCCGTAGTCGGTGTTGAGCAGGCCGTCGGTCGCAGCGGCCGACTTGTTCAACGTTTCACGCTTCTGTGCGCCGGCCGTCTTCGCACCGAGCGCGGTGAAGCCGTCCCACATGATGTTCACGGTGTTGTAATAGTCGAAGAGATCGTCGACCACGTTGTCGCCGAACGCGCGGTACAGACGACGATGAAATTCGTTCGCGCTGAACGGCCGCTTGAGCGCAACCAGCGTTTCGATGGCGTCGTACGCCACGGTGGCCTTCTGTCCGGGACCACCCGTCGACGCTTGGACGACCTGCTTGATCAGACCCTTCGCCTGGTCGACCTGCTTGGAGACGTCCTGCACCTTGGCGTAGATCGCTTTTCCGTCGGCGACTGCCATGCTGTACTGGTGGCGCTGATCTCGCGTGTTGCCGACGCCAAAGCCGACGGCCAGGCCGAGCAAGATGCCGACGACGACGAGCGCCATCGAGCGCGTGCGCGACTTGCGACCGATCTCGTCTTCTTTGACCGCAGAGTCGTCGATGACGAGCGTGACCTTGCGGTTTTGTACCGTCGGCGCGCTTGCGGCGAACGGGTCCATGCGCGGTGCCGGCGTGGAGGTGGCTGGCGCCGGTGCCGGTTGGCGAGCGGCGGGCTGCTGCTGGGCAGGCCGCGCGAACGGAGGCGCTGCAATGCCACCAGGCACGCCGCCGGGGAAGCCACCGGGGGCACCACCAGGGAAGGAGCCGGGCGCGGGGACGCTGCCGGGGCTGGAGCGCGGTGCTTGCATGGGCGGCGGCACGCTGCCGCCTGCCAGCGGCCCAGCTAGCGGATCGCGGCGTGATGGCGGCGGCACCGAGCCGCCGGGCGGCACCGACGGGCTGCTGCCCACTTGGCCGGGCGTGATGGTGCGCCCCAAGCGGGCCTTCAGGTTCTTGATGTCACGGGGTTTGTTGCTTGGGGTTGCCATGCGCGTGGCCTTGTCCTGGGTGGGCTGTTGGCGACGATACCGGGTCTTGGGAGTCGGCTCTCGAGCAGGTGTCGTGAACCCGCATACAGCGAGGCGACTGAGAAGCGTAGAACGCTATCCGCGCGAGCTGAGCAGTGTCAAGCACAGGATAGGGTTACTGTACGAAAATGCCCACGTTCCATTTTGGTACTGTGCACGGGCGTAGTAGACCGCGCGGTGGGGCGTTGTTCTTGGGCGCGGCCCGACTAGAGTAGCGACCCACGATGAAACTTCGAGACGCCGAAGAACGCTGTCTGGTGCTCGGCGACGGTAGTGAGCTGCGTTACTTCGCGGTCGGCCGCGGGCCCGCGGCGCTTCTGCTCAATGGCCTGGCGGCACCCCGCGAAGTGTGGCGCGACTTGATCGGGCAGCTGTCGGATCGCTACCGCTTTTTCTTTTGGGACTACCGCGGCCTCGACCGCGGCCGTGCACGACCGGAGCTACAGCTCGACGTTGCCGAGCACGTGGCTGACGCGCGCGCGATTCTCGATGCAGAACGCTTGTCGCGCGTTTCGGTCATCGGCTGGTCGATGGGCGTGCAGGTGGCGCTCGAGCTGTACGATCGCGCGCCCGATCGTGTCGCTTCGCTCGTGCTCATCAACGGCGGCGCTCGAGCAGCATGGGCGGTGGGCGAAGCGCAAGGGCCCAAAGGCAAGCTGATCGCGCAGGCACTGCGCGCGCTGCGCCGCGCGCCGCGTCTGGTGGACGCGCTCACGCGCACGGGCTTGCGCGCACCCGAGGCGTTCACCTGGGCGCGCCGCCTGGGGCTGGTGGGCGAGCAGGTCGACGCCGATTTCTTCGCGAAGATCACCGCGGGCTTCCTGCGCCTGGACACTCCGGCCTACATCGCAGCGTTGTTGCGCCTGGCCGAGCACGACGCGAGCCACGTGTTGCACCATGTCGACGTGCCTACGCTCGTCATCGGCGGCGACCGAGATCCGTTCACCTCGCGCGCCAGCCTGGAGCGCTTGGCCAACGAGATCGGTGGCGCCGAGTACCTGATGTTGCCGGGTGCCGCGCACTACGTGCTCTTGGACCATGCGCAGCGGGTGAACCTGCGCATCGAGAAGTTCTGGAACGAGCGCGGCTACCTCGGACGCGCCCTGACCTCGGCTCCGCCGGCAGCTTGAGGCCGGTTGGCTGCGCGCGTCAGCACGCTCGGTCCGGGTCTTTGGCCCGCGCTCGCGCGGCTTGCCAGACACCGCGAATCTTGCTTCATTGCAGTCGCCATGATCTTGGTCGTCGATAACTACGACTCGTTCACCTACAACCTCGTGCAGTACCTGGGGGAGCTCGGGGCGGCGGTGCTGGTACGCCGCAACGACGAGATCTCCGTGGACGCGGTCGGCCAGCTCGCTCCGGAGGGGATTCTGCTGTCGCCCGGTCCCGGAAATCCCGACGAAGCGGGCATCACGCTCGGGGTGATCGAGCGCTACGCCCCGAGCATCCCGATCCTCGGCGTGTGTCTGGGACATCAGGCCATCGGTCAGGCGTTCGGCGGCAAGGTCGTGCGCGCCGCCCGGCTCATGCATGGGCGCACTTGCCCGATCTTGCACTCGGGCAAAGGTGTGTTCGCAGGCCTGCCGAGCCCGTTCACCGCCACGCGCTACCACTCGCTCATCGTCGAGCGCGAATCGCTCAGCCCCGAGCTCGAGATCACGGCGTGGACCGCCGAAGGCGAGATCATGGGGCTCATGCACCGCACGCTGCCGGTCGAGGGCGTGCAGTTTCATCCGGAGTCGTTCCTCACCGAGCATGGTCACGCGCTCTTGCGAAACTACTTGAGTCGTCTGCCCGAGCAGGGCCGGCGTGTGCGCGGCGAGGCGGCGTGATGAAAACCGCTATCGCTACCGTGGTCGCAGGGCGTGAGCTCGGCGCGGAGCAGATGCACGCCGCCATGGAACAGATTCTCGGTGGTGGCGCTACACCGGCACAGATGGCTGCGTTGCTCGTAGCGCTGCGCATCAAGGGCGAGAGCGCTGCGGAGATTGCCGAGGCGGCGCGTTGCATGCGCGCGCACTGCGTGCGTGTGGAGCACGACGAGCTGCCCGTTCTGGTGGATACCTGCGGCACCGGCGGCGACGGCGCGCACACCTTCAACATCTCGACAGCTGCAGCGATCGTGGTGGCAGCCGCTGGCGTGCCCGTCGCCAAGCATGGCAATCGAGCGGCCACTTCCAAGGCGGGAAGCGCTGACGTGCTCGAGGCGCTCGGCGTGCGCATCGAGCTGCCGCCGGCGCAGATTGCACGCTGCATCGACGAGGTCGGCATCGCCTTCATGTTCGCGAAGGCACACCACCCCGCGATGCGCCACGTCGGAGCGGTGCGCAGCGAGATCGGCGTGCGTACGCTGTTCAACTTCCTCGGGCCGCTGTGCAATCCGGCACGGGCCACGCATCAAGTCATCGGCGTCTCCGATTTGCGTCTGCTGCAGACGCTCGCGCAGGTGTTGGGCATGCTCGGTGGTCAACGCGCATGGGTCGTGCACGGCCACGGCGGGCTCGACGAGCTTTCGCTTTCAGGACCGAGCGCCGTGGCTCGGCTAGCGGCGGGTGTCGTCACGTTGGGCGAGGTCACGCCCGAAGACTTCGGTCTGGTGACACAGCCGAACGCCGACCTACGCGGCGGCGACGCGGCCGAAAATGCCAGACTGATCCATGCAATCTTCGGCGGTGAGCGCGGTGCCAGACGCGATGCCGTGGTGATCAACGCCGCGGCTGCGTTGCATGTGGCCACGCCGGGTAGCTCGCTCGCCGAGGCAGCGCTGCGCGCGGCGGCCGCAGTCGATTCTGGCGCGGCAGCACGCAAGCTGCAGGCTTGGGCCGCGTTCAGCAACGCCGGCTGAAAGGTACCCGTCAACCCGTGGACTACCTGTCTGCCATCCTGGCGCGCAAACGAGGCGAAGTCGCGGCGCGTCTTCGCCACCGCACGCAACGTACGCACCGCGCGCCGGTGCCTGCCGCCGTCAGCGGCGGACGTGATCGAGGTCAGCTGGCAATTGCGACCTTGCGCCGCAAGCCCGGCGCGCTGCCCTCGGTGATCGCCGAGTTCAAGCGCAAGAGCCCGAGCGCCGGTGTCATCCGCGCGCCCGAGCGCGGTGACGTGGCGCGAGTCGTGCGGCAGTACGCGGCCGCGGGCGCCAGTGCGGTGAGCGTGCTGTGCGACGGACCGGGCTTTCTCGGCTCGGCGCTCGACGTGCGGCGCGCGGCGCTCGCGACGCCGTTGCCGGTGCTGTTCAAGGAATTCGTGCTCGACGAAGTGCAGGTGGAGCTTGCGCACGCCATGGGCGCTCACATGGTGCTCTTGGTCGTGCGTGCGTTGCCAGTGGAACGCTTGCACGCGTTGGTCGACGCCACGCTGGCGCTCGGCATGGCTCCGGTCGTGGAAGCAGCCGACGTCGACGAGACGAAGGTGGCGCTCGGTACGCGCGCGCAGATCGTGGGCGTGAACGCGCGCGACTTGCGCACCTTCAAGGTCGACGTGAGCGCGGCAGCCAGCGCGCTCGCGCTGATCGATCAAGAGCGCCTGGCGGTGCACATGAGTGGTATCCGTACGCCGGAAGATCTGGCGGAGATCGCGCGCGGTTGCGCCGATGCCGTGCTCATCGGCGAAGGCTTGATGCGTGCGCCCGACCCAGGCGTGCGGCTGTCCGAGTTGCTGGATGGCGCGCGCGCGCGTCTCGACGCGGCCATCACGCGCTGATCGGCGCTGTGTCCGCGCTTGCGCCCTGCGCGGGCTGCGCGCGGCTCGGTAGCGTGACGATGAAGCTCGCTCCGCGGTTTTGCTCGCTGCGAATCTCGATCGTGCCGCCGTGGGCGTCGACCAATTGTCGTACCAGCGCCAGCCCGATGCCGGCGCCTTGCGTGCGCTCGGAATAGAACATGTTGTAGACCTTCTCGCGCTGGCTCGGGTCGATGCCACGACCTTGGTCGCTCACCTCGAGCACCGCCCAGTCTGGGCTGGCCTGACGCGCAGCCACCCGCACCATCGTGCCCTGTGGCGAGGCTTGCAGTGCGTTCTTCACGAGGTTCCACAGCACCTGCCGGATCTGATCACCGTCGGCCCACGCGCTCACGGGCTCGCTCGAAGGGTCGCATTCGATGCCGACACCTGCATCCACCGCCGGTCCACGCCGTGCCATCTCCACGACTTCTTCGACCAATTTGCACAGGTCGAGTTGCGTGCGTCGTGGTTCGCGCGGTCTGCCGACGAGTAGCATGGTGCTGACGAGGTCGTCGAGGCGCTCGACTTCGTGCAGCACGATGCCCAGCAGGCGGCGGTCTTCCGTATCGAGCTCGGCCGAGCTGCGCACGAGCTCCACGGACCCGGAGATCGAGCTCAGTGGGTTTCTGATCTCGTGCGCCAGCCCCGCCGACAGACGGCCGAGCACACCCAGTCGTTCGCTGCGCGCCGCCGTCTCGCGCAGCTGCACGATCTCGCTCAAGTCTTGAAACAACACCAGGGTGCCGATCAGTGTGCCGTCGAGGTTCATGAGTGAGTTCAGCGAGAAACCCACCGGGAATTTGCTGCCGTTCGGCCTGGTGGCCTGGCCTTCGGCGCGAACCACGTTTCCATCTGCGTCTGCGTTGCGCCGCGTGATGCTGGAGATTTCGAGAGGCAGGTAGCTCGACACTGGCTCGTCGATCAGCGCGAAGGGATCAGTGCGGAAGATATCGACGCCAGCCGGGTTGACCGTGCGGATCCGGCCTTCGAGGTCGGTCGTGAGCAAGCCCGAGTTGAGAGAGCGCACGATGTCGTCGTTGAGGCGCGCCAAGGTTGCGGCGCTGGCCTCGGCGATACGTAGCCGTCCACCCGCACTGAGCAAACGCGCCGACAAGTTGCCCGCCAGCAGCGTCACGAGAAACAGGCCGAGCACGTTGAGCAGCGTCGCGTAGACCAGCTCCATCACCGGCAAGCGGTAGGCTTCCGGCGCTTGGTCTGGCGGCGCCGGCAACCAACGCAGCGACAGACCCGCTACCAGCGCGACGTACAGCGCAACCGCCACGACGCCCGTGATGCGCGCAGGGATCGGCCCGACCACCATCGCCGCCATCAACACCGCTACGCCGTAGAGGAAGGTGAAGCCGCTGCCTGGGCCGCCGGTGACGTAGACGAGTCCGGTGGTGAGCACGAGATCGCTGGCGACCTGGGCGAGTGCGACGCGGTCGCGACGTTGGGTGCCGAGCAGCCACACGGAGAACACGAGGGAGCCGCCGTAGATGGTTGCGATCAAGGTGATCAGGTACCTCGGCGTGAACGAGTCCATGCCGTGCTGGTTGCCCAGCGCGAGCAACAGCGTGCCGCCCAGCAGCAAGGTCGCAACGGCCAGGCGCGTGCCCATGAACATCTGCAGGCGGCGCGTGGTCGTGCGCTCGTCGTCTGCCAGCACTGCGGGCGGCAAGAGCGAGGCGGCTGCGGCGCCGGCCGCGACCCCGGGACTCAGGCGCGGGATGATGGAGCTCATGGGCATCTGGTCGCTGGGTACCACCGCGACTGGGGCAGGCGACTTACTCGGCCTTGACGGCACCGGCGATGTCGAAGATCGGCATGTACATGGCGATCAGCATGAAGCCGACCATGCCGCCGATACCCACCATCATGATCGGTTCCATCATCGCCGTGAGCGAGCCCACCGCGACGTCGACTTCGTCTTCGTAGAAGTCGGCAATCTTGTTGAGCATGACGTCGAGCGCGCCGGTCTGCTCGCCGACGCTGATCATCTGCACGACCATCGACGGGAAGATCTTGGTCTCCGCCAGCGGCTCGGCCATGGTCCTGCCTTCGGTGATCTTCTCGGCAACTTGGATCAACGCCTTCTCGATCAGCACGTTACCCGAGGTCTTCGCCACGACTTGCAGCGAATCCAGGATGGGCACGCCCGAGGACAGCAGCGTGCCCATGGTGCGCGTGAAGCGCGCCACGGCAATCTTGCGCATGGCCGGCCCGATGGCGGGGAACACGAGCAACAGCCAGTGCCAGAAGTGCTTGCCGCGCGGAGTCCGGTACGAATACGTGAACAAGAAGAACGCAGTCGCTCCGCCACCGATGATCATCGGCATCTTGTCGATCGCACCGTGCGAGATGCCGATGACGAACTGGGTCAGCTTGGGCAGCTTGTCGGTGCCGCCGAAGTCAGCGAACATTTTCTCGAAAGTCGGGATGACCTGCGTGAGCAGCACGCCCATGACGACGATGGCGATGCAGAACACGGCGATCGGGTAGGTGAGGGCACCTTTGACCTGCCGCTGCAGCTTGACGCGCTTCTCGATGTACACGCCCAAGCGGTTGAGGATGGTGTCGAGGATACCGCCCATCTCACCGGCGGCAATCAGGTTGACGAAGAGCTCGTCGAACACCTTCGGATGGCGCTTGAGGGCGTCCGAAAAGGTGGAGCCCTGTTCGACGGTGTTCTTGATGTCCTTCAGAATTGCGCAGAACGCTTTGTTGTCGCCCTGCGAACCGAGGATATCGAGGCACTGAACGAGCGGCAGACCGGCGTCGATCATGGTCGCGAACTGGCGGATGAACACGACCAGCTCTTGCGAGGTGACGGGCGAGCCGAAGTTCAGCCTCAGCGGTACGCCCTTCTTCCTGACCTTGACCGGGTTCAGGTTCTGCGCGCGCAGCTTCTGATTGACGGCTTCCTTGTCATCGGCGTCCATGACGCCTTTGCGGATTTCGCCGGTGCGCGCGCGTGCTTCCCAAGCCCACTCAGCCATGGAGCAAGCTTAGCTGAAGCGCGCATGCAGGGTCAAAACACTGCGCCGCCTTGCGCCGCGCGCACACGCGCTCACAGCGGTTCCCGCACTGGAAACGGGCTCGTCAGCGTCGTCAGTGCCGGTACGGGTTCAGGATCAAGTCGTCGAACGCGGGCTTGTCGGCGGGCTTTGCGGGCACCGGGGCGACGTCCTTGGGCTTGCGCGTCTCCTTGGCGTCGCTGGCGCTGCCGGTGCTGGCGTGGTGGTGCGAGCTCGCGCGCGTGTCGGTCTTGCCCTTGTCGTCGGTGGTCGGCACCGGGCTGGGCTTGGCGTTGTTCGGCTCGGCAGTTGTCGTCGCAGCGCTGGGCTCGGCGGGCTTGGCTGCCGCCGTGCCCGCAACCTCCGTGGCCGCAGCGGGCACAGTCGGTGCCGCTTCGCTGGGCGCCGGCGCCGACGGTGTGGCAGGCTCGGTCGGGCGAGCGAGCTGCACCGCGCGCACGTTGTCTTCGTGTGCATTCGACAGCACCACGGCGACGCCGATGGCAGCTGTCAACGCGAAGAGCAAGCCGATCCACAGCCAGCGCCGAGAAGTTGGTGCTTCATCGAGGTAGGCGAGGGCTTGGTCGGTGCCTGCAGCGGGTGGTGGCGCCACGATGGGCGGTGGCACGGCCGCGACAGCAGCTGCAACGGGTGCAGCCGGCGCCACCGGCGAGCGGTCGATACCCGCGGGCGCCTCGGTCGGACCGTCGATTGCGAGCTGAGCGATGGAGCTGCGAATCAGGTTTGCGTCGTGGCTGATCTTCTCGGCCGCAAACTCGCGCACCACTTGCGCGACCTCGCGTTGCTTGGCCACGCCGCCGAGCAGGGGCGCTGCCAGCTCGATGGCCTCGGCGAACTCTTCCGCGCTCTGAAAGCGTTGGTTCGGGTCGCGGGCCAAACCACGCTCCAGCACGTGATCGAAAGGAGCGAGCGCCGGGTCGACCGACGAGGGCATCGGGATCGGCTCGAGGCAGATCTTGTTCAGCGTGGCGGCGTGGTTCTCGGCGCGGAACAGCCGGCGCCCAGTGAGACATTCCCACAAGATGATCGCCATCGAGAAGATGTCGGAGCGCTGGTCGGCTTCGCCGGTGCTCGCGTGCTCCGGCGCCATGTAGGCGAGCTTGCCCTTGAACTGACCTTCGCGCGTTGTGCTCAGGCGCACTTCGGCTTTGGCCACACCGAAGTCGGTGATGCGCGCGATGCCGTCGGTGCTGACCATGACGTTGTGCGGCGAGACGTCGCGATGCACGAGGTTCAGGCGCCGGCCGGTCTCGTCGGTCAGGTTGTGCGCGGCGGCGAGGCCGTCGAGCGCGTCGACCACGATGCGCAGCGTGATGGGCCACGGCAAGCGTACGCCGAGCTTCCACGCGCGCTGCAAGAGCGCTCCGAGGTGGTCACCCTCGATGTACTCCATCACCAGGTAGAAGCCGGCGTCGGGCGTGTCGCTGATGTCGATGGTGGGCACGACGTTCGGGTGACGGATGCGCGCAGCCAGCCGCGCCTCGTCGAGGAACATCGAGATGAACTCTTCTTCGTGCGCGAGGTGCGGGTGCAGCACCTTGATGGCGAACAGGCGTTCGAAGCCGGCCACGCCGATGGCGCGCGCGACGTACACGCCTGCCATGCCGCCAGACGCCAAGCGCGCAAGCACTTCGTAGCGTCCCAGTTTTCTTCCGGTGAGAGAGCTGGTGAAAGGGTCTTGTGACGCTGTGAGCGACTCGTTCAAAAGCTTCCCTCGAGCACTCCCATCGCTCCGCCGTACAACGGCGCGATCCGCAGCGCCGCCGTCTCCAAGCGCGCGGGCTTCTTCTTGCCGGACCAGTCGGTCAGGAACAGGGCGAACACCGCAGTCGTGACGCCGACCACGGCGGTGGCGCCGATCAGCATGTTGGTGCGTATTTCCTTGCCATGGCCGTCGCTGTACAGCTTATGTGCAAGGTTGTCTTTGGCCGTGCAGTTGCTGTGGCATGCGTTGTAGTCGGCGACGGCCTTCTTGTAGTCGTTGACGCCCGCGTTGGTGTCGATGCCTGACACGATGGTGGCTGCGAGCAGCGCGCCCGTCAGTGCGGCGCCGATGATGGTGATGACTGGACGCAGTGGCTTGTGCTTGACGTCGACCGCGGTGGTTGCGGTGGTCTCGGTCGTGGTTTCGCCTGGCGGCGGCGTGGGTGGCGGGGGAGGTGCCTCGAATTGAATGGCGCGCGTCTCACCGGCCTGGCCCGCAATCGATTCGGAGCGCGAGCCCGTCTCGAAGGTCGCCACCAGCTGATGCTCGTGTCCCGGCTCGAGGAAGAACGAATGGAACTCTTGCAGCTTGCCATCGAGGTCCAGCTTGCACTCTTGATCGCAGCTGACGTCGACGCGTGTGAATTGACCCGCCAGGTCGGCAAGCACGTTCTTGGAGTACTCGCCGGCAGCTGCGTCGGCGCCGTATTGCTCGCCGAGCCGCAACGCGAGTGTCGCGGCACGTGCGAAATTTTCGGCGCGTTGGTGCGACCGAATCGCTTGCATCAGCGCGGGCGCAGCGGGTGCCATGCGGTTGGCGGTCTCGAACCACTGCGCAGCTTCGCCGTAGCTGGCGTCGAGGTACGCAGCCGTGCCGCGGTCGTAAGCTTCAGCTGCTGCCTGGCGCTTGCGTGCATCGGGCTGCGCGCGGGCCGTGCTGGCGCCTGCGCTGATGCCGACACCAGCCAGCGTCAACACCACGAGCACTGCAAGCGACGTGTGTGTGGCAGCGATCAGTCGTCTCATGAATCCCCTGCGCCCCCTGTGTTCATGCTCCGTCCACGCTCCGTCCACGCTCCCGTTAGGGCCTCACAAGATAGTGATTTTCCAGCCAATTTCCACAGTGGCCAGCCATCTGCCTAGCAAAATCGCCCAGACCCCACCCGGCCCCGGCGCCCGGATAGTGCCCCAAGCCCCTGGCATTCGCTCATAGATGGGGTCACAAATGCCCGAATACAAAGCAGGTTTCATTCGGGCTGAGGGGTGCCGGCGGGCTAGTTCGGTGGGTGTGGCCGGGCCGGCTCAACGGAACGGGGCGGCACCTTGGCGGATCATCATCTCCAGCTCGTCGACTTCCTGGGACCGGTTGAGCGCCTCTTCCTTGCTGATCAGTCGGCGGGTGAGCAGATTGTAAAGGGATTGGTTCATGGTCTGCATGCCGCTCTGCGACTGGCCTGTCTGCATGACCGAGTAGATCTGATGCGCCTTGTCCTCGCGGATCAGGTTCTTGATGGCTGCGTTGGGGATGAGGATCTCCATCGCCAGCGAGCGGCCGGCGCCCTGGACGTTCGGCACCAGCGACTGCGTGATGACCCCCTGCAACACGAACGACAGCTGCGAGCGCACCTGCGGCTGTTGGTGTGGGCCGAAGACGTCGACGATGCGGTTGATGGACTGGATGGCGCTGTTGGTGTGCAGCGTGGCCAGCACCAAGTGGCCGGTTTCGGAGATGGTCAGGGCGGCTTCGACCGTCTCGAGATCGCGCAGCTCGCCGATGAGCACCACGTCGGGGTCCTGGCGCAGCGCGTAGCGCAAGGCGTCTTTGAAGCTGGTGGTGTCGGAGCCCACCTCGCGCTGGTTCACGATGGAGAGCTTGTTCGGGTGCAAGAACTCGATGGGGTCTTCGATGGTGAGGATGTGCGCGCGCTTCTCTGCGTTGATCTTGTCGAGAATGGCCGCGAGCGTGGTGGTCTTGCCGGAGCCCGTGGGGCCGGTGACCAGGATCAAGCCCGAAGGCAAGTTCGAGAGCCTCGCGATGACCGGCGGCAAGCCGAGCTCCTCGAAGGACAGGATGCGGAACGGGATCTGTCTGAACACGCCGGCGACTGCGCCACGCTGGATGAACAGGTTGCCGCGGAAACGCGCCAGGCCCTTCACGCCGAACGACAGATCGAGCTCGTTGTCGCGCTCGAACTGGATCTTCTGCTCTTCGGTCAGCACCGAGTAGCACAGCTGCTTGGTGTCGATCGGTGTGAGCGGCGGCGTCTTGAGCGGCAAGAGCGAGCCGTCGATGCGTAGCTGCGGCGGCGTGCCGGTGGTGACGTGCAAGTCGGACGCGCCCTTCTCCACGACGGCGCGTAGCAGCTGGTGAAGATTGATCTGCGTCGGAGGCGAGCCCATCGTCTGCAAGGTTACACCGCCGCGTGGCTGCCCGTGCAACGCGTTTGCACGAGCGCGCCAGGCCCGCGACCGCCTGCTCGCCTCAGATTTCTACCTTTGTCCACAGGCGCCTACGCATCCACGCGCGTCCGCGCTCGGCCCAGGTGATGACGCGCGCGGCGGAGCTTGCTGCCAGCAGCTGACCTTCGCTGCCGAGCCCTGGAACGACCTGCGCGTTGCAGAACAAGAGGTGCTTGATGGGCGTGCGGATCGGCAACGCGCACAAGCCGAGCGTCGAGACCACTGGATACGAATAGACGGCGGGCATCGTGCTGGGACCACGGCGGCTGGCCGTCGCGATGTCGAGCGTGGTGTGTGTGCCGACGGGCGGCAGATCGTCGTGTGGGGAGTCGACCAAGAGCAGATGCTGATCGACAAAGGGCACGAGCTCGCGTAGTCCGGCCAGCATGCCGGGCCGCACGGTGGGCAGAAAGCTCGCGTCGTCTTCCACCTTGCGCGAGGGCAAGAGGGCCTCGAGCGAGATCAGCGTGTGCGCTTGGCTCATGCGCTCCACGCGCACGCGCAGCTCGGCGCCGACTCGGGCAGTGGGATTGTTCCGCAGCAAGTACAAGCTGTGGCCCATGCCGGGCGGCAGGCCCTGCGAGCGAATCACGACGTTGAGTGTGTAGCGGTAGTGACGCAGCAGCGGCTCGCCGATGCGCTCGAAGAGCGGCTCGAACACCGCGCGATCGGGCAGTAGCCGCAGCATCGGCGCGACATCGATGCCCACGACCACGAAGCCGCAGCTGATCTCTTCTCCGGCGCCGAAGAGCTGTACGCCGGTGACTTGACCGCGTTGCACGAGCAGCTCGCTGGCGCGTTCGTCCAGGCGCACTTGTCCGCTGTGCGCTTTGATCTTCTGCACCAGCAAGTCTCGCAAGCCGGGCAGCCCCCCGCCGACGGCGAGCGCGCCGCGCCGGCAGTTGCTGTACAGGCGCAAGAGGCGCAGTGGCGACAGGTGCTCTGGGTCGATGTCGCCTTCGAAGCGCGCCGGCAAGCGCGTGGCGATGCGGAACGGATGGTCTTCGGGAAACTCACCGAGCACGTCGTCTTCGGTATCGCCGCGCGGCAAGTCGAGCGTCTTGCGGATGCGCGAGAAGCGCTGGCGCTCGAGGAAGGTCTCTGGTGGCAAGACCAAGTCGCGTTCGAGCAGGGTGTCGAGGCTCGCGTCGACGCGACTGACGACCTTGTGGAAGTCGTCGATCGGCCGTTTGACCTCAGGGAATTCGCGGTCCATCTCGCGCGCCAAGTCGGCGTCGTCTTGCGGCACGTCGAAACGATGGCCCGGCAACGCAACCTGGAAAGCGGGATCGACGATCTGCGTGATGCGACGTACGCTCTGGCCAAGGCCGAGCTCGGGGAAGATGCGCTTGCCCACCGGCGAGCGTCCGAACGCGCATTGAAAGGGCCGGCGCGGCAAGGTGTACGGGCCCACTTCGTAGCTCGGACTGGGCTCATGCTGACCCAACACCAGCACGCGAAAGCCCCGCTTGGCCAGCAGCGCTCCGCAGGTGAGCGGCGCGATGTCGCTGCCGAGCACGACGACGTCGTAGTAGCTCGCGCTCACGACGTCCCGGCGCGCAGCAGGGGTGCGAGCATGACGCTGCCGTCGTCGATTGCACCGGGCACTGCGACCGTGGGATCGAGCGTGATGGTGCCGCTGGCGATGCCGGCGACCACCAGCGGGAAGAGCGCGTGCTCGGCGTGTTGGATGCGTTCGTGCAGCGTGTCAGCTGTGTCGGTGGGCAACACGCGAACTACCGCTTGCGCGATGATCGGGCCGGTGTCGACACCGGCGTCGACGACATGCACGGTGCAGCCAGTGACGCGCATACCGGTCGCGATGGCTTGCTCGGGCCCAGTGGTCCCCGGAAACAAAGGCAAGAGCGCGGGATGCACGTTGATGATGCGCCGCGGAAAGCGTTCGAGCAGCGGTGCGCCGACGATGCGCATGAAGCCAGCGAGCACGACGAGATCCGGTGCTTGCTCTGCCACTTTGGCGGCGAGCGCGACGTCCCACGCCGCACGATCGGCGTGATCGCGTGGGCTGACCACACAGCTGGGCAAGCCGCGCTCGGCCGCGAACGCGAGGCCCGCAGCGCTGGCGCGATCGCTCGCCACGAGCACGATGCGCGCATCGCACTTGCCCTCGTCGATGGCGGCCTGGATCGACCGAAGGTTCGAGCCTCCGCCCGAGATGAGCACCGAGAGCCGCAGCGTCATGGGTTGGCTTTCAGATGAACCTGACGAGGTCTTCCTCGTTTGCGGCCGTGCGCTTCACTACGACGCCTACGCGCTCCACGGGTTCGCCGCTGCGGCTGAGGGCGGCGAGCACGGCGTCGGCGTGGGCGGCAGGCGTGAACACGAGCAGGCCCAAGCCCATGTTGAAGGTGCGACGCATCTCGGCGGTTTCCACCTCACCCAAGCGCTGCACCAGCTCGAAGATCGGCGCGAGCTTCCAGCTGCGCGCATCGAGGTCGACGCCCAGGCCGGGCGGCAGGATGCGCGGTGTGTTGCCAGGTAAACCACCACCGGTGATGTGGCAAAAGCCGCGAATCTCGCCCGCGGCCAGCGCCGTCTTGGCTGCACGCGCGTAGATCGGCGTGGGGCGCAGCAATGCGTCGACCAGCGGTTCGTGGAGGCCGGGCGCGGGTTGTGCGAGCGACAGCTGCGCACGGTCGAAGAGCACCTTGCGGGCGAGCGAGTAGCCATTGCTGTGCAGACCGTTGCTTTCGATGCCGAGGATGACGTCGCCGGCTTCGATCTGCTGCCCGCTCACGATGGCGGCACGGTCGACCACGCCTACGGCGAAACCAGCCAGGTCGTATTCGCCGTCCGCGTACATGCCGGGCAGCTCGGCGGTCTCGCCGCCCAACAGAGCGCAACCTGCCTGCTTGCAACCTTCGGCGATGCCCTTGATGACCGAGGCCGCGCGATCGACGTTCAAGGCGCCGCTCGCGAAGTAATCGAGAAAGAACAAGGGCTGTGCGCCGGTGGTGATCACGTCGTTGACGCACATCGCAACGAGATCGATGCCGATGGTGTCGTGACGGTCGGCCGCGAAAGCGACCTTCAGCTTGGTGCCGACGCCGTCGGTGCCCGACACCAAGATGGGTTCCTTGAGCCCCGCGGGCAGGCCACACAACGCAGCGAAGCCGCCGATTCCGGCGAGCACCTCCGGTCGCATGGTCGCTTTCGCGAAGGGCTTGATGCGCTCGACGAGCTCGTCGCCAGCATCGATGTCGACGCCAGCCTCGCGGTAGGTCAGGGAAGCCACGCGCGCAAGCTAGCCAAGACCCCGGAGTCGGTCAACGCGTTCGACCGAGGCGTTCGAGTGAGCGGGCGAGATGACTCAGTATGGGCTGTCGGCGACGAAACCAGCGCCTTTGCTGGCTTTCGGCTTGACGGTACGTGGGGGCGGCAGCGCCGCTGCAACGTGATGGGCCGGTCGAGGCGCCGGCTCGACGCGCGCGGCGGGTCGCGGCGCGGGTGGTGGTGCCACGCGCGTGAGCACGAGCGAGATGCGCGCGTCGTGCTCGAGGCTGATGTCGCGGGCGGCAGCTTCGTGGCCGTCGGCCGTCGCGCGCAGGCGGTGTAGACCGGGCGGCAGGCGTAGATCGAGCGGGTTCGCGACCGGCGCGTCGTCGAGCAGCAGCTGCGCGTGTCTAGGGTCGGTCGCGACACGCAGACGCAGTTGCGGCGCGGGCGCTGGTGCCGGGGTTGGCGCTGGGGTTGGCGCGCCAATCGGCTGGGGCGCGACGTTGGTGTCGGCCGCGGCTGGCGCGGCGGCCGCGATCGGCTCGGCAGGAGCGGGCGTCGCGGGGGTGGGTGCCGGTGTGTCGCCGGCCGGTGCCGACGGCATGGCAGCGGTTGCAGCGGGCTGCGCAGCCGTAGCGGTGCTCGGCCTGTCATCGTGCGTCTCGGTGCCAGGCATCGCGAGAGTTGCAGCGGGCTGCGCAGCCGTAGCGGTGCTCGGCGGCGACGAGGGATGGGTGGTGGTAGGCGCGGTGTGCGAGCTCGACACGCCCAGGTATGCGAGCAACAAGAAGCCAACCACCAAACCTGCCGTACCCATCAACGCGCGCTTGCGCCGACGTTGCACGGCGGCAAGGTCGATCTCGTCCTCGAATGGCATCGGCGCAGCTGCTGGCGGCCGTGGAGTCGAGTTTCGACGAGGCGGGTGCGACGAGGCCGCCTTGCCGGCCACGGGTGTAGACGGTCCCCATGAGGGCCGAAATGCTGCCGCGAAGCGGTCGGCTTCGAAACTGTTGAGCGCAGCGTCTTGCGCCGCCTGCGCCTGCGCTTGCTCGGCAGCCGAGGGCACCACAGCCGGAAGGCTGGGTTGGTTGATCGAAGGATCGATGATGATCGACGGTAGCGCGGGCGCAGCCTGTGCCGCTGGCTGCCGGGCTGCATGGGGCTCGGGTTGGGGCTGGTTCTCGCCCGGCGTAGTGCGCAGCTGTCTCTCCGTCGTCACGCGCATGAGTGTTGCGCACCCTACCATCCTGGTCAAAGGCCGCGTAACCGGGGAATCACTGTGCAGGCGGCTGCGCGCCGGTCAGCCCTCGAGCTCCGGCAGCCGTCGGAGCATCTTCTCCGCGACACCGGCGGCGGTCTCCAGCAGCGCCTCGAACTCGTCGTAGTCCAGGCCTTGCAGCGGGCGCAGCGCGCGCAGGTACACCCAGTCCAAGCGCTCGTCGATTGCGAACGAGCACGCGCCGGTGGATAGGAAATTCAGCTCGAGCAACTTGCGGTACAGGCGCTGCTTGTTGGTCGCCGGCACGCGACCCATGCGCACCAGGATGAGCAGCACGCCGTGTTCGACCACGGCGTTGATGCCGATCAGCAACGCACCGTGCTGCACATCGGTGTAGCCGTCGTCGTCGAGCGGATCGAGCGCGGCGCCCACCGTTGCGCCAAAGCGCCGGAGGTAGTCGTTGACCATCTCGATCGGGTCGGGGTAGACCATGGCGCGCTGTCACCGCGGAGGGACGGGTCACGACGCTACGGTCTCTTCGAGTAGAGGGCAAGCATTACGCCCGCAGCTGCGCGCTGTGCGCGTTGTGCGTGAGCTGGCTGGCGTGTCGCGACGAAGTGGCGCGCCAAGAGCAGCCTCCGAGCGCGTCTGTCGCCGCACTGCCGAGCGAGCGCGAGCTGTTCGCGCCCACGCCCACGCTACCCGCGCCCGCATCGCACGAGGCTTTCGACGTCGCAGCGTTCGCTTCGGCGCGTGCCCACGCTACGGGTGCCAGCCTGCAGGCCATCTCCGTGTACGGCAACAGTGCGTCGTCGCAGACGCCCAGTCAGGAAGTACGCGTCGTGCTCGCGTTCGACTCCGCAGCGGTGTTTCGCCGCGGTGAGCTCGCCGCCGCCGACGGTCTGCCGCGTCGCGTGTTCGTCGACCTCGACGACGTGCATGTTGTGCCGGGCATGCGCACGGTGCTGTCCGTGGCTGCGGGTGGGCTCTCGCGCGTGCGAGCGTTCGCGCTCGATGCCGGCACAACGCGTGTGTCGTTCGACGTCGACACCACCGCGGTGTATCGCTTGTTCCTGCTGACGAATCCGTACCGCGTCATCATGGACTTCCGGCGCGCGCCCGCTCGCGCCCCGACCGTGCAACCCAGCCTGCGGACGATCGTGCTCGACCCGGGGCACGGCGGCAGAAAGGATGGCGCGCGTGGCCCGACCGGGCTCGAGGAGTCGGTCGTGGTTCTCCAGCTTGCGCGTGCGGTCAAGCGCGAGCTCGCGCAGCGCTTGCCTGGCACGAAGGTCGTGCTCACGCGCACGGCCGACCGCACAGTGACGCTGGAGGAACGCTCGGCGATCGCGAACGGCTTGGACGCCGATCTCTTCGTCTCGTTGCACCTCAACGCCTCGCCGTCCGCCGCCGACCGCGGCGGTGTGTCGACCTATGTGCTCGACACCAGCGACGACAAGCAGGCGCTGCAGCTCGCGGCTCGCGAGAACGACGCCGACGAGAAAGACATCACGGATCTACAGAAGCTGTTCGCTTCGCTGTATCGGAAGGACCAAGTCGGCCATTCGCTCGCCCTGGCCGAGGCCATCCAGGCCTCGACGCTCAAAGCCGCCCGACGCATCTTGCCGGCGCTGCCCGACCGCGGCGTCCAGAAGGCGCTGTTCTACGTGCTGGTCGGCGCCAGCATGCCTGCCGTGCTGTGCGAGGCTTCGTTCATCTCGCGCCCCGAGGAAGAAGCCGCGCTCGCCACCGAGGCCTATCGGCAGGCGCTGGCCGAGGGCATCGCCGAAGGCATCGGCCGCTATGCCGACAAGCTGGCTGCTCAGAAGCGCGCTGCGGGGGCGCCTGCCGCCCCTTCAGCCACGCACGGGCGCTAGCCTTGCCCGCGGTGCTCGCGGCCTTCATAATGCGCGCCGCATGCATGAAGAAGCGTCGTCGGTCGCGGGGGCCAGCTTGCGCGAGCTGGGCACCGGGCTCTCAGAAACCTGCGGCGAGTACCTCGCCTCGCACACGGCAACGCTCGAAGACGCCGTCTTGTCCGGCCAGCGTGGCACCGACGTCGCCGCTCGTTACGCGCAGATGTTCGACGGCCTGCTGGGCAGTCTGTGCTGCGCTTCGCAGGCCGCGCAGCAGCGCTGTCGCGAGATCGGTCGCGTCGCGCTCGTGGCCGTCGGCGGCTACGGTCGCCGTCTGGTCGCGCCGCACAGCGACGTCGACGTGCTCTTCCTCGCCGAGAATCCAGCTGACGAGCGCATCGCGCAGTTGGCCGAAGGAGTGCTCTATCCGCTCTGGGATGCGGGCGTGCAGATCGGTCACGCAGTGCGTGGTGTCGAGGAGACCCTCGATCTGAGCAAGAGCGACATTCGCACCTCCACCACCTTGCTCGATCTGCGACACGTCGCCGGCGACAAGAGCCTCGTCGATGACTTGGTCGAGCGCGGTCGCGCCGAGATCTTCGAAGCCGAGCTCGACGCCTTCATCACCGCCCTCGAGACCGACACCATGTCGCGCCACGAGCGCTACGGCGGCACGCTCTTCTTGCGCGAGCCCGAGCTGAAGATCGGCCGCGGTGGCCTGCGCGATCTGGACGTGGTGCGCTGGATCGCGCGCGGCCGCTGGGGCATTCAGCGCATCGACGATCTCGTGGCGCTGGGCTACTTGTCGCATCACGAGCTCGCGGATTTGCTGGCGGCCCAGGAGCACGTGTGGACGGTTCGCAACCGTCTGCATCTGTTGGCGCGACGCCGGCACGACCGGCTGACCTTCGAAGATCAGGAGAACCTTGCGGGCCAGCTCGGCTACCGCGATGGCATCACTCTCGGCGTCGAGCAGTTCATGCAGGCGCACTATCGTCATGCGCGGGTCATCGCGCGCCTGGTCGATCGCATGCCCGAGCGCGCGCGTCGCTCGCGCAAGCAGCCGCCGGTCACCATCCGCGATCTCGGCGACGGTGTGCTCGTCCACGACTCGCAGGTCACGCTGCGGCCCGACGAGCTCGCCGACGATCCAGCGCTCGCTCTGCGTCTGTATGCTGGCGTGGTCAGCGAGAATCTCCCGCCCGATCCGGAAGCGCGGGATGCGGTCGCCGCCATGTGCGGAAACCGCGACTTCTGTCAGCGTCTGCGGCGCGACCGTGGAGCCGCCAAGACCTTCTGCGAGCTACTCGTGCACGTCGACAACGCTCCGTTGCGACGCGGCTCGATCCTCGAAGAGCTCCACGAAGTCGGCTTGCTCCTGGCGTTGATCCCGGAGCTCGAACCCATCATGGGCCGCGTTCAACACGACGCCTACCACGCCTACACGGCCGACGTGCAGCCGCTACTCGCCATCGACCGACTGCGCGCCTTGGCGCGTGGCGAGCTGGCCGCGGAGTTTCCCGTCGTCAGTCGCTGCGCAGCCGAGCTGCCGCGCCCGTTGCCGGTGCATCTCGCGTTGCTCTTGCATAGCTTGGGTGCCGGGCATCCGGACGCGCCGGCCAAGTACGCGGCGGCGGTTGCCGGGCCAGTTTGCGAGCGCTTCGGCCTGTCGCCGGTCGATGTGAGTCACGTGCAGTGGCTCGTCGCCAGCCAGAGCCGCCTCTACCACTGGGCGCTGCGCCGCGACACGAGCGACCCCGAGACGCTCGCCGAGATCGCCCGCGAGGTGCAAACGGTCGATCGTCTGCGCGACCTGTACCTGCTCACCTTCGCCAACGCCTCCACCGCCAACCCTGCTGCGATGAGCGCGTGGAACGCGCGCATGCTGCAGGAGCTGTGGATCGGCGCCTCCGAATACATCGAGGGTCGCCGCGCACCCTCCGAGTACGTCGACAATCTACGCACACACGTGCTGGGCGAAGCCGCCGACCCGAGCGAGCGAGCGGCCGTCGAGCTGTTTTTGTCGGAGATGCCCGAGCGTTACCTGCTCGCGAACACGCCGAGCGAGATCCGCGTCCACCAGCGCATCGCCGACGGGCGAGGCGAGGGCCCGCGCATCCACGTCAAGCAGACCAGCTTCGGCGCAGGCACCCACGAGATCATCGTCGTCACCAATGACCGTCCCGGCTTGCTCGCCGATCTCACCGCCGCGTTGTCATCGCAGCGCTTCAATGTCGACTCGGCCCAGCTCTATACGCGCAAGCGCCCCGGCAAACCCGACGAAGCGTTCGACATCTTCCACGTCACGCATTCCGGTGGCGCGGTGGATGGCGGCATCGACGACGAAATCGGCGAGCTCACGAAGACCATCGAGAACCTGGTCGCGGGTAGGGTGTCTGCCGACGCGCTGGTCGGGCGGCGTTCGAAGCTGCCGGCGTGGGCCAAGACCGGCCCGCGCATCAAGACCGAGGTGATTGTCGACAACGAGGCGTCGAGTCGTTACACGGTCGTCGACATCTACACGCGCGATCGCACCGAGCTCCTCTACGCCATCGCGCAGACCTTGCATCGCCACGGCTTGTCGATCGTGCTCGCCAAGGTCAACACCGAAGGTCGGCGCGTGGCCGACGTGTTCTACGTGGAAGCCAAGGGCGGCGGTAAGCTGGCACAGGGCCAGCTCGCACGACTGTCCGAAGCGCTGCGCGAAACCATTCACCGACTCGACGGCTGACCACCCGCTGACCACCCAAGGTCGGCTTCACAGGGGCAAGACGATGCGGATCCAACGTACAGGCCTGATCCTCGTGTTGCTGGCGCTCTGCGCTTGCGGCGGCGGCACGGCCGCGACTCGTCCGGCTGCGAGCGCCGACGACCGCCTCGCGCAGTCCGAGCGAGACGTGCCGCAGCCTTCCACGCTGGTGCAGCAGGCCGAGCAGAAGATCGCCGCCAACGATGCGCAAGGCGCCACCGATCTCCTCAACGAGGCGTTGCAGACCGATCCGAAAGACGCGCGCGCCGCGCTCGATCTGGGCATCGCGCGCGAGATGCTCGGCAACCCGCAAGGAGCCGAAGAAGCCTACCGCCACGCCCTCGAGCTCAAGCCCGACTTCGCCGAGCCACTCAACAACCTCGCCGTGTTGCTGCGCGACCGCGGGCAGCTCAAAGAGGCGGTCGAGTTGCTGCAGCGCGCGGCGCGCGTCAACCCGCAGTCCGCCGCCGCGCACACCAACCTCGCGCTCGCTTTGGAAGATCTCGGCGACACGGCGGGCGCCAAGGCGCAGTACGAGCAAGCGCTGGCCAACGCTCCGAAAGACGCGATGACGCGAGCGAACTACGGGTTGCTCCTGCTGCAGACCGGCGATCGCGACGGCGCGCTGCGCGAGCTCAAGCAAGCGCTGGGCGACGGGCAGGGCAACCGTGCGGCCCTGCTCGCGGTGGGCAACGGTCTGCGGCGCGCGGGCGACGGTGCAGCTGCGGTGCAAGCCATGCAGGCTGCCGTCGCAGCGGGCGGCGAAGCAGCAACCCCTGCGCTCTTGTCGGAGCTGGCGCTCGCGCAGCGTGCTGCGGGCGACAAAGACGGCGCCTACGCCACCATCGAGCGCGTGCTCAAGCAAGACGACAAGTACGCCACCGCGCACTACTTGTTCGCCAACATGCTCGCTGCCGATCAGCGCTTTGCCGATGCCAAGAAGCACTACGAGCGGTACCTCAAGCTGGCGCCGCAGGGCGATCAGGCGGCCAACGCGCGCGATCGACTCGCCGTCATCGCAAAGACCAAGTAGTTGCTACGCGCGCGGCGGCACGTTGCGTCGTGCAAACGCAGCGAGCTTGCGGGGCTGCGTGAGCTGCTCCTTGTGCGTGCGGGTCAGTCGCTTGATCGCGAGCTCCAGGCGCAATGCGTCGCCTTTGCAGCGGCAGCGACGCACCGCGCAGACGCGCAGCGGGCCACGCCCGCGCGTGTAGCGTGCCCCGCGGCCCGCATCGTGTGCGGCGATGCGGGCCGCGACATCGCGTGCGATGCCGGTGTAGAGCGTGTCATCGGCGCAGCGCGCGAGGTAGACGAACCAGATGTCGGACTTCGCTACCGGCACGGCTGCAGACTAGCGTGATCGCGCGAGCGTCGCGCTGGCGCTGGGCGATTCACTTGCCGTGTGCGGCGCGCCAGATGGTGCTCGAGGGGCAGACTATGGTCTCCACGGAGCCGAAACGAACCACGTCGCCCCCGGTGATGCGCACCATGCTGTCCGGCGGCAGCGCCATCTGATTCACGCGCGTGCCGTTCTTGCTGTGTGCGTCAGCCACCGAGAACGACCCGCCCGCGTCGCGATTGAACCAGGCGTGGAGCTTCGAGACCGACGGGTGGCAGAGCACCATGCCGGAGTTGCCACCGCGGCCGACCGAGATCTTTTCGGTCGCGCCGGCGCCTGCCTTGCCGCTCTCCAGCGTGATCGCGTAGTGCTTGTGCTCGGCCAAGCGCCGCCCAAGCTCGGTGGTCGTGAAGCGATCGGCTGGATCGGGCACGAACGGGACGATGTCGACGACGGCCGTCTGCGTGCCAATGGTGGCTTGATTGCCGCCGTCGGCATCGAGGCGCGTTTGCTCCAACGCGCGCAGCCCGGCTTGTAGCTCGCCGCCGTCGTCGAGCTTGATCAGCAAGAAGCACTTCTCGCCATATGCGCTCATGAATTCCGCGAAGCCGACGCCGCGCGCGAGCGACACGAGCTCTTTGGGGAACAACTGGTCGAGCGCGGCGGGGGCTGGCTCGCTGGGTACTTGTGAACCTGGCATGGCAGCGGGACGGGCCTCCCGAGTCTAACTGTGTCGGCGCGCGCTTGCTCTGGATAAGAGTCGTTGCGGCCCACGATAACGCGAGGTTGGTCAGGAAAACACACACGCCCTGCGCGGTTCTCCGCGGCTATGGGCGAGTAACCACATGCGTCCGGGCAAGCGCCGAACGCGGTTCAAGTCTTCGCGCCCACGCCGACCAGGAAGATCTCGAAGCTCTCGCTGCGTGACGCTTCCGGTTTGATCACCCGCGCTTTGGCGAAGCTCTGCGCGACGCCTTTGCGTGCGGTCTCGAAGTCGGGCCCCTGGAAGATCTTGCCGACGAACGCGCCGCCCGGAGCGAGCACCTGCCCGGCAATTTCGAGCGCGCGCGCGAACAGCTCGTAGCTTCCCGCCTGATCGCGATTGCGATTGCCGCTGGTGTGCGGCGCCATGTCGCTGAGCACCACGTCGAACGAATGTGGGCCACCGAGATCTGCTGCACTCAGCTTGTACACGTCGAGCGCGCGGAAGCTGACGTTGGCTGGCACCGCGACGCGCACCTCGTTCAGATCGATCCCGAGCACGTGGCCTTCGGCGCCGACGCGCTCGGCGACATACATCGCCCACGAGCCCGGGGCCGCACCCAGATCGAGCACGCGTTGACCGCGTCGTAGCAGCTGCACACGCCGGTCGATCTCTTGCAGCTTGTAGACCGAGCGTGCAGGAAAGCCTTCGCGCTTGGCGCGCTCACCGAAGTGATCTTGCGGCCGTCGCGTCACGCCTCACCCGCGCCTCGTTTGTAACGCGGTGGCCTGTGGCGCCGCGTTGTCGGCCGCTCAGGCCGCTCAGGCCTTGCGCTTCTTGGTCTTCACCGCGCCACGCACGGTGACCATACCGTTCTTCGAACCGGGCACGCCGCCCTCGACGAGCACGATGCCTTCTTCGTCGAGCACCTTGGCCACCACGAGATTCAGCATGGTGACGCGCTCATTGCCGTACTGGCCGGGCATCTTGAGGTTCGCGAGCGTGCGACCTGGCGTCATGTTGGTACCGACCGCGCCGCCGTGACGCTTGTACTCGTGCGTACCGTGCGTGTCCTTGCCGGCACCGCGGAAGTTCCAGCGAACCATGACGCCGGTGAAACCGCGACCGCGCGTGATGCCGCAAACATCGACCTTTTCGCCTTCTTTGAAGTGTTCCGAGGGCTTGAGCACCTGGCCCACTTCGTACTTGCCGACGGCTTCCGCCGGCAGCCGCAGCTCGCGAACGGTGCGGGATGCCGCCTGGCCCTGCTTCTTGAAGAAGCCCGCTTCCGCCTTGTTCACGAGCTTCTCGCGCTTGTCGCCGAAGCCGAGAATCACGGCCGAATAGCCGTCTTTCTCGAGCGTGCGCTTACCGACCACCCGGCAGGGACCCACTTGAATCGCCGTGACGCGCGCGACGCTGCCGTCCGCGTTGAAGATCTGAGTAGCGCCGAGCTTTTTGCCGATGAGGCCGAGGTTCGTGTTCATGGTGCATCCCTGAGTGAAACGGGACGCGCAGCATACGTTGCTCGGGCCGTTGGTCAAGGACCTGCTGCTTTTTCTGGGGCGGCCTGGGTTGGGTTGGGCCGGCAAGCGCCAAGCTGCTGGAATTGTCCAGGAATCAGTCGACGCTCTTGGCGTTGGGGACGATCTTCGGGGGCCCAAGGCTGGCGAAGTGGTCGCGGCAGAAGGCACCTGCAGCGTCGCCACGGCTGACCATGGCCGCGAGGCCGGTGCGTGCTGCGGGGTGGCCGAGCTCGGCCAGGCTGGCAAGACTCTGGGCGATGACCAGGCGGTCGACGCCGCGGGGACGCCGGGTTAGCGCGACCAGCTCGGGGGTCAGCTCGGCCAACCCAAGCTCACCCACGACTTCGACGGCGTAGCTGCGGGCGTCGCCGCGCAGCCCGGTGAGCACCTCGCGCAGTGCTGTGGGGCCGCGCGGGTCGCCCATGCGTGCCAGCGCGCGTGCGGCAGCCGCTTTCACGATGCGCGGGCGCAGGAAGCTTTGGGCGAGCGCGGCCACAGCCGCCACAACTTCGGGTTGCGCACCCAGCTCGGGCGCTGCGTCGAGCGCGGCCGCACACAGCTCGGGGTCTTGCAGCGCCTCGACTAGCCCGGCGCTGGCGCGTGCGTCACCCGCCGCCGTCAGCAGCAGTGCGGCTTCGGCGCGCACTTGGCGCGCGCTGTCGGTCAGTGCGTCGCCGAGGGCTCGTGCGAGCGCACTGGCTCGTGTGGCGCCCAGGACCCCCGCGGCGCGCACCGCGCTCGCGCGCACACGGCTGTCGGCGTCTTGCAACAAACGCCGCACGATCGGCTCGGCGTCCTGTGGGCAGTGCTCGGCTGCCAGCAGCACAGCCTGAAAGCGCAGCTCGGGATGTGGGCTCGCAGTGGCGTCGAGCAGCGCTGGCGCACACAGCTCGGGGGGCAAGTGCGACAGTGCGATCACTGCCAGCTCGCGCACGAGCGGGTCGTCGTCTTGCGTGCCGGCAACGCAGGCGGGCAGCGCGCTCGCTTCCGCAAGCTCGGCGAGCGACTCGAAGGCTGCGGCGCGCACCCGTGCATCGCGGTCCTTCGCGAGTGCGAGCAACGCCGGCAGCGCGAGCAAGCGCTGTTCGTCCGTGGCCTGCGATAGACGCTGCGCGGCGGCGATGCGTGCCGCCGCGTGTTGCGCTCGCACGTCGCGCAGTGCCGCATCCCAGGTCGGCGGTAGCGGCGGTAGCAGCCAGCTCACTTCACGAGGCTGCCAGGCTTCACGTCACCTGCAACTGCAGACACGAACAGCCCCGTCTCGTCGCTCGCCGCCAGCACCATGCCCTGGGATTCCAGGCCCATCAGCTTGCGCGGCTTGAGGTTCGCCACGATGATCACGCGCTTGCCCACCAGCGCTTCCGGCGCGTAGTGCTGCGCGATGCCGGCCAAGATTTGGCGCGGCGCCGGGTCGCCGGCGTCGAGCGTGAGCCGCAAGAGCTTATCGCTCTTGGGCACGGGTTCGGCGGTGAGCACCAACCCGACGCGCAGCTCGACCTTGGCGAAGTCGTCGTAGCTGATGGACGTGTCGGTGCTGGCTTGCGTTGCAGGGCTGGCTGGCTCGGTCACTTTGGGCTCCTGTGCGGGCTTCTGGGATTTCGGCGACTGTGCTTTGCTGGTCGCTGCGGCGTGGCTGCCAGGCGCATCGAGCTTCACGCCCAGGTTCTCGAGCGCGGCCGCTTCCTGGTCTTTGTCCAGGCGAGGAAATAGCGGCTTGCCGGGTTGGGTCGTGATCCCCGAGGGCAGACCACCCCAGACGCTTGGCCACAGATCGCAGCCGACCGTGGCCATGAGCGGGTGCAGGCCCATCTGCTCGCGCAGTTCGTGCGCTTTGCCGGGCATGAACGGTGAGATCATCACGCCGATCATGCGCACGGTCTCGAGCACGTGATAGACGACGTGCGAAAGTCGGCTCTTGTCTTCGAGCTTGGCCAGCGCCCACGGCTCGGTGCGATCGACGTAGCGGTTGGCAGCTGACACCAGCTCCCACACCGCTTCGAGCGCACGTTGCGGCGCGACTGCGTCGAGCTGCTCGGCCGCCGCGCGAGCGCAGCGCAACGCTTCCGCCTGCAGCGTCAGGTCTTCTGCCGTGTCCGGCCCGGTCGGCGCCGGAATGCGTCCGCCCAAGCTCTTTTGCACGATGCTGGCGAGCACGCGGTTGAGCAGATTGCCGAGGCCGTTGGCGAGCTCGCCGTTCAAGCGCGCGATGAGGTTCGCGTGGCTGAAGTCGCCGTCTTGGCCGAACGCGACGTCGCGCATCAGGTAGTAGCGCAGCGGGTCGACCCCGAATGCCTCGGCCAGTGGCTCTGGCCGCAGGAAGTTGCCCAGTGACTTGGACATCTTCTGTCCGTTCACCGTGAGCCAGCCGTGCGCCCAGATCTGCGTCGGTGGCGTGAGCCCGGCAGCAAGCAAAAACGCCGGCCAGTACACCGCGTGGAAGCGCAGGATGTCTTTGCCCACCAAGTGCACCAGGTCGCCGTTCGGTGGCCAGAACTGCTCGAAGAGCGGCGCAGGCTCGTTCTCGACCGGCCCGCCGAGCGCGCTCATGTAATTGCTGAGCGCGTCGAACCACACGTACATCACGTGCTCGGGGTCGCCCGGCACCGGGATTCCCCAGCGGAAGCTGGTGCGCGACAGCGACAGGTCGCGCAGTCCTTCGCGCACGAAGCTCTTCACTTCGTTGAAGCGCGCGCTGGGCTTCACGAAGTCGGGATGTGCCTCGTAGTAGTCGAGCAGCGGCTGCGTGTACTTGCTGAGCCGAAAGAAGTAGCTGCTCTCCTTGATGCGCTCGACGGGCTTCAGGTGCTGCGGACACAGCTTGCCTTCGAGCAGATCCTTCTCGGTGTAGAAGGTCTCGCAGCCCACGCAGTACCAGTCCTCGTACTCGCCGAGGTAGATGTCGCCGCGTTCCTGGATCATGCGCCACAGCGCCTGCGCTTTGCGCTTGTGACGGCGCTCGGTGGTGCGGATGAAGTCGTCGTGCTCGCACGACAGCAGTTTCCAGGTCTGCCGGAACGGCTCCTGCATCTGGTCGGTGAGCTCTTGCGGCGTGAGGCCCTGTGCTTCTGCCGTGCGCGCGATCTTCAGCCCGTGCTCGTCGAGGCCGGTCAGAAAGCGCGCAGGCCGACCGCGCAAGCGCTGGTAGCGCGTGAGCACGTCGGCGGCGATGGTGGAGTAGGCCGTGCCGATGTGCGGCCGGTCGTTGACGTAGTAGATCGGCGTCGTGACGTAGAACGGTTTCATCGCTGGGGCTCGCTCGGGCCGGCGAGCTTAGCGCGTTCCGTGGGCGAGTCGAATCCCGGGTTGTGTGTGGTGTGCTCGTGGCGCTCAGGCAAACGAGAAGAACAGTGCGTCGAGTGCGACTTCTGGGTTGGCGTTGCGCTCCATGGCCTCGCAGGTGACTGCGATGGCGCGCTGTTGGTCGGCGGCACGGGCTGCGCCCAATGTGGCGGCGCGTTTGCGGATCAGCTCCGCGTGCGCGGCGAAGGCTAGCGGTGCCTCGTCACCCAGCACGGCGCAGCTTGCGACGTCGCGGTAGAACAAGCGCAGCGCGTCGAGCAACAGAGCGCGGTCGTCGCTGCCTGCCAGCTCGTCGGCGAGCTCGAGCAATGCACCCGGCCTGCGCGCCTGCACGGCTGCGTCGACCTGCAACGCAAACTGCAGCAAGCGCTCGGCGAGACCGTCTTGCGCCAGCGACAGCGCGCGATCGGCGCTGCCGAACGCGAGCCCTGCGGCCAGCTCGATCGCCGCCTCGTCGATGCCGCGTGCACGCATGATCTCCTTCACCACCGATGCTGGCAGTGCGCCGAAGCGCACCGGCTGGCAGCGCGAGCGGATGGTGGGCAGCAGCCGATCAGGGCGTTCGGACAACAGCAAGAAGGTCACGTTGGCGCGCGGCTCTTCCAGCGTTTTGAGCAGCGCGTTCGCGGCTTCGGCGTGCTGCACGGGAAACGACACGTCGGCTTCCGGGAAGATCACACACGCCGCTTTCGCCTCGAAGGGCGCGAACTTCGCGAAGGGCAGGATCTCCTCGCGCACCAGCTCCACCTGCAGGTTGCGGTTGCCTTCGTCGCGCGGGCCGAACACGCGCACGTCCGGGTGCTTGCCTTCCAGCACGCGCACGCACACCGAACACCTGCCGCAACCGAGCTTGGGTTGTTCGGGGCAGAGCAGGGCGCATGCCAAGGCCATCGCAGTCTTCTGTTTGCCGACGCCGCTCGGTCCCTCGAACAAGTACGCGTGCGCCAGGCGGTCGCGCTCCAGCGCGCGCTGCAAGGTCTGCAGCGCGCTCGCTTGCGCCAGGATGTCGTCGAAGGACACCGGCCGCTCCTACGCGCCCTTCGGCTTGGCGCCTTCGGCCGGCGGCGCCAGCTCGAACAGCGACGCGGCGAGGATCTCCAGGGCCTGCGTCACGTCTTCGTCGCGCACCGACTCGGGATCGACGATGCGCTGCATGAGCAAGCCGTCGAGCAAGCCATTGAGGATGCGCGGGATGAGCTTGGGATCGATCTTCGGTCGCAGCCCGAAGGCTTCGGCGTTCACGCGCATGTGTTCTTCGACCTGTGCGGACGCGAAGCGGTAGTACGCAGCCAGCGGCTTGCGCAGCTTGTCGTCGTGCAAGCTCTGCGCGAGCAAGTCGGCCACGACCTTGGCTTCGTTCGACAGCTCAGCGCGCACGCGCCACAGCTCGTGCAGCGCAGAGCGCATCGCCAAGATGGGATTGTCGCTCTCGGTCCAGGCTTTGCGCGTGCGCTCGGCGACCGCATCGCAGGCCGTCTCGAGCACCTGCCCGATCAGCGCTTCCTTGGTGGGGAAGTGGTAATGCACCGCGCCCTTGGACATGCCGACCTCGTTGGCGATGTCCATCAAGCTCGAGTGCGCGTAGCCCTGGCGTGCCAGCACGCGCATGGCGGCCTCCACGATGTGGGCGACGCTGATCTCCGACTTCTTGTAGCGCACGATGGCGGGGCTCCGTGGGTGGCGCGGGATGAGCCCGCCGCAGCGCAAAGGGAGTGCCTTAAGTGCCGGCTCAGCCGCGCCAGGTCAAGCGGGCCGGCTGGCCTTTGCGCCGGGGGCCTCCTCCCTCTACATTGCGCGACCATGTCGTTGCCGGAACAGGACGGTCGCAGTCTCACGCGCCTGGTCGAGATCATGCAGCGCCTGCTCGCGCCCGGCGGTTGCCCGTGGGACCGCGAGCAGACCCTGCAAACGCTGCGCCCTTACGTCACCGAGGAGGCGCACGAGGTGGTCGACGCCATCGACAGTGGCTCGCCCGAGGAGCTACGCGAGGAGCTGGGCGATCTGCTCTTGCAGATCGTGTTTCAGTCGGAGCTTGCCCGGGCGCAAGGTTGGTTCGGCCCGGACGACGTGGTCGCCGCCATCTGCGACAAGCTCGTGCGTCGGCACCCGCACGTGTTCGGCGACGTCCAGGTGAGCGGCACGAGCGAAGTGCTCGCCAACTGGGAAGTCATCAAAGCCCAGGAAAAGCAGGGGCGCGGCGTGCTCGACGGTGTGCCCAAGGCACTGCCCGCCCTCTTGCGCGCCAGCCGCGTCGGCGACAAGGCCGCCCGTGTCGGCTTCGACTGGCCGGACCTCGCCGGCGCGCGCAGCAAGGTCGACGAAGAGCTGGGCGAGCTCGACGAAGCGCTGGCCTCGGGCGATGCGCGCGCGATCGAGCACGAGCTGGGCGACGTGCTCTTCGCGCTGGTCAGCGTGGCGCGCAAGGCGAGCGTCGATCCGGAAGCGGCCCTGCGCGGAACGCTCGATCGCTTCGGGGCCCGCGTGCGCGCCGTCGAGCAAGCCGCCGCCGACAGCGGCAGCGCGCTCTCGGCCCTCAGCCCCGAGGCACTCGATGCGCTCTGGCAGGCTGCCAAGGCGCAGCACGGTTCCTGAGCCCGTTTCCAGAGCGCCTCCATAACGTATTGATTTGACAGGCGTTTCTCACGAAGTGCCGAGCGTGGGCTTGTCGAAATTTTGAGGTCCTACATGTGTGCCGCTAGTCTTACATCAGAGCACCCTCGTTGCGCGGTGGCTCGGGAGATAGTTCGCCATGTTGATGCTCGCACTGCTCATGAATCGCCGGCTACGCACTGCTGCGACCCTCGCCATCATCAGCGGCCTCGGGCTCGCCTGCGGCGGCAAGGAAGACCCCAAGGCCGGCGTGCTGGTCGTGCCGTACGAGCTGGGCAATCACAAGGACTGCAGCAGCCTCGGCGTGAAGGTGGTGCGCGCCGAGCTCGACGACCCGATGTACGTCGAAGAGGCGCTGTGCGACAGCGGTGAAGTGCGCTTCGAGCAAGTGCCTTCCGGCGGCTATCACGTGCGCCTGTTCGGCATCGACAACAAGGGCGTCGCGGTGATGGACAGCTTGCAGGCCGGCGAAGTGCCGGTCAGCGTCGTCGGCAACGGCACCACCGTGGTGGCCGACCCCGCGATCATGCTGACGGCGGCGCCGGCGCACTTGCTCTTGCGCTGGAACTTCGGCTTTGGCACCTGCGACAGCGCGGGCGTCGATCGCTTTGCGATCACGGCGTGGCGCAACGACGGCAGCGCGCTGCTGCTCGACACCGAGGTCCCCTGCAAGCTCGTGGGCCAAGGCGCCGACCAGTACCGCACGGTGCCCGACGTCGATCGCCAGCTCGCCGGTGACGAGCTCGGTGAGGTGAACATCCAGCCGCTCGACAAGAACGGCGTCGAGATGGGTCAGCCGAGCACCTTCAACTTCGCGGTGCCCGGCCCCGGTCACAACGTGGCGCTGTCGGTCAACTGCTCACAGGGCGGCTGCAAGGGTTCAGGCACGCCGGACTGAAGCGTCAGTCAGGCGTTACGCGACGCTCGACGTGCACGCGCGGCACTTGGTTGCTGCCAGCGGGATCTTCTCCAGGCAGAAGGCGCACTCCTTGGTGGTCGGTGCTTCGGGCGGCTTCGACTTGAGCAAGCGCCCCTCGGCGAACTTCACCACGCGCGACACGAGCAGGAACAGTACTAGCGCGACGATCAGGAAGTCGATGACGGCGCCCAGCATGTCGCCGTACTTCAGCATCACGTTGTCTTTGGGGTCTGCCGCCGCGCGCAACACGATGCCGCTGGCGCGCCAGTCGCCGCTCGGCATGACCAGCGCAACCAGTGGCATGATGGCGTCATTCACCAGTGCGGTGACGATCTTGCCGAACGCGCCGCCGATGACGACACCGACTGCAAGATCGACCACGTTGCCTTTGAACGCGAACTTCTGGAAGTCGGACAAGAAGGACATGGCTCACCTCACGGAGTCTTGGGGGCTGCGGCCGGCGTTGCAGCAGCTGCGGGTGTAGCAGCAGCCGGTGCGGCAGCCGCGGGTGCAGCGGCCGGCGCGGGCGCGGCTTCCGCTGCGGGCGTTGGCGCGGCTTCTGCTGCGGGTGCAGCCGCAGGTGCCGCAGGCTCCGCGGCCGGTGCGGGTGCAGGCGCGGCCTCTAACGGTGCCGCCGTTGGCTGCGCGGCTGCTGCGTCGTCGGCCGCTTTGTCGCGCTGCGCCGCGCTCGAGTACGAGTAGATCACCGAGACCGTGGCGACGGTGTCGAGGTCCTTCTTGCCCGGCAAGGGTGCGTAGTCGTAGCGCGCGCCGAAGCCCACGCCGAACGAGAAGCCTGCGCCCACCGTGGCGGTGAGCAACGCGTCGTAGTTGATGCGGGTGTGGGAGGCAGTCTTCAAGCTTTGCAGGAGCTCGAAGCCGCTCGACAGGGCCACGTTCGCGTTGAACGCGTGCTTCATGCCGAGATAGCCACGAGCCGAGTGGTCGGTCGCGGTCTTGTCGAGCAGTGTGGTCGAACCCATCACCAGGCGCGCATCGTTGCGGCGCACGTCGTACTGCAAGTCGTAGCCAGCTTCTGCCCAGAACGTGCTCGCAGCCTCGTTGATGAACAGGTACTTGAAGCCTGGGTCCATGTTGTAGCGAAACTGGATGCCCTGGAAGCGATCGTGGCGGCCGGTGTTGATGAGGAACACGGAGGCCTGTTCGATCACGTAACGGTCGTAGCGCACGCGGCCTTGGATATTCTGTGCAGTGGTCACGACCTTCCCTGCTGGCGGGCCGCTGCGGCCGTAGTTGCCGAGCACCGAGCCACCGAGACCGTTCTTGTTCCAGCGCGTGTCAGCCGCACTGTTGATGGTACCGGCGATCAAGCGCGAGTTACCGCTGGCCTCTTGGCCACCGGCCGACAGCGACGCGTTGGTGCCGTCTTCCGGGTGTTCGATCTTCGGCACGTCAGCTGCGCCTTTGGGAGCGTCCACCAACGCTGTCGCGTCCGGCGGCGGTGTTCCGGCCGTAGCTTGTGCGTGCGCAAGCTGTGCGTTGCAGCACAGTGCCAGGAGCGTTCCGCACACGATCGTGCTCAGGGTGAAGTTGGATTTGCATGGCGTCATATACAAGCCTCGCTCGGCGGTACACGGGGATGCGTGCGCGTAGGCAGGCGCAGGTGGGCTACCTAGCCACGTTGCAGCCCCCGGCAACTGGACCCAGGCGCGGGTCATACAACTGCTTCGATTCTCAAGTCCAGGGGGACAGGTTGAGCAGGTTCAGACTCGCGCGCAGGTGAACGCCACCACTTCATCGATTTGCTTGGCGCCGAGCGCAACCATGAGCAGGCGATCGATCCCCAGCGCGTTGCCGCCACTCGGGGGGATGCCATCGTCGAGCGCGGACATGAAGCGCTCATCGATCGGATACACCGAGCGCCCGAGCTTGCCCCGAAGCGCCTGATCTGCCTGCAAGCGTCTGCGCTGTTCGCCCGCGTCGGTCAGCTCACTGAAACCGTTGCACAGCTCCACACCGTCCAGGTAGGCCTCGAAGCGTTCCGCACTGTTGGCGTCGCCGGGCGAAAGCCGCGCCAGCGAGGCCATGCGCGCAGGGTAGTGCGTGAGAAAGGTGGCACGCCCGCGACCGAGCTCGGGTTCTACCTTCTCGACCAGGACTCGGTAGAACTTGTCGTCGTCGTGCACGACCGACTCGAGTGTGACGCCCGCATAGCGGGTGAAGGCATCGGCGACGCTGATGCGCTCCCATGGCGCAGCGACATCGACAGGTTGCTGCATGCCGGGCAGCGCGCTGCCGCCGGTGAGCTGCTTGCCGACGCGCGCCACCAGGGCCTCGGTGTCGCGCATGACTTCGGTCGCCCCGGCGAAGCTGCGGTACCACTCGAGCATCGTGAACTCGGGTTCGTGCAGCTTGCCGCGCTCGCCGCGTCGGAAAGCTTTGCCCAGCTGGTAGACGCCCGGCAGCCCTGTGCACAGCAAACGCTTCATCTGGTACTCGGGACTGGTGTGCAGCCAGCGCGGGGCACCCATGCCCAGCACCTCGATGGCGTCCAGATGCACGTCGAGGCCGGGACACGGCACGATCGCCGGCGTATCCACCTCGAGCAGGCCCTGCTCGTCGAAGAACGCACGCGCGGTCTGCAGCACCGTGTGGCGCGCGCGCAGGTTCGACAGGCGTTTGCCCATCAGCTGGCTGAAGTCGCTGTCGCCGCGCATGAAGCGGTCGCTGCCGGCGCTCACTTGCTCCACGCTTGCCGCCGACAGCTGCGAGCCGTCCCAGCTGCCGCGCACGCACACGAACGCGCCCACGCTCACTTCCGTGTTCGAACGACACTGCGCGCAGCCGGTGTCGTCTTGGAGCGTGAAGCCGCCTTCGGTACGCGCAACCACGCGTCCAGCCAAGCACACGGCCGTGCCGGCTTTGCGCGCGGCCAGCTCACGCGCTGCACTGCGATCTTGCATGACTACTTCTTGATGTTGACGCGCTCGGCATACTCGCCGGTGCGCGTGTCGATCTTCAGCGTCTCGCCTTCGTTGATGAAGAGCGGGACGTTCACTGCCAGGCCAGTCTCCATGGTGGCGGGCTTCATGGCGCCGCCCGAGGTGTCTCCCTTGAAGCCGGGCTCGGTGCGGATGACCTTCATGAGCACGAAGGTGGGCGGCGTCACGCCGATGGGCTGACCATTGAAGAAGAGCACGTCGACGTTGGTGTTGTCGATCAAGTACCCCGTGTTCTCGCCCAGCTGCTCGGCGCTCAGGTGCAGCTGGTCGTAGCTGCTGGTGTCCATGAACACGTACGAGTCGCCTTCCTTGTAGAGGAACTGCATCTGGCGATCGTCCATGTCGGCTGGCTCGAGCTTCTCGTGCTGCTTGAAGGTGCGCTCGATGACCGCGCCCGTCAGCATGTTGCGCAGCTTGGTACGCGTGAACGCATTGCCCTTGCCCGGCTTGACGAACTGAAAATCCACGACGTTGAAGGGCACGCCGTCGAGCTTGACCTTCAGGTTCTTCTTGATTTGCGAAAAGTCGTACACGCGGGCTTCTCCTGGTGCGTGATCGGTGCGTGATCGGTGCGTGATCGGTGCGTGATCGGTGCGTGATCGGTGCGTGATCGGTGCGTGATCGGTGCGTGATCGGTGCGTGATCGTGGTGCTCAGTTGTCCAGCTTGATCTCTTCGCTGGCAACGGCGAAGTCGCTCGGCGCTTTCGGGGTGGGGGTAGCTTCGGCCGTGATCTTCACGACAAACTTCCGGCTGTTGGCCCGCGCGTGCTTGAGCACACCCGAGCGCTCGTCGGGGTTGTAGCGCAGAACGCCGACGCGTGCAGGGGCCTGCCCGGTTTGCTCCACCCACACCACGTAGCAAGCGCGGGAGGGGTCGAGCTGGCTCACCGGGTGCAGCTGCTCCATGTGCACTTCGAAGGTCGCCCCGGAGGCATTGTCGTGCTCGATTTCGACGAAACCGCTGGCGCTCGGCGCCTTGGTGGTGCCGATGACGATGTAGCGGTCGCTGCCACAGCCGGCCACGAGCGTGTAGGTGGCCAGCGCGACGACCAGAGTGGCGGTCAGCTTGGTCGTCACTCTGGGCGCCGACGCGAAGGTCGTCGCGACGGTCGTCTTGGAGCCCGAAAGCACGGCGGTGGGGCGGGGCTGCATGCGATTTCCTGGCGGCAGGCAGCGCTTTTAGGCGGTCGGGCAGGGGTCGTCAAGCCGCGTCCCGCCCCGGGCGCCAAGCGTTCGGACGGCGCTGACCGCGGCCGGTCGCCGGCTTGCGGTGCCGGCAGCGCCACGTTACGAAGCCGCCAATGCGCGACGCCGACGACGAGATTCGCGAGATCAAGACCGAGATCATCGAATCTCGCGGCTTGATCATCAAGACGAACAACCTGACCAACTCGCTGGCGGCGGACATCAAGTCCATCGCCAAGCGTCAGGCCAGCTACGAGCGTCGCTTCAATTGGAATAGCGCCGTGGCGTATGCCCTGTTCGCTACGCTCTCGTTCGTGGGCCTCAAGCTGTGGTCGGACGTGCGCATCAACGAGATCGAGTCCGAGAAAGAAGAGCTCACGCGCGAGGTCAAAGAGCTACGCCGCGACCTGGCCGAGGAGATCCGCCGCGGCGAGCAGCGCGAGCAGGCCGAAGCCAAGGCCACCGCCTACTACAACCTGATCCGCCAGAAAGAGCTGACCAAGGTGGTGGAGGGCTACGAGGAGATCCGCAAGGAACAGCTCTCGAAGGCCGAGGAAGAGTTTTTCCGTGACACCGAGGACAAGTTCCGGCTCGAGTTGTCGGTGACCGCCTACCAGAGCGGCCTCAACTTGATGGCGACCGGGCGCTACGCCGAGGCTGCTGAGCAGTTGCGCGAGTCCATCCATCTGAAGGAAGAGGCCTCCCACATCCCGGCGGTGAAATACAACTTGGCGAAGGCGCTGCGCGAGCTAGGACGCCCGGCCGAAGCACAGGTGCTCGCGAAGGTCGTGCTCGAGCAGAACGTCGACAAAGATCTTCAGGACGACGCGGCGTGGTTGATCAGCCAGTGTGCGGAAGACGTGGGCAACCTCGACGACGCGCGCGATGCGCTCAAGTTGCTCTGGCGCCGCTGGCCGCGCTCTGCCCTGGTGCCTGACGCGCTCAAGCGCCTGAACGAGCTGAACCAGCGCGTTTGGAAGAAGCACACGATGCCCGACAAGCCCACCCCGAAGGCTGCGGCCGCGCCAGCCACGCCGTGAGCCGCCGTGAGCCGTGCGGCGCCGAGCTGCGAGCCCTGGTGCCGGCGGCGGTAGACCAGGGAAACCATGCGCGCGGCGCAAACGCTCGTGACCTCTTGCGTGAACGGTGAAATAATCCGCGTCCGCCGCGCCCGGCAACAGGAGATTTCCATGACGACGCACAAGATCATCTGGACCGAGATCGACGAAGCCCCGGCCCTGGCGACTTACTCGCTCTTGCCGATCATCCAGGCTTTCACCCACGGCACCGGGCTGGCGGTCGAGACCTCCGACATCTCCCTGTCCGGCCGCATCCTGGCGAATTTCCCGGAGAATCTCAGCAGCGAGCAGAAGGTCGCAGACAACCTCACGCAGCTGGGCGAGCTCACGCAGAAGCCCGAAGCCAACATCATCAAGCTGCCCAACATCAGTGCCTCGATTCCGCAGCTGATGGCGGCGATCAAAGAGCTGCAGGGCCAGGGTTACAAGGTCCCCGACTACCCGGAGCAGCCCAAGAACGACGCCGAGAAGGCGGTCCAAGCGCGCTACGCGAAGGTGCTGGGAAGCGCCGTGAATCCGGTGTTGCGCGAAGGCAACTCGGACCGGCGTGCACCTCTGTCGGTGAAGAGCTTCGCGAAGAAGCACCCGCACAAGATGAGCGCCTGGCCAGCCGACTCCAAGACTCGCGTGGCGCACATGGCCAGCGGCGACTTCTACGGCAGCGAGACCTCGACCACCGTCGCCAAGGCGATCAACGTCCGCATCGAGCACGTGGCGGCCGACGGCAGCGTGAAGGTGCTCAAAGAGAAGACCGCGCTGAGCGACGGTGAAGTCATCGACGCCTCGGTGATGAGCGCCAGCGCCTTGCGTGCGTTCTACGCCGAGCAGATCGAGGTCGCGAAGAAAGACAATCTGCTGCTGTCGCTGCACCTCAAAGCCACCATGATGAAGATCTCCGATCCCATCATGTTCGGCCACGCGGTGACGGTGTTCTTCAAGGACCTGTTCGACAAGCACGGCGCGACGCTGAAAGAAGCGGGCGTAAACCCGAACAATGGCTTGGCCGATCTGTACGCGAAGCTGCAGACGCTGCCCGAGCACAAGCGCAGCGAGATCGAAGCCGACATCAAAGCCGCATACGCCAAGCGTCCGGCTCTGGCCATGGTGGACTCCGACAAAGGCATCACCAATCTGCACGCACCCAACGACATCATCGTGGATGCGTCGATGCCCGTGGTGATCCGCGACTCGGGCAAGATGTGGGGCGCCGACGGCAAGCTCCACGACACCCTCGTGATGATCCCCGACCGCTGCTATGCGGCCGCCTACCAAGCCATCATCGAGGACTGCCAGAAGCACGGCGCGTTCAACCCTGCGACCATCGGCAGCGTGCCCAACGTGGGGCTCATGGCCCAGAAGGCCGAAGAGTATGGCTCGCACGACAAGACCTTCGTGGCGGCTGCCGCCGGCACCGTTCGCGTGGTCGACTCTGCCGGCAACACCTTGTTGCAGCAAAAAGTCGAAGCCGGCGACATCTTCCGCATGTGCGAAGCGAAAGACGCGCCGATCCAGGACTGGGTCAAGCTGGCTGTCACGCGCGCGCGCATCACGGGCGCCCCGGCCATCTTCTGGCTCGACAAGCAGCGCGCGCACGACCGCGAGATCATCGCCAAGGTCGAGACCTGCCTGAAACAACACGACACCAAGGGCCTCGACATCCGCATCATGGATCCGGTCGCGGCGATACAGCTGTCGGTGGAACGCATCCGCGCCGGCAAAGACACCATCTCGGTCACGGGCAACGTCTTGCGCGACTACCTGACCGATCTCTTCCCGATCATCGAGCTCGGAACCAGCGCCAAGATGCTCTCGGTCGTGCCGCTGCTCGGTGGCGGTGGCTTGTTCGAGACCGGCGCCGGCGGCTCGGCGCC
>JADGRE010000253.1 GCA_017881185.1 Pseudomonadota bacterium | reverse complement strand
GGGTCGAGGATCTCCGGGCGATTGGTGGCTGCGAGCAGCACGAGGCCGCTGCTCGGGTCGAAGCCATCGAGCTCGACGAGCAGCTGGTTGAGCGTCTGTTCCTTCTCGTCGTGGCCGCCCATGTAGGGCGCGGCATTGCGCGCGCGGCCGAGCGCATCGAGCTCGTCGATGAAGATGATGCTCGGCGCTTGCTTGCGCGCCTGCTCGAACAGATCGCGCACGCGCGCGGCGCCCACGCCCACGAACATCTCCACGAACTCCGAGCCGCTGATGGAGAAGAAAGGCACGCTGGCTTCGCCGGCGACCGCGCGCGCCAAGAGCGTCTTGCCGGTGCCTGGTGGACCGACCAGCAGCACGCCCTTGGGCATACGCGCGCCCAGCCGGCCATACGAGGTGGGGTCTTTGAGGAACGCGACGATCTCCTGCAGCTCCTGCTTGGATTCGTCCACGCCTGCTACGTCGGCGAAGGTGACCTTGGTGTCGGTCTCGACGTAGACCTTGGCTTTGCTCTTGCCGACGGCCATGAGGCCACCCGTGCCGCCACCCTGTGCGGCCATGCGGCGCATCACCACGGCCCACACGAAGAACACCAGCAAGCCGGGCACGAGCCACGACAAGAGGTTGGGCAGCAGCGTGTTCTCGGGGCGCCGGCCGTACTTCACACCGGCGGCGTCGAGCTTCTCTGCGAGCTTCGGGTCGACGTCGGTCGTGACGAAATGCGTCTTGCCCTTGTCGGCCTGCTTGAGCGTGCCTTGCAGCGTCTCGCCCACGATCTCTACGTCGGAGATCTTCTTGTCGTGCAAGAGATGCTGAAACTCGCTGTAGGGGATGACCGCGACCGTACGCACATCGCGCAGCAGCTGCTGCAACAGCATGACCAGCGCGACGGCGACCACGAGATAGATGAGGTTGAAGCGGGCTTTGGGGTTCATGGCGGGGTCCGGGGGCAACTTAGGCACGTCCGCACCCTACCTCAAGCCCCGCCAGCCAGACCACGCTGGCGCAGGCCACATCGAACACCGTGCTGCCGAGCCGCGGCTTCGGCTGTTGTGCCGACGTCGCGCCTTGAACGGGCTATGCTGCGGGTCGGCATGTTGGTGAAGACTGCACTGGGTGTGACGCTGCTGCTGGCCCTCGGCTTGGCCGTGCAACGGCCTGCGACGCCTGCGCCTGCCGCGCCGCCAAAGCCTGTCGTGGTGGCAAGCACGCCGGCCGCTCCCGCGCGTGCGCCGGCGGCGCCACCTATCACCGCAATGCACGTGGCGAGCATCGCGCTCGGCGGCGGTCCGACACCCGAGTTCAACGAGGTTTCACTCGAACAAGACCTCACGCTGGCGCGCCAGGTGCTCAAGGGCCCGGTCGTGGTGCTGTTCGCAGGAGGCGCAGACAGTCTCAGCGTGCGTACGCTCGACCCCACGCTCGACGAGAGCGCCTTGCTGGGTCGTATCGGCGATTTCTTCGAACCGCGCGGCAGTCGCGGCAGCCGCTTTCGCAAGCCGAGCTTGCCGGCACTGCCTGCATCGCTGGACCAGCTCGAGCAACAGCTTGGCCATGCCTTGGCCGACGGCACCGACCCGCTCCTGGTCTACATCGCGGCGCACGGCCAGCAGGGCGAGCACGAGCGTGACAACAACGTGGCGTTGTGGGGCGGCGAGAGTCTGAGCGTCCGCAAGCTCGCGCAGCTGCAGGCCAAGCACCAGCGGCCGCTGCGCATGGTCATCGCCAGCTGCTTCTCGGGTGGCTTCGCGGAGCTGGCGTTTGCGGGCGCGGATCCCAAGCAGGGCGTTACGCGTGCACCGCGCTGTGGTCTCTTCGCAGGCACCTGGGATCGCGAGACCAGTGGCTGCGACCCCAACCCCGACCGACGCGCGCAGGAGAGCTACAGCCTGCACATGCTGCACGCGCTGCGCTCGCAAGACCGCGACGGCAAGCCGCTGCCGCGCGCCGAAATCGACTTCGACGCCGACGGTCGCGTGAGCCTGCTCGAGGCGCACACCCGGGCGCGCATCGCCTCCACGTCGATCGACGTGCCGACCAGCACCTCGGAGCGCTACCTGCGCGAGGTGCAGCAGACGCGCGGCAAGCCGGACGCTGCGTTGCTACCCGAAGATGCAGCTGTCGTCGCGCAGCTGGGCGCACGTCTGGGTCTGCTTACCCAAGCCGCGGCCGAGCAACGCCTGCACACCTTGCAGCAGCAGCTCGACGCCGCGGACGTGCAGCTGGCGGCGGCGGAAGATGCGGCGCTGCATCCACATGCCGCGCTCTCGGGCCTCTTGCTCAGCCGCTGGCCCATGCTCGACGACCCGTACCACCCGGATTTCGCGTCAACGCTGAGCCGCGACGCCGCGGCCATCAAGCTGGTGCTCGACAAGTCGCCTGAGGCCGCTGCGTACAACGACGCCGAGGACCACGTCGACGAGCTGCAAAACCAGTACTGGGCGCTGCAGACGCAGGAATCGGTGGTGCTGCGGCTGGTGCGGGCGTACGAGACCCTCGAGCTCGCCGCTGCGCTCAAGGTCCGCGGGGGCGCCGGCTGGCAGGCGTACCAGCAGCTGCTTGCCTGTGAGCGCGGCGCGCCCTAAACAGTATCGCCTGGGGCGCGATCCACCCTCCGTCGGGGCTGGGGCCCCGACCCCAACCGGGCGATCCGTCGTCCCTTTCTGCGGTGCGTGCTCACCTACGAAACGTAGGCTCCGCGCGCTCCTCGAAACGAACGACAGCTCGCTCGTGTCTCACACCCCATGCGACACTGTTTAGTCGTCTGGCCGAGAGGTTTTGACGCGTTCTCGCTTGTCCCGAACGCGCTTGGCTGCGTTGCTACTCGTCACAATAGCGCTGGCTATTGCTCCTCGTCGCGCTCGGTTCTGCGCGCTGGATTCTGCGCGACAACAGCTGTTCGACCGTCACATGACCGGCAGACGCCGGCGCTGCGGTAGCCCCCACGCTGCGGGCAGCATCTCCGGGTCGTGCCCGGCGGCGATGACCGCGTTGCTGATGATGGTGGCGCGCTGGTTCGGGTCGGCCCACTGACGACGACCTTCTTCGGGCAGGAGCCCAATCGGGTCGAAGTACAAGTAGACCGCGTTCTCATCGACGTTCGGCGAGCGGTACACACTGACGCCCGTGGTGCGGTCGTAGTGCTCGAACGAGTGCACGTCGCGCTTGCCGCCGCCGCCGGGTGCGTCGACCACGAAGGTCGGCGTGTTGAAGCCGGCCGTTGCGCCGCGCACCTGCTTCTCGATCGCGAGCGTGGTGCCGACAGTGGTGCGCAGGTCTTCCACGCCGGGCACCAGATCGTGCTGGTACACGTAGTAAGGCTGCACGTTGATGTACGACAGACGCTTGACCAGGGTCTTGAGCACGTTCGGGTCGTCGTTGACGCCGCGCAGCAAGACGCACTGGTTACGAATGTTCACGCCCTCGCCGTAGAGCCGGCGGGTCGCGGCCTGGGTGATCCACGTGATCTCTCGCGGGTGCGAGATGTGCGTGTGGATGACCACTTCCTTGCCGAGCTTGCGGCCGCGCTGGGCGACGCCGGTGATGGCGTTGACCCACTCGTCGTCGGTGAGGAACTTGGTGGGCTGCACGGCCAGCGCCTTGGTGGCGAAACGCATGCGGCGCACGTGCGGGATGTCGAGCAGGGTGTGACCGATGTCCGCGATCTGGTCCGCGCGCAAGTTATGCACGTCGCCGCCGCTGATGACGATGTCTTCGATCTGCTCGTGGTTGCGGATGTGCTCGAACGCCATCTCCCAGCGCTCGGGCTTGGCCCGCAGGTGCATCTTCGAGACGCCGTCGGTGTCGACGCCGACCGAATAGCTGCGCGTGCAGAAGCGGCAGTACACGGGGCACAGGTCGAGCGCGAGGAACAGCGCCTTGTCCGGATAGCGGTGCACCAGGCCCGGCACCGGCGAGTCGTGTTGCTCGTGCAGCGAGTCGAGGCCGACCATGGGGTGGTCTGCCAGCTGCTCGGAGCTGAGCGGCATGAACTGCTTGCGCAGCGGATCGCTGTACGGGTCGCGCCAATCGATGAGCGCCATGATGTACGGCGAGATGCGCAGGCTCATGGGCGCGCGCTCGAGACCGGCTTCCACGTCGCGGAAGAAGGCCAGCGGCAGGAGATCGCCCAAGGCGGCGGCCAACTTGTCGACGCGGGTGACCGCGTGTTGGCTCTGCCAGTGGTGATCGAGGAAGGTGGCTTCGGAGACGTCCCGGTACGCGGGGATCACGCGCCAGAAGTCGCCTTCGAGCAGTTGGCGGTGAGCGCCAATGGTACCAAGCGGGCTCGGAGACTCAGAACGTGTGTCAGAAGAACGTGACGAGTCATGCGTTGAAGTGCGGCCTAAACCCGGAGGCTCGGCGTCATCTTCGGCGATGACTGGACTGGATTCCGACGGCTCTACGTCCATGTGGACCTGCTGGCCTTTCCGCGAGCGCTAGTCACTCGCTCATTGTCTACTTTGTGCCTCTAGCAACAATGACGCCAAAAACTTGAAGTCTTGGCGCCCCGTGTCTGACGGCGCGTCCGCTGCTTGATCTTGGCCTGACGCTTGCACAGCGCGCGGCTCCTCAAGGGAGACGTCCATGCGCATCGCGTTCACGCACAACCTCCAACTCAGCAGCAGCGAGGACGAGGCCGAGTTCGACACTCCGGAGACGGTGGCCGGCATCTCCGCCGCGCTGCGCAAGCTCGGCCATCAGGTGGAGCCCATCGAGGTGTCGGGGCCGGCATCGCGCATCGTGGCGCGGCTGGAAGCGCTGGTGCCAGACCTGGTGTTCAACACCGCCGAGGGCAGCCACGGGCGCTTCCGTGAGGCCTTCTACCCGGCGCTCTTCGACCGCCTCGGCGTGCCGTACACCGGTTCGGACGCGTACGTGTGCGCGCTCACGCTCGACAAGCGCGTGACCAAGATGATCGTCGCCTCCTACGGCGTGAACACCCCGAAGTACTGCTTCGTGGAGGACGTGACGCAGCTGTCGGCTGCGGATCAGCTGCGTTTTCCAATGATCGTGAAGCCGAATTTCGAGGGCTCCTCGGTCGGCATCACGGTGGACTCGGTGGTGGAGACGCACGAGCAACTGACCGCGCGCGTGCTCGAATTGATCGCGCGCTTCCCGGCCGGCGTGCTCATCGAGGAGTTCATCGTGGGGCGCGACCTGACCGTGCCGTTCATCGAGAAGGCCTCGCCGCTCACGGCCGGCGTGCTCGAGCCCGCGGGCTACGAGTACGACCAGAGCTTCGTCGCAGGCCGGCGCTTCCAGCTCTACGACTTCGAGCTGAAGAACATCGGGTCGAGCGCGGTGAAGGTGAAGGTACCCGCAGAGATCACAGCTCTGCAGCGTGCGCGCTGCATCGAGCAGACCCAGAAAGTCATCCGCGCACTGGGCATCCGCGACATGGGTCGCGTCGACTTCCGGCTGGGCGACGACGGCGAAGTTTACTTCCTCGAGGTCAACGCATTGCCGAGCATGGAGAAGGGTGCGGCGATCTACGTCTCGAGCGCGCTCGCCGGCTTGAGCACGCAAGAAGCCGTGCTCGACGCGATCTTGAGGTCTGCAGCGGAGCGCTACGGTCTGAGCCAGAGTGCAATGCCTGCACGCCGCAGCGCGCAGAGATTGCGCGTTGGCCTCACGTACAACCGCCGGCGCACGACTGAGCTCACGCCAGATCGCGATCAAGACGCCGAGTACGATACGCCGCAGACGATCGCGGCGATCCGCGAAGCGGTCGAGTCGTACGGTCACACGGTCGTCGAGCTCGAAGCGACGCCCGAACTGTCTACGCTCTTGCCGGCAGCCGCCGTCGACGTGGTCTTCAACATTGCGGAAGGCATGGGCGGGCGCAATCGCGAAGCGCAGGTGCCGGCGCTGCTCGAGCTGCTCGGCATTCCGTACACCGGGTCGGATCCGGCGGCGATGTCGCTGGCGCTCGACAAGAGCTTGGCCAAGCAGATCGTCGCGCAGGCGGGCGTACCGACGCCGAGCGCGATGGTGATGCGCACCGGCAAGGAGCGTCTGGTCAAGGGACTCGAGTTCCCGCTGATGGTGAAGCCGGTCGCCGAAGGCAGCAGCAAAGGCATCGTCGGACGTTCAGTGGTGGAGAACGAGACCGAGCTGCGCGAGGCCGCGCGCGAGATCATCCAGAAGTACAAACAGGACGCGCTGGTCGAGACCTACCTGCCAGGGCGCGAGTTCACGGTGGCGCTGCTCGGTGAGACCAAGCCCAAGGCGCTGCCGCCGATGGAGGTGATCTTCACCGACCCGGAACGCAAGCACCCCATCTACGACTTCGAGTGCAAGTTCCGAGGCCAGGGCATTCGCTACGAGGTGCCGGCGAAGGTGGACGACCCGCTCTTGCGCGAGATCGAGCGCGTGGCCAAGCGCGCGTTCGTGGCGCTCGGCTGCCGCGACTATTCGCGCGTCGATCTGCGAATCGATGCCCAGGGCCGGGTGAACTTCATCGAGTGCAATCCGCTGCCAGGGCTATCGCCGGGGTTCTCGGACATGTGCCTGATCGCGGACGCTATCAGCATTTCGTACCGTACGCTGATCGGGGAGATCATGGCGCCGTGTATTCGGCGCTACCGCGACAGCCGCAGGTCGCGGGCGATCGAGGGGCGGTTGTAGCGGCCCGTTTTCGCGAGCGCGACCATTGACTGCCCTCTGCGAGTCGTTGGACGTTGCAGCCCGTGACTGCCCCTGGCACCTCGTCTCGCCGCAGCTTTCTGAAGACGGGCGTGCTCGGCACGGCCGCACTGCTGACGCTCGGCACTGCGCTCGCCGCGCGCAAGACGCTGCTGCGTCAGCTGCCCAAGCACGGGCTGCAGTTGCTCAGCGCGCAGGAGTACGCGGTGCTGTGCGCCGTGGCCGACCGCATCTGTCCTGCGCTCGGCGCCGGCGTGCCCGGAGCGCTCGCCCTGGGTGTGCCCGAGCAAATCGATGCGATGTTGGCGGCTGCGCCCGACTACCTGCAGCGCGACTTCAAGAGCTT
>JADGRE010000252.1 GCA_017881185.1 Pseudomonadota bacterium | reverse complement strand
GCTCTCGCTCGACACCGACGCGACCGAAGCCGAGAAGGCCAAGCTGCTCGAGCTGACCGAGCGCTACTGTGTCGTGTATCAGACGCTGGCGCGTGGCCCAGCATTGCGCGCCTCGTACAGCGAACGCGCTTCCGATTAACCAAACAGCGGCAGCGCTTGGCCTTCGAGCGGGTAATCCTTCGCGAACGCCTCGAGGCCTGCGACCTTGCGCAGCGCTTGGTGCACGAGATCGGGCGACAGCGTGACTCCGCTGTTCGATGGCTTCAGCGTAACAGGGTCGATGGTGCGTGCGTTCTGTGAGGCGTCGGTCGCGCCGACCACACGACCGCCGGTTGCGCCCGGCAGCGCCACCAATGCGCTGGTGACCGGCCAGTGGTCTTTGCCGGCGCCAGCGTTGTCGGAGTTGTAGTTGGGGCCGCGACCGAAGTCCGAGCCCACGACGACATACAGCTGTTTGCCGAGCCCGAGCGCATCGGCGCGCGTGAACAAGTAGTCGAGCCCGTACCAGAGCTTGGCGAGCTGACGCGCCTGATCGCGGTCATTGTTGGCGTGCGTGTCGAAGCCGCCGAGCGTGATCGTGGCTGCGGCGCATACACCTGACCCAAACGCGGCAAGCGCAATCTCCTGCGCCTTCAGCATGCGCTCGAGGTCGTCGAGCTGACTGCCCGGGATGGCGACGAAGGTCTTTGGCAGCTTCAGTTGAGAGAGCGTGCCACTCGCCTTTCGCGCGCCTTGCAGCTCGGCGAGCGCGTGCTGCTCGCGGGGGAGCGTCGCTTGCTTCGCCAAGTCCGCGAAGCGCGCTTGCCGCGCCGCTTCGAGGCGCGCCAGGGTGGAGGCGCTGTGAAAGCTCTCGGGCTTGGCGTCGGCGGGATTGATGAGCTGCGGATACGCCACGTTGGCCAGGGTGTCCGGATTGCTGGCGCGTGCGAGAGGCACGAGTCCGTCGGTAACGTCGTAGCTGCCGTTGCTGATGAAGGCCATCGGCTGGTCTTTGGCTTTCGCAGCCGCGACCAGCGCACCGAACGCCGGATACTCGCCGAGCAGTCGGCCGCTCCAGGTCGCGCGCGTGCCCGCTTCGTGGTTGTTGGTCGAGGTGTCGATGCCGTTGAGCACCGTGAAGCGGTGACCATGCTTGCCGAAGAACGCGCTGTTCGAGAGCAGGTAGCCCTCGTAGCCCATCGTGGTATCGAGCCCGAGCTGTGCGAGATCGACCGGATAGTCGGCGTACTGGATCGCGCCCGCACTTCCGGTCTTCGTGTACAAGCGATTCTGCGTGCCCATGGCGACGGGATCGCAGAACAGGCGAGGGTCCCACGCGCCCTGCGCATGCACGAGCAGCCAGAACGGGCCCGTGTAGCCGCCGCCAGCTTGTGCAAAGCGCCGTGCGATGGGCAGCGTCAAGCCGAGCCCAGCCATGCCGGCCATGCCAGCGAGCTTCATGAACTGTCTTCTGTACACGGGCATGGGCATGGGCATGTTTCTCACTCGTACAGGAAGCGGTAGTCCGAGAGCAGGTACGCGAGCACGGCGGTCCATGCGCGCACTACGTAGTTCTTGTCGTTCTTGAGGCGCGAAGCATCGGGGATGTCTGCGGCTTTGAGCCAGTCGCGTCGTCCCTGACACGACCACGATAACGAGTCGTTCTCCTGCTTGCTCACGATGCTTGCCAGGCCCGCGCTCTGCGTTTGCGCGAACAACTGATAGGCGCGCTCCAGCTCCGGCGAACCAGCAGCCAGCTCTTCGCCCAGCAGCTGCGCATACAGGTACTGAAGGTTCTGCTTGATGCTGGCTTCGCCCGTGTCGGTGAGTTCCACGTGTCGGAACAAGAAGCGCTTGGCTTGCGGCTGCATGAAGTCCCAAGCCGCCGCGCGGCACGCCACTTCGTTGGCGATGCGCAGCTGCACGGCGGCCATGACGCCATTGGGTTGCGACAGGCGCGTGACCACGATGTCCGAGTCGATGCCGCCGTACACCATGCGATAGTCCGTCAGCAGCAACGGGCTGTTGTCCCACTCCCGGTTCCAGGGGATGCCCACCGTCGCGCTGATCTTGCGCGACAACGCTTCGGGCGTGAGCAGATGCGCGGTGCCGACCTCGGCGAGCGCCGTGCGGGCCGCGTCGCTTGCGTCTTTCGCCACGCCCGCAGCACGGAAATAGTGCGACAGCACCAGCTGCTTCACCGCGGTCTTGAGCTTCCAGTGATCGTCGATCATGGCCTGCCCGATGGCGCGGAAGGTGGTCTCCTGCGCTTCCCATGCCACGAGCTGCGCGTCGTGGTCGGGCGCGGCCGGATCTTGCGGATACACCAGCGGCTCTTGCCCCGTGAGCCCGCGAAACAGCGTGTACACGGTGGCGAGCGCGAAGCGCGGGTCTTTGGCGATGCGCTGTGCGAGCCACTGCGGCGCGCGATCGAAGTCACTGACGGCCATCACCTCGCTGCCGAAGCCCGGCGGAAACATCTCCGGATGCCATTGCCGGTCGGGCCGGAACGAGCTCTGGCCGTAGTCATCGAACTTCAGAAATGCGCCGGCGATCGGATCGAGCTGACGATGACACTGGTTACAGCTCGGATCGTCGCGCGTGGGGTTGATGTACTTCGAGCTGGCCTGGGAATTGATGGGGCGCTCGGCCACCTTGAGGATGTCGGTCGCGAGGAAGATGTCGAGCACCTCGCGCGCGCGGTGCCGATTACGGTTGGTCGGCGTCGTCGGAAAGCGCGACAGGAACATCGGCGAAGTGAGCACGCCTGCGTGTGGCCATGCAACGCTAGTTCGCTTCGAGACGATCTTGCCTTCATGCAGCGCGCCCAAGTCGGCATAGGAGCTGGTCGGCGGCGCTGCGTTGTACACGGCCGAGGTCGCCGAGTTGAGCACGGTGTAGTTGGCCGTGACGATCTCGGTGAATGGGCGGTCGTGCTCGACCACGTAGCCGATCAGATCGAGGGGCTCGCGGGCGACCGCGCGATTGACGTTGGCTTTGTCTGTGTCGCTCAGCGTGTCGTAATAGGTCTTGGAGACGGGAAAGTCGTCTTTGTCGAGCGCGTTCAGCGCGCGCCCGTTGTACGAGAGGAACTGATCCGTAAGCAACACGTCGTTGTAGAGCTCTTTGATGCGATCGATGAACGCGCTCTCACGCATCAACCCATCGAGCGCCGCCGGCAGTGCGGCGTCACCGCCTTTCATCACGGCGTCGGTTTCGGTCGGCGTGGGCAGTCGACCTGCGAGCGACAGTGAAGCTTTGCGCAGCGTTGCCACTGGACCGAGCAGCTCCACGCTCGGCAGCGACGGCGACGGGGCGGCAGGACAAGCATCGACTTGGTCCAGGCGCTTGATCAGCATGCTCAGCGCTGCCAGCTCCTTGCCCTTGGGGTCGAGCACCTGGCCTCCGCCGTGGTCGAGCTCGCCGACGGGCTTGCGCAGCAACAAAGACTTGCCATCGTAGGTGAGCTTCGCGAAGTGCTTGACCATCTCGAAGTTCGCGTCGAGGAAGCCCGGGTAACCCGGCGGCAAGAGCTGAAACTTGGCGCCGGCGGCTGAGGCGATACCGCCCGGCCCGTGGCAGTCAATGCAGATCTGCCCCATCACGGGCGCCCACACTTCGCTGATGAAAAACTGCTTGGCCGACGTGCACTGCGCGCTCGGCCCCGCGCCACCGTCGCTCGCATCCGAGGCCGCGCTCTTGTGACCGATGCTGCCTTTGCAGGCCGAGATCAGCAGCACCGACGCCACACCGATGCCAATCCACCCTATCGACCTGTTCGCAGTGCGCATGATTCGGCCAACCGTATCACGACAGGGGCTCGCGCAAAGGGGGGCACAGTTGACCCAAGCTGCCTCGTGCAGTTAAAGGTCGGTGACGTACCCACAAGGTTGGCTCCGCTGCGAGCGCAGGCCGCGAGCGCAACGCTTGCTTGCTTGCCTGCCGCTTGGCCGTCCTGCACATTCGTCGGCGCCATGTCCACAGCTCGCCCTCACCTTGCGCTCGCATGCCTTGCGTTGGCCTTCTGCAGCCTCACGGCCTGCACCGGGCACGAGCCCAAGCCTGCGTTGCCGCTGACGGCGGCGCTCTCCACGGCACCGTCGACCAAGCCACCGGAGAGCTACGGCGCGCCGCTGGGCACGGCACCGGCCATCGAGCTGTCGCGCCTGCTCGCCGACCCCAAGCAAGCCCCCAACCACCCTGTGCAAGTCGAAGGCATGGTTCGCCAAGCCTGCACGCGGCGCGGTTGCTGGTTCGAGCTTGCCACGGCGCTCGCGCAAAGCGCGCCGGGCTGCCGTGTGGTGCTCAAGGACCACGCGTTCTTCGTTCCGCTCGACAGCGCAGGCTCGCAGGTGCGCGTGGAAGGTCAGGTCGACGTCAACACGGTGCCGGCTGCCCAAGTGGCACACATGGAGTCCGAAGGCGGCCACTTCGCGAACAAGAACGCCGACGGCAGCGCGCTCGAGCTGCGCATCGTGGCAAGCGGTGTGCAGCTGCGGCGTATGCGCTGAGCCGCGTCGACCCAAGCCGCCTACTCTCTTTGCAGCGGCGCGAGCCTACGCGCTCGTCCGCTGCGGCTCGATCAGAAACTTCGCGCCCGTGCCCTGCTTGCCGTAGGCAGCCATCGCATCGAGCTGCAGCGCGCCCACGAGCGACACGCGCTGCGCGTAGCTGCTGGCAAAGGTGGTCTTGAGCTCGGCTGCAACGCGTGCGCGCAGCTGTTGGATCTTCTCGGCGCCGGCCTTCTGCAGAAAGGGCGTGAGCAACCAACCACCCACGCCCCACACCATGCCGAAGCTGCGGGTGAGCACCGTCGGTCCGCGATCGAGCATGCCGTAGATGTAGACCTGCTTGTGCGTGCTCGAGCCGTAGCGGCTGTAGCCACCCGCTTTGCTGCTGGCGGCGACCTCCATCGTGGTAAGGATCTGACTCGCCAGAGTGCCGCCACCGATGGCGTCGAACGCGATCGTCGCAGAGCTCGCGCTGAGCGCAGCGATGAGATCGGCCATGAAGGTGGGCGCACTCGAATCGCAGACGTACGTGGCACCGAGCGAGCGCAGTAGCGCCGCCTGCTCGGGCTTGCGCACGATGTTGACCAGGCTCACGCCGTCCGTGACACACAACTTCTGCAGCATCTGGCCCAGGTTCGACGCGGCTGCCGTGTGCACGAGCGCACTGTGACCTTCCATGCGCATGGTCTCGACCATGCCGAGCGCCGTCAGCGGATTGACGAAGCTGGAAGCGCCATCCGCCGCAGTGACTCCCTGCGGCAGCACATAGCACTGCCCAAAATGCACGCAGCGGTACTGCGAGTACATGGCGCCGCCGATCACGGCCACCGTCTTGCCGAGCAAGGCCTGCGCAGCGGCGGAGCTTCCCGCAGCGACCACCACACCTGCACCCTCGTTGCCGACCGGCAGCGATTGCCCCACGCGCCCGGCCAACCAGCGCATGGACTCGGGTGCCAGGTTCGCGGTGACGACCGAGCTTTCGTTGCTACCGCTGCTTCGTGCAGTGCCGAGCTCCGCGCCCGCAAGCAAGAGACCCAGGTCTGAGGGGTTGAGCGGCGATGCTTCCACGCGCACCACCACTTCGTCGGCGGTGGGCTCGGGTGTCGGAATGCGCAAGAGCGAGAGCTCGAGCACACCTTCCGCTTTCACGGTGGAACGCAGTTGCAGGCCGCTCGTGTAGTTCTCGTTGGACATGGCTCACCTCGGGTGGAGGCGAGCGATTAGACACCCTTCGACGGTGGTTGCAAGTTCCGCTCGTGAAGGCGGATCGGCCCGTTGCCGCGTTGGCGCCAGATGGGCTCACGAGGTTGGGTTCCCGGTTCACGACGCCGACGGCTTACGCCACACCATCGCGAGCCACGGCTGTTGCGACGTTGGCTTCCCGGTTGGCCGCAAGAACTGGCGCTCCAAGACGAAGCCAGCCGCTCCGATGACATGGGTCCAACTCTCGATCGTTAGATACGACCCGTAGCGCCCGCCCTGCCAGCCCTCGGTGTCTGTGTCGAAGGAGCGAGGGTTGGAACAGAAGAGCACTCCTCCCGGCACAAGCGCTGCGAACAGCTCTCGCAATACGCGGGGCAGGACAGCTTGCGGAACATGGAAGAGAGAGGCGTTGGCGAAGATCCCATCGAACGTTTCGTCGGCCAAGGCGATCCGGAAGAAGCTTTGGTGCAGCACTTCGCAGCCGGAGTGCACCTTGGCCATCGTGACGAATGAGGCGCAGCCATCGAGGCCGACAGGAATGTGGCCCGCAGCTCGCAAGGCGACCAGATCCCTACCTGGACCACAACCGAAGTCGAGGATGCGAAGCGGCGCTGATCGGCCGATCGCGTTGAGCAACGCAGCGTAGTTTTGCGTAACGTCGTGATCGCGCGTGCCGTCCCAGAACCCCACTGCGTTGGATTCGTAATGCGCGAGCGTGCGCGAGGCGATCAACTCAAGGGACGCCAGCAGGGGCTCGGTCTCGGACATCGAAATGAGAGTGACCGCAAACCCCACGGGTGTCCAATCGCGAATCGCGACGCTGCTTGGTTGGTCTCCACTGACCGAGTCGCCGACACGTAGCTCGGGCGTGCGCGATCTTGCCTGCTGCATCCCGCCGGCGTATCGGTGCGGGTGGCAGTGAAGGCAGACCGTCGTGAGGGCTCTGCGGCTCGCGAGCGAAGCGCTGGTTGTAGCCTGCGCTGAACTCCGGCAAGAAGGCGTTGCCGGCCTCTACGTCGCTGATGCCGCGCAGCCGAAGTTCCTTCACCAGCCGCCGTCGCCAGTCTCCGGGTCCTTGGCGTTGACGCGAAACACCGAAAGCTTGTCGCTGTAGAACGCTACGGGCTTGCCGTGGCGCTCGAGGTATCGACGGGTCGACTCGAAGTAGTCGAACGTCGACTCGGGCGCGAAGCGCAGCTCTTGCAGCAAGCTCGTCGCATCGTCCACGTAGACCAGCAGCGTGCAGCGAGGTCCGCGCTGCTCGAACCATTCGTGGTCGGAGCCGTCGATCTGCACCAACTCG
>JADGRE010000251.1 GCA_017881185.1 Pseudomonadota bacterium | reverse complement strand
CGATCGCACACGTCATATGAGCCACTCGCCGTCTTGCGCCTCGACCTGCTTGCCAACGGCATCGAACTTGATGAGCGCCATGCCGCGACGCTAGCGCGACACGGGCGCGCAGCACAGAGGTGCGGCGCGTGAGTCGTCCAAGCTTGCGTCGGGGCAACTGGACGCGGCACGTCGTGCTGCTGGCGTGCCGCGTCGTTGGCCGCGTGCGCTCAACGCGCGGTGTAGCCGGGCGCGAAAGTCGCGTGGGCAGGCAAGACTTCCACGACCGGCTGCCCTTGAATGCCGACTTGCGCTACGCCGGGCATCAAGCGCTGCTCGACGAAGCGGTTGAAGTCTTCGGGCGTCTCCCAGACGTCGCACACGCGCAGCCCCTGCGGCGTGAACGCAGCCACGTGGTAGAGCCCACCCTTGGCCGGTCGCTCCTCCCAGCCCACCACCTTGCGCACCGCGTCGTACTGCGCCGCCGTCACGCCAGCCCACGTCATTTGCATCAGAATTGCCATTCGCCAGTCCCCTCTCTTGCGGGCCGCCTCGGCCTGCACGGGTAACTACGGGCGAGTGCGGCGAATGGATCGGTCGACGGGCGCCTGCACCTGCCACGCCTGCCGCAAGCTCAGTGCGCGCCTTCTTTGAACGCCGCGACCAGCTCGGTCATGACCTTCTTCGCGTCGCCGAACACCATCATCGTCTTGTCGAGCAAGAAGAGCCGGTTGTCCACGCCGGCGAAGCCGGGGTTCATGCTGCGCTTGATGAAGATGACGGTGCGCGCCTTGTCCACGTCGAGGATGGGCATGCCGTAGAGCGGCGAGGTCTTGTCGGTGCGCGCGGCCGGGTTGGTGACGTCGTTGGCGCCGACCACGATGGCCACGTCGGCTTCGGGGAAGAGCGAGTTCACGCGCTCCATCTCCCACAGCTGGTCGTAAGGCACATCGGCTTCCGACAAGAGCACGTTCATGTGGCCGGGCATGCGGCCGGCGACCGGGTGAATGGCGAACTTCACATCGGTGCCTTGCTTGGCGAGCACGTTGGCGAGCTCTTTTACCGCGTGCTGCGCCTGCGCCACGGCCATGCCGTAGCCCGGCACGATGATGACGAGGCGCGTGTCTTCGAGCACGGCCTTGGCGTCGTCGATCGAAAAGCCGACGATGGTCTTGCCCGTGGGCGACTTGGGGCCAGCGTTCGCAGCGGGGGCCGCACCGACGCCGGCGAACAGCACGTTCAAGAACGAGCGGTTCATGGCCTTGCACATCACGATCGACAGAATCAGACCGGAGGTGCCATCGAGTGAGCCCGCGACGATGAGCAGCTTGTTGTTGAGCACGAAGCCCATCGCGGCCGCCGACAAGCCGGCATAGGCGTTGAGGATCGCGATGACGGTCGGCATGTCGGCGCCGCCGATCGGGATGATCAAGAGCACGCCGAACAAGAGCGACGCGCCGATCATCAGCGCGAACGCTTCGGTGGAGTGCGGGTTGAGCGTGAGGTACACGGCCGACAGGATGGCCAGCGCCAGCGTGCTCATGCTGACGATGTTGCGGCCGGGATAGACCACGGCCTTGGTCGTGATGATCTCTTGCAGCTTGCCGAAGGCCATCAAGCTGCCGGTGAAGGTGAGAAAGCCCAGCAGCATCTCGGTCGAGAGCGCACCCATGGTGAAGGTGCTCAGGCCGTCACCGCCGCGGTTCTCCAGGTACTCGGCCACGCCGACCAGTGCAGCGGCGAGACCGCCAAACGCGTGCGAGAGCGCGGTTCGCTGCGGCACCGCGGTCATCGGCATGATCAACGCCATGGGCGCGCCGACAACTGCACCGATGGCGATGGCGACGCCGATCCACATGAAGCCCTGCGAGCTGATGCCGCCCGCGAAGAGCGTGCCGAGCACCGCGAGCAGCATGGCCGCGATACCGGCCCAGTTGCCGTGACGCGCGGTCTTGACCTGACCCATCCACTTCAGTGAGAGGATGAACAGGGCGGCAGACGCGAGATAGACGTATTGAACGCCGGCTGGCATGGCTGTGGGGTCGTCGTGCATGGCGCCTCAGTCGTTGCCCCGCTTTTTGAACATCTTCAGAATTCGTTCGGTGATCAGGAAGCCACCGACGGCGTTGATCGCCGAGCAGGCGATGGCGACCGCGCCGATGACGGTGATGAACTGGCTCTCGTGCGGCCGGCCGGTGATGAGCACCGAGCCCACGATGGCGATCGACGCGATGGCGTTGGTGAGCGACATCAGCGGCGTGTGCAGCAGACGCGACACGCCACGGATCAGCTCGAGGCCCAGGAAGCTCGCCATCACGAAGACGAACAGGTTGTCTATGAGGCCTGAGGGCTCGTGCATCCGTGCCTGCCTTTCCTCGGTCGCCTACGCTCGTGTCGGGTTTCGATGCCGCTTGGCGCCGCCCTCATACCAGACCAACCGGGGCCGCGCAACGCCAACACAGGGGAAGCCCGGGCCTGCGGTCATCTGCCGGAAACCTGCGCCGTTCGCTAGCGTACCCGGGCCGTGAGCGTGATCTCGTCGCGGTCGTGGTAGAGCTGCCGGGTTCGGATCGCCGTAAACCCGCCCTGGGCCAGCGTGGTGCGCAGGCGCTCCACCATCTCGGCCTTGCGCTTCATCGGCAGCTTGAAGTTGGCCACGAGCAAGCGCGTGAAGCGACGCCGCGACCAGCGCGCGAGCATTTGCGCGACCTCGAGCGGACGCCAGGCCATGTCGCAGAACAACCAGTCGACCGGCTCCTCGGGCGCATAGTCGAAGGCGCTGCCTTGCACGTGTCGTAGGCGGCGCTGCACTGCGAGCTTCGGGTCCATGCGCGCGGGGTCGACGGCGATCACACGTGCGCGCCGTTCCAAGAGCAGCCAGCTCCAGCCACCGGGCGCGGCGCCCAGATCGACGCAGAGCTCGCCTGGTCCCGGCGACACACCCAGCCACGCGAAGGCTTCTTCCAGCTTGCGCGCGGCGCGCGAGGGTGCGGCGCCATCGAGGCGCATGCGCGTGCGTCCGCCGGGCGCGTTCGACAGCGCACGATCCGACGGCAAGCTGCCCGCAGCGGCGTCGTCGCGCGCGTACAGGCACACCTGGGCGAGCGGCACCGAGACGCGCCGTAGCTCCGAGTCGAGCATGCGTTGCTTGTCGGGTAGGGCGCGCTCCAGGCGCTGCGCGAGCAGGTCGGCCAGGCTCTGCGCCCGCGCCGCCAGGAGGTTGGCTGGTGTGCTGTCGGGGACGAACACGTGCAGTGCGTATTGGGGTGCCGCCGTCAGCTGCGGAATGAAATGCTCGGCGAGACGATCGGCGAGCGCAGCGAGCTCGGTCTCGTGGATCACGGCGCTGATCGGAAAGCCTTGCCGTGCGAAGGTCAGGTCCAGGCGTTCGCCGCCGTCGTCGGGAGCGCGCTCGCTCGCGACCAACGCCGGCGCGACGAAGCGCGGGCGCAAATCCCCGCGCATGAGCAACTCTTCCACCACGTCGCGCTCCGAGCCTTCGCGCGTGGTCCACAGCCATTGCCCGACGCGAAGCGGCGCACCGCCCTGCATGAGCGCGGCCGCGCCAGCCAGGCGCGCGACCACGTCTTTGGGCAGCGGCGTTTCGGGCTGCGCGCTGGTTGGGCCGTGGGATTGGTTGGGCGCTTGGTTGTGCGGCTGACCGTGTGCCGGTGCATGCCTGCGCGGCCGGGTCGGCTCGGCTCCGCGGCGTGGTTCGCGCGTCGCGCGGGTGTCGGTGCCCGGACCGCGTCGCGCACCCTGCGTGGTGCGTGAGTCTGCGCCGCGCTTGTTTCGCGGTTCGGAGCGTTGCCCGGCGCGGCCGACCTGTCCGCGGGCTGGTGGCTTGCCACCGCGTTGCCCCTTGTTACCCTGGCGACCCTTGTTAGCTTGGCGACTCACGTGCGGATCCCGTGGGCGTTGGCGTAGCTCGCCATGAAGATACCGGCGGCCACCGACACGTTGAGCGAATCGATCGCCTCGCTGCCCGCGATGCGCACCAGCGTCTTGCAGGCCTTGCGCACCTCGGGTGACAAGCCGTGCTGCTCGTGGCCGAGCGCGAGCACAGCGCGCTTGGGCCAGTGCAGCTGCGCGAGTGAGATCTTGGCGCGTGCGTCGGCGCCGAAGGCGACGAAGTCGCGATCCGCCAAGCTGCGCAGCGCTGCCGGCAAGCTCGATACCTGCGCGACCGCGACCAGCTCCGCGCCACCTTCGGCGACGCGCTTCGCCGCCGCCGTCAGCGGCGAGTGCTCGCTCTCCGAGAGCAGCATCGCAGCCACTCCGAAGTAGGCCGCGCTGCGCAGGATCGCGCCCACGTTGTGAGGGTTCTGCACGCCGTCGAGCGCGAGCACGAGCCCAAACTCGCCCACGCGCTCGGCGAGCTCGCTCGGCCCCGGGGTGGGCCGTGCCTTCACCAGCATGCACACGCCTTCGTGGTGCACCGAATCCGCCATGCGCGCGAGCTCTTCATCGCTGACCTCGCGGTAGGCGACGCGCCGTCGGGCCGCTTGGCGCAGCAGCTCCGCGAGCGCGCGTCGTGCCTCCGGCGTGTGCGCAATGCTGATCACTTGCTCGGGCCGGCGTTGCCAGACCGACAGCGCCGCCGCAAGTCCGTACACGCGCTCGGCGCCCTCGGTTGCCGGCACGGCAGCTCGCGCACGCGGCGCTGAGCTTGGCGCTGAACTTGGCGCTGAACCTGTCGGCGAACTTGGCCCTCGCGTCTTCACGGCGCCATTTGTAGCACAGGCGCCCGCGCGTGCCCGACGGGCAGCCCGCTCAGGGGTTGTCGCCGTAGAGCTTCTTGCGGTAGCGCCGCATCCCCGACAACCAGCGCTCGTAGTCGCTGGCCTTGCGCGAGAAGTACTCGGCGACCTCCGGGTGGGGCAAGATCAGAAAGCGCCGCTCGCGCACGCCCTGCACCACGATCTCTGCCACGGCTTGCGGTTCGAGCATGCGCGTCTCCAGGTGCTCGGTGCCGCCCGGCTGCTCCCAGACCATGCGCGTGTTCACGCCCTGCGGACAAACGCACGACACGTCGATGCCTCGCTCGCCGTAGCTGATGGCCAGCCACTCGGCGAAGCCCAGCGCCGCATGCTTGGTGGTTGAATACGCCGCAGACCCCATCTCGCTCAGCAGCCCCGCTGCCGACACCACGTTCAATAGATGCCCACTGCCACGCTCGAGCATCTGCGGCAGCACCGCGCGCGCCGCATACACATGCGCCATCACGTTCACGTCCCAGCTCACCTGCCAGTCCGCATCCGCCGCAAACGGCCCACCCTCGCGTCCAAACCCCCGCCCGAGCAACACACCCGCATTGGAGCAGAACAGATCCACCTGCCCAAGCGCCTGCGTCGCCTGCGCCACCAACGTCTTCACCTCATCCTCGCGCGCAACGTTCGCCCCGATCGCGGTGCCTCCACACGCCTCCGCAACCCGCCGCGCGTTAGCGACATCCACATCGGAGACCACGACCCGCGCGCCCTCCGCCGCAAAGCGCAAACACAACGCCTCGCCGATCCCATTGCCCCCACCCGTGACGACGACGCCCTTGTCAGCCAGCTCCATGACCCCGCCATCGCACGCCCCCGCCCCAGCCGCAAGCCCGATCCCGCGTCCAGGCGTTGCCATGTCAAGCGATTGCGTTGGCTGCGACGGCACAGCCACTTGTGCCAGGCCTTTCGCACTGCAACCGCCGGAGCCGCGATGCGATCGCGACCCCGGCGGACGGTGATTGCAACGAAAGCGCGGAGCTCAGGGCGTGCGCGCTCGCTCCGTCGCGGTCTGCACTACACGGTCGAGGACCGCTGCGAAGTCGGGGTCACAGATGCTGCCGAGCACGGCGGCTTTGCCGAACGCTTTGGCGACTTCCACCAAACGGCGCGGTGGCCAGGCCAGGCCCTTCATGTTGGCTTTCGTGCACGAGGGCAGAACATTGCCGAGCTCCTGCGTTCGGGCGGCATCCGGATCCACGGTGTTCTGCATCGCTGGCGCAGCGAGGATGGCGTCGTAGTAGCTCTGCACATCGCTCGCTTGATCGAAGTCGTACTTCGCGCGGGCGCTGTCGCTGACGAGAGCCGAAGGAACGCCAGCCAGCGCTGCAAACACGACGTGATCGTTGTTGGGCCGCGCCTGCTTGAAGCCAGCCACGTAGCGCTGCACGTCGAACAGGTAGTCGTGATGCATCGGACAGCGCAAGTTGAGACCGACGCTGTAGAGCGGGTGGCTCGGCGGCAACAGCTGCGCCGGAGCAAACAGCGTGGGGTCTTCGGCAGAGCAGTCGTCCTCGTCGGTCACGACCACGATGACGAGCAGCGAGTCGTCACGCAGGAAGCCAGCGTTCTCGGCGTCAGCATGACCGTGGCCGTGCAGGAAGTGCAGAGGCGACGCCTTGGGTGAGAGTGCCTTGAGCGCAGCCTCCAGCGGATGCTCGTAGCCGCAACCGTGCGAGCCTACGTCCGGCAAGCAAGCCGCGGCATCGATGGTGGCAGAGGTGGCTTTGCTGCCGTCGTACGTGAGGTAGTGCGAAGAACGCGAGCGACACTTCGCGAGATCCGACGGCTTGATCTCGGCAAACAGCCCGTCATCGCCGATCTCGCTGCAACCGGGAATGGGTGAATCGGGGTTGCCAGTGGACGGCGTCATGCCGACCGACGGGTCAGGAACTCCGGCCCAGCCGGCATCGGAGTCAGGCGGTATCGAGGGCGGAGGCATCAAGACTTCCGGAGGGAGAGGGATCACGCCCTTCCAGAGATCTTGAGAAACGCCCATGTCGGTACTGACCACCGCCAGGTGAATGTCATCGAGCGACGGCGACGTGGCGCCACCATTGCCGCCTGCGCCACTCGACGAAAAGCCGTCCAGCATCACGGGCAGCTGCGCCTCCAGGCTGGCCATCGAGGCGGAGTCGTCGACCACGAAGAGCAGATCGACCTTGCTGATCTCGAGCGCGCCCGTGTTTTTGCCGACTTCGAGCGGCTTTTGAGTGCACGAAACTGTCGCCACCAGCGCGACACCCGAGAGCACCCAACGAAGACGTGAACCCTGTGTGGTTTGC
>JADGRE010000250.1 GCA_017881185.1 Pseudomonadota bacterium | reverse complement strand
TTGCCCATCTCGGTGGGTCGCAGCTTGTTGCCGTCTTTGCGCACGTAGTCGCGCGCCTGCACCTTGCTCAAGATCTCGGCGTAGGTGCTCGGACGGCCGATGCCTTCTTCCTCGAGCTTCTTCACGAGTGAAGCTTCGTTGAAGTACGGCGGCGGCTCGGTCTCCTTCGCGGATACGATCACGCCCAAGTCAGTGAGCGTGAGCACTTCGCCTTCCTGCAACGCCGGCAGCGAGCGGTTGTCGTCGTCGAGCGCTTCGGCCTCTTCACCGGCGAGCGTGGCCGTGTCGGTCGCACCGTAGGCAGCGCGCCAACCCGCCTCGCGCAACACGCTGCCGCTGGTGCGCAGACCGTAGTGCTTGTCTCCGGCAACGGCTTCGATCTCCACGCCGGTCTGATCGTACACCGCGGGGACCATCTGGCACGCCACGAAGCGATCCCAGATCAACTTGTAGAGCTTGAAGCGCTCGTCGGTGAGATACTTGCGCACGGCATCGGGGGGCAAGTCCATGCGCGTGGGACGGACGGCTTCGTGCGCATCCTGCACGTTCGCCTTCTTGGTCTTGAACTCGTTGGCCTTGGGCGGAAGCGCGTGCGCGCCGTAGTGCTGCTTGATGTACTGCCTGCACTCTTCCACGGCATCGCTCGACAAGCGCACGCTGTCGGTACGCATGTAGGTGATGAGACCCACCGTCTCGCCGCCCTTGCCGAGCTCGACACCTTCGTACAACGCCTGCGCGACGCGCATGGTGCGCGACGGCTGCATGCCCAAACGCGTCGAAGAATCTTGCTGCAGCTTGGAAGTGGTGTACGGCGCGGGCGCGCGGGCACGCCGCTCGCGCTTGGTGATCTTGCCAACGCGGTAGCTCGCCTTGCGCAGATCATCCGAGAAACGTTTCGCATCCAGCTCGCTCGTGGCTGCCGGGCGTGAAGACACCTTCTCGAGCTTCTCGCCACCCACCGAATCGAGCAGCGCTGTAAACGGCGGCGGGTTACCGCCCTTGAGGTTGGCTTCGAGCAACCAGTACGCGCGCGGCACGAACGAGTCGATCTCGTGCTGACGGTCGACGATGATGCGCAAGGCCGGCGTCTGCACGCGACCTGCCGACAAGCCGAACGCCAGCTTGCGCCAGAGCAGGCTCGACAGCGGATAGCCACCGATGCGGTCGAGCACACGGCGCGTGCGCTGCGCTTCGTAAAGGTTCGCGTCGAGGTCACGCGGATTCGCGATGCCCTCCTGCACGCCCTTCTTGGTGATCTCGTTGAACAGGACGCGTCGCACTTCGACGTCGGGCGCCTCGCGCTTCACTTCTTCCATCAAGTGCCAGGCGATGGCTTCGCCTTCGCGATCAGGGTCGGTGGCGAGCAGCACGCGCTGCACACGACGCGCGTTGTCCTTGATGACACGCAGCGTCTCCTCCTTGCCCTTCTCCTTGATGACCTCGTAGGTCTCTTTGAACCCGTTGTCGTGATCGACGCCGCCGCGCTTGGGCAGGTCTTTGATGTGACCCTTGCTGGCGACGACGATGTAGTCGCGCCCCAGGTACTTCTGGATCGTGTGCGACTTGGCGGGCGACTCCACAATCAAGAGCGTGCTGGCGCGCGAGCGCTTGGGCGCCGCTTCCTTGGCGAGGGCCGCATCGGGCTGCTCGCCTGCGTCTGCCTCTGCGACGTCGGGCGCCTTGCTCGACTTGGCTTTGGCCCCAGCCTTGGCTTTGACCGTGGCCTTCGGAGCGGGGGCCGCCTTGCGCGGCGCCTTCGCGCCCAGCGCCTTGGTGCCGGCCTTGGTGCCGGCCTTGGTGCCGGCCTTGGTGCCGGCCGTGGTGACGGGCTGGGCCTTCATCTTGTCGGGCTTCGCGTCTGCCGCTTTGGGCTTCTTCTTCGCCGTCGCCATTCGTTCTCAGTCCAGGTTTCTCGTGTACGTGCCGTCGACCGCCTGATGAACCAGGCCGGCCAAAACCAAAGTCAGCAGGGCCTCGTGGACCCGGGCTGGTTGCAAGTCAAGCACGCGGACCAGCTCATCGGGGTGGGCAGGCGCCTGCGCAAGCCGCTCGAGCACACGCGTGCTCGGACTGCTTGGGTCTGCGCTGGCAGTGCTCGTCGATTGGCGTAAGCGTTCGTCATTCTTCGCTTTTCTACCGGGTGCCCGACCCATGGATCCGTGCAGTGACACGCCTGGCAGGGGTACCTGCTGCCCGGCGGAAGGGCGTACGGATAGGACATCTGTCACAGAAGTGCAAATCCTGGCGCCGTCGCGCAACAGCCGTAGACAGCCCGCACCGCGCAGGTCCCAGGGCGCCGCGGGCACCGCAAGCACTGGTTTCTTCAGGTGTTTTGCCCAGGCAGCGGTAGACAGGGCACCCGACTGCTCGGGCGCCTGCACCACCACCACGGCGCTGGCAAGAGCCGCAATGAGCTGATTGCGGCGCAGGAAGGTCCAGCGCTCCGGCCTGTGGACCGTGGCCACCGCTTCGGTCACTAGGGCACCTTGGCGAGCGATCGCCGAAAACAGCGGCCCGTGGCCAGGCGGATAGGCATGCATCAGGCCCGTGGCAAGCACGGCGACGGTGCTGCCGCCGGCGTCGAGCGCCCCGCGGTGAGCCGCCGCGTCGACTCCCCGTGCGCCGCCGGACACGACGCTCACCCCGGAAATGGCGAGCGCTGCCCCCAAACGCTGCGCGAACGCCAGCGCTTGTGGGTCGGCAAAGCGGGTGCCGACGATGGCGATCGCATCGGCGTTTGGCAGCTGACCTGCAAGCCACACGGCGACTGGCGGCTTGGGTAAGGCTTCGAAGCCTGCGGGCCAGCCGGCCTCACCGCGACGCAATACGCGCGGCGCAACATCCAAGACGATCTTGCTGCTCGATGACATCCCGCATCATCGGCAAGAGCAGCGAACGATTGCGCGAGTGCGAGAGCCAGTGAAGCTACGCGCCGCGTACGCCCTTCGATGCGTTAGCGGGGGCTGGGCGGCGGCAAGCGCCCAGGCTGCGCAGCAACCACCGGCGCGCGCAACGGAGCCGGCATGCCGACGGGGGCCGGGCGCACCACAGGAACCTGCGCAGCTGCAGCAGTCGGCGCCGCAAACACCGCGCGCGGCAACGCCGCCGCCGAGGCCGTAGCACCGCGTGCTGCGGGCAGTGCGCCACCCGCTGGCGCAGGCGGCGTGCTGCCAGGCGGCAAGCTACCTGGAGCCGTTGCTGCTGCTGGTGGCGGCACGACCGGCGGCAGCATCGACGGATCGAACACGCCACCATCCGGCAAGGTGATGGGCAGCGGGATCGGCACGAGCGTGTTGCCGCGGATCTTCACCGCCGTGTTGTCGGGCATCAGGTACACGCCCAACGCTTCGTTGTACTTGGGCATGGCAATCTCGATCGGCGCCTTCACCTGACCGCGGATCCGACCCTCTTCGACGTTGACCAAGATAGGCTCATCGAGACGGAACAGGTAACCGCCCTGCTCCAGCTCCATGTGGTAGTGCTTGTCCTTGTAGTCGACGTCCTTGCTCCAAGCGATGCGCTCCTGACCCAGGCGCCGATGCAGGCGGTGCGCCAGCACGAACGACATCAAGCGCAGCGCGATATGGTTGTGCAAGCGGTGACAGCCGTGCGAGTGGCGCCGCATGATGCTCATGTAGTCGACCGAGCCGTGCGTGCGGATGCCCTCATCGTTGCCGAGCAAGATGGTGCCGTCGGCCTTGCGGTAGTAGGTGCGGTGGTAAGCTGCAACTAGGCCGTACGCAGAGGCGTAGCTCGGGCCAATTTCGTGCTGATTGAAGACGTAGTCCGGATCTTCCGGCGTCTTCTTCTTGCGGTTGCGCTTGAGGATGTCTTCGGGCGGCGTGCCGTCGGGCGGCAACCACACCGGCGCAGCCAGCACGTCCTGCCAGGCGCGCGGTCCGACAGGCGACTCTTTGTACTTCCACATCATCGAGCCGTCGATCATCTCGGAGCGCCAACCGCCGATGGTGGTGCCGTAGCGCGCGAGCGGGATCTTCTGCTCCGCATAGAGCACCGACACCGTGACCTGCGGCCGGCGCTGTACCGGCTGCGGCACTTCCTCGCCGTGCTCGCCGTAGGGGAAGTCGTACCAGACGTCGCCACGGTCGTAGTCGAGCGTCAGCTGCATGTTGCCGCTGTAGTACTCGGGCAGCGGCGGCGCCTTGATGGCCACGTAGCGATGCTCGCCCTTGGGCAACTTGCCCAGGCTTTCCAACCACGCGAGCGTGCTCTCGGGAGTCTGCAACCCGAACGCTTCGATCATGGTGTCGCGCAAGGTGGACACGAGATCCACCATGGTGTGCTGTTTGCCATCGGCGCCCTTGAAGGTGCGCGGCTGGCCATCGGGCAGCGTGGCGGCGCTGCCGTCTTCGAGCACACCCGCAGCGTGCGTGGCGCGCTCGGTCAGCACGCGCAGCACTGCATCGCGCTCGGCCAGCATCGGCGGCAACGACAAGTACTGCAACGATTCTTTGCCCATGTAGCCGAACGAGAAGACGCGGTTGCGTCGCTCGAACTCGGCAAGCGCATCGTGCGTGGCCCAGTCCATCGCGCCACGCGTGTACTTGCCGCCGCGCCCCTTGTAATAGCCCTCGCACTTGAAGCGCGCCTGCATCGCTTCCACGGCCAGGCGCTCGGGCGACACGCGCAGGTAGCGCACGACCGCGTCTTTGTCGCGCTGCTCTTTGAGCTGGCTCTGATCGATCTGTTCCACCGTGTCCACATGCTGCTTCTGCAGCAGCGTGTGCACGCGGTTCTTCAAGTATAGGAAGTCGTCGGCCTGCCGGCGAGCGGTCTCTGGAGAATCGTAGGTGACCAGACCGTGGAAGCTCTGCAGCGGGGTGAGGTCGAGCGTGCTCAGGCACGCGAGCTTGGAAGTCGCGAGCATGCGGTCGCGCACCACGTGCAAGGTCGGCAGGATGCCGAAGAGCTCCAGGAACTTGTCAGCTTTGGCGCGCTCGCCGTGGTAGTTGTCGGGGTACTCACCACGCGCCAGCGAGAGGTAGATGGGCCGGTATGCGTTGGGCACCGCCCTGTCGTCGGGGTTCACGCCGTCGGTGAAGAGGTACGGTGTCCAGGCCTCGCCGAGGTCGATGATCAATGCGCCCTGTGCGGGTGCTTGCTCCGACTCGATCTCGCGCTCGGTCTTGCCGTGCTGCCAGAAGGCCACCGGCTGAACCAGTGTGGGAGCGAGCGGCGGGACCGATGGCAGCGGGGCGGGTGTAGGCGCGGACGCGACCGCTGCGACCGGTGCAGGCGCGGGTTTGGGCTCGTTCCGCTCCCAGCAGCCTCCGAGCGGAAGCAACCAAGCGGCGAACACCCACACTGCGCGCAAGCGTTTGAATTCGCGACTCACGTCCCTGACCAGACCATTGGCTAGAACCAGGCCACGCGCAAGTTTGTGTGAAGCCCAGGGCTCTGCTATGCGCCCGGCATGCTGCTGTTTGTGTACGGCACGCTACGCGAGGGCGAGGTCGGCCACAGCGAGTTGGGCACGGCGCCCTGCATCGCACGCGGGGTGCGAACCGAGCCCTGTTACGAGCTCATCGACTTGGGCGAGTACCCTGCGCTGGTCGAAGGTGGTCACCAAGCGGTGGTGGGTGATCTGTACGAGGTAGGCGATGCGCTGCTCCCGCAGCTCGACGCCTACGAGGACGCGCCCGGGCTCTACCAGCGCAAGACCCTCCGCATCGGGGAACACGACGCGCAGTGCTACCTGCTGCCGCGCGAGCACGCGCCCGATGCTCCGCGCATCGCCAGCGGAGATTGGCGCAAGCGCTGACGGCCCGCCGCGTTCAGAACACACAAATGAGAAGAGCCGGCGCACCCCGAAGGACGCACCGGCTCTTGCAGTGACTCGATGCGCTTGCATCGAGCGTCGCGGCCCACGGGTCTTCGATACCCGCGTACAGCGCGCTGTGGGCTCAGCCCGGGATGTTCAGAGTCGACGAGATGGCACCCGCAGCGCTGAGGCTCTTGGTGAGATCGGAGGTCGAGACGTCGAGCGTTGTCTTGACGTCCTTCAGCTGGCCCAGGGCGCAGCCGAGACCGAAGGTCGCCTTGAGGCCCAGCTTGCCGCTCAACGCGCCGTCGACCGAGGCCTTCACGCCGGTCTCCGCTGCACTCACGAGGCCCTCGCCCGCGCGCGCCACGAACTTCGCGCGACCAGCCGCCTCGAGCAGCGCCGGCAGGCGCAGCGTGACGAGGTTCGAGAACGCCGCCTCGAACTTGGCGCGCGCTGCAGCGTTGGCGGTGCCCTGCAAGCTCGCCGCCAAGGTGTAGTCCACCTTGAGCTGCGGAGGCGTGCACTGCACGTTCACGCTCGCGTCAGCCTTGGCGCTGGCTTGGCACTCGGCCTTGGCCATCGGCGGCTCGAAGTCGCCGTCGCACTTGCCGCTGCAGCTGGCCGAAGCCGACGCAGAAGCCTTGCACGACACCTTCGCGTCGGCCATGCAGCCGCCGCTCGGAGCCTTCGCGGTGCACTCGCCCTTGCACTGGCCCATGCACATGGCGCCTGCGTTGAGCGTACAGCTGCCCTTGCACATGCCATCGCACTTGCCGGCGCAGCTTCCGTCGGCGTTCTTGACCGAGCAGGTGCCCGTGCAGGTGCCACTGCACGAGCCGTCGCAGGTGGCGCCCGCGCTCACGTCACAGCTGCCGCTGCACGAGCCGCCGCACATCACGCTCGGGTCGGTGAAGCTGCACTGCATGGTCGCCGACGCGTCGCACATGGCGCTCGCCTTGGCGTCGACCTCGCAGCTGCCTTTGCACTGCACGGTCGCCTTGGGACCAGTGACCGAGGCGTCGCACTTGGCGGTCGCTTCGATCGTGGCGTGGGCATCGACCGCGCATTGCGCGGGCTGCATCGTGATCGTGAGACCACTCTTGATGCCACCCTCGAAGCTCGCGTCGAGCTTGGTCTTGAGCTCCGCAGCCAAGTCGGCCTTGGCGTCGATACCGAAGTCAGCACGAATGGCTTCGAGCTGTGCGTCGATGCCGGCGCTGACGTTGGTGGCGGCGTTGTTGAAGTTGACGAC
>JADGRE010000090.1 GCA_017881185.1 Pseudomonadota bacterium | reverse complement strand
GGCGGCGTGGCTGCGGGCGAGACCTATCTGCCCAGTGAGCTGGTGGGCAAGCGCTACTACGAGCCGACGGGCAACGGCGAAGAGCGCGCCATCGCCGAGCGTTTGAAGAAGCTGCGACAGGACAAGTGAGGCGCGTTGCGTGTCTGCAACGCTGCGTTACGGGAAGACCAACACCTTGTTCGCACCGTATTCGTCGATCAACGCCGCGATGTGCGAGAGCAAGGTGGCGCGGCGATCGAACAGGCGGTCGATGCGCGTTGGGTCCCACAGGCCCGCGGAGGCGAAGGCCGGCTCGCGCTCCAGCTCGTGCCGATAGCTCTCGCGCGAGAGGCCTCGCAACGCGGCGTAGAAGCTGCGTGAGAAGCGCTGGGTCTGCGTGAGGCGATCGAGCATATGGCGATGCAAGGCTTCGCTCAAGTGCGTGGGCAGCGCGGCGTCGTGGTCACGCAGGTAGAGGTGCTGGCCGCTGGGATCGCTCTTCACATTGCCGCCGCTCCAGCGATCCCAATTGCCGATGAGGTAGTCGAACGCCACCATGGTGCTGGCATCGGCCGCGAGGCTGGCGTCGGCTTCCGGCAGGGGCAACGCCACGTTGTGCCAGGCGGCCACGCGCGCCTGGCCGCTGGTGGTGTCGAGGCCCGTGTCGCGCATGCCCTCGACCCAGTAGATGGCCGCGCCCAACACCTTGTCGTCGCGACCCATGATGAGGCGCTGAGAGATCTCCGGCCACTGGCTGCTGTGCTCGGCATCGATGCCCGCCTGCAGCGTGCTCGCCGGCAAGTAGCGCAAGACCGCAGGCGGCACGTTGGCCAAGCCGAGACAACGTGCGAGCCGATACGCCGCGACTTCCGATTGCGGTCCGTAGGGCTTGCGCTCCGTGGCGGCCTTGAACGCGGCGCCAATCGTGCTGCGCAGCAGCGTGCGAAAGACGGTGGAGGTAGACCCGACGGGGCGGAAGCTGAGCATAGAGGCCGAAGTCAGCTGCTCGAGGATGTAGCTCTGACGCAGTGAGGTGCCAGCGAACGACTCCGTGGGATCTTGCGCGGCAGCAGGCGCCAAGAGCAGCGCGCAGGCGCAGCCCAGCACGAGCGCTGCGCATGCCCACGTGCCCACGCGGACCGCGCTGCGCGGCTCAGCGCTTACGCGTCTTGCTCGCACGTGCAATCTCGTTGCGCGCGGCGCGTGCGCCCACCACGAAGCCGATCGCGATGCCCACGAGCATGATGCCCGGGATGTAGATGAAGTGCGCGATCGTGGGCACGGCGTGTCACTCGCTTCCCGGAGCACGCGCTTGCGCGGAGGCGCGGGTTACCGCCGACTCGACGCGCGCCAGGCTCTGCGCGACGTCGCCGTGCAGACGCCCCAGGCGCAGCACGTAGCCGAACACCGAGAGCCACACCACGGCGTAGGCCGCGATCAAGAGCGGGCCTCCGGGCACGTCTTCTTTGGTCGCACCCGTCACCGCCTGGAAGGCTTGGGCGCGGTCGTCGGCAGTGGCCCCGGCCGGCTGCTCTTGCGCGAACGCGCTGGCAACACAAACGAATATTGCCGCCATCAGCACGGCTGCGGACGCCGCGCTCACGATCTGCCTCACCGCTCGACGCTGCGACATCAACCCTCCTCCAACAGACCGCGCTCGGCGGCTTCGATCTCGAGCGCTTCGCAGCGCTGACGCAAACGCTCGACGCGCGCGCGCTGCCAGATGAGCAACGCCACGAGCGCCGTGAAGAACACGAAGCCGAGCAAGAGCGCGGGCTTCATGTCGGGGTGCAGACCACCACCCTTGCCGGTGATGACCGTGGGGTGCGTGCCACGCCAGCGCTGCACGCTGAAGTGGATGATTGGCAAGTCCAAGAGACCGAACACGGCGAGCCCGGCGGCGAAGCGTTTTTCGACCTCGCCGACACTGCCGAAGGAACGCAGCACCAGGTACGCGAAGAACACCATGCCGGCGAGCAGCGTGGTGGTGAGGCGCGGATCCCAGGTCCAGAACGTGCCCCAGGCCTTGCGCGCCCACAGTGGGCCCGTGACCAGCACGATCACACAGAAGAGCGAGCCCACTTCCGCTCCGGCCACGGCGAACGCATCCCAGCGCTCGTCGTGCTTGGCGAGGTACACCGCGCTGCTCACGGCGCTGACGGTGAAGCCCACGTACATGGCGTAGGCGCTCGGCACGTGGAAGTAGAAGATCTTCTGCACGATGCCCATCTGCTTCTCGACCGGTGCGACTACGAAGATGGCGTAGAGCGCTGCGAGCAAGAGCAGGGCGCAGGCGGCTGTGAGGATCGACAGGACAACGGGCCGAGCGGTGGTCGTGCGGGCAGGTGTGGGCTGGGGCATGTTCGGGCTTTCGAGCCCGCCTACTTAACCCCCAATGCGCGCATGCTGCAACGCCTTCGCCGGGCTTTCTCGGCGCTGCAGCCAGCCGGCCGGGCCCTAACGGCTTTGGGTTGCCGATACCCCAAAAGCTCCGCACTATGTGCCCGCCACGACCCGGCCAGCAGTGACTCATGCAGAGCGTTTTCGACCTCAAGTTCGTATTCGTCGTCGGCAAGGGTGGCGTGGGCAAGTCCGCGGTGAGCGCAGCGCTCGCGCTGGCGGCGGCACAGCAGGGCAAGCGCGTGCTCTTGGCGATGTGCAACGCCAAGGAGCGCCTGAGCTACCTGCTCGAGCAGAAGCCCATCGGCCCTCAGATCCGCAACCTGCTGCCGAACCTCGACGCCGTGAACATGGAGCCGGCGGCGGCGCTGGAAGAGTACGGGCTGATGATTCTCAAGATGCGCGCGCTGTACAGGCTCGTGTTCGAGAACCGCTTCGTATCGGCGTTCTTGCACGGCACGCCGGGGATCGATGCCTGGGCGATGCTCGGCAAGGCACAGTTCCATGCGTTCGAGAAAGATGCATATGGGCGCGATCGCTACGATCTCGTCATCGTCGATGCACCGGCCACCGGACACGGCCTCGACTTGCTGCGCGTGCCGCGGGTGATCGTGGAGGTGGCACCGCCGGGCCTGTTGCGCCGCGAAGCCGAGCGCGCGTGGACGCTGTTCAGCGACGCCAAGCGCGCGGGCGTGCTCTTGGTCACGCTGCCCGAAGAGATGCCTACGAGCGAGACGCTCGAGCTGGACGCCGCCATCCGCGGCGAGCTCGGCCTGCCGGTGTGCGGGGTGATCATCAACCAGACGCTCAGCCCGCTGTTCGACGCGGCGCAAGTGCCGCTGCTGGAAGCGCTGCGCGCACAGGCGCCGGAGCCGAGCGCGGCGGGCATGCACCTGCGTGTGGGGCACGCGCGAGCCGTGCGTGAACAGGCGCAGGCTGCCTGCATCGAGCGGCTGCGCGCCGGCATCGCGGCGCCACAAGCGCAGCTGCCCTTGCTGCTCGTGGACGACTTCAAAAAGCGCGAGGTCGAAGCGCTCGCCAAGACGCTCACAGCCACGCTCGCCAGCACACCGGCACCGCGCTAGGGGCAGCGCGGTCGTAACCTGCCGTGGTGGTCCCTGCTAGGGTGCCAGAAAGCCCTGGCCGTGTTAGCACGGCGCCAGCCGCGCACATGAGCTCCGACCGGCCGCCGCAGCCCGTTCTGCAGTCCGTATTGCCGCCTGCACTAGCAGGTGCGGAGCCTACTGCGCGCACGGTCGAGCCGTTGCTCGAGCGCGTGTTTCCATTCTTGCGCACCTTGCGCGAGTACAAGGCGCAGAACGCTCGCCCCGATTTCATCGCCGGGCTGACCACCGCGCTCTTCACCGTGCCACAGGCCATGGCCTACGCGTTGATCGCCGGGTTCTCGCCGGCCGCGGGCATCGCGACCGCGGTCGTGGCCTCGGTGCTCGGAGCCGCGTTCGGTAGCTCCGAGTTCCTCATCAACGGTCCGACCAATGCGCTGTCGGTGATGCTGGCTGCCAATGCGGCGGTATTTGCGACCCACGGCGATCCGGTGAAGGCCGTGGTGCTGCTGACACTGCTCATCGCGTGTGTGCAGCTGCTGGCCGGTTTCGCACGCGTCGGCACCCTCACCCGCTTCGTGAGCGAACCGGTGCTGACGGGCTTCACGGCGGGCGCCGGCGTGTACATCGTGGTCAACCAGCTGCCGGCGTTCCTCGGCATCGACAAGGCCCTGCTCGCGCAAGACATCTTGGGCTTTCACGCGACCAAGTGCGCGTTCTTCGATGCATTGCGGGTGGTCGGCGCGCTGCACGGCGTGCGACCCGCCACGCTCGCGCTCGCAGGCGTCACGCTCTTCACCGTGCGCGCGCTGCAACGCCTGGAGCGCCGCGCCGGACGCCGCTTGCCCGCCACTTTCCTGGCCGTCGTGCTCGCAACCATCATCGTGTGGACGCTGGGCCTCGATCACGCCGATGCTGCGCAACGCGTGAAGGTGGTGCGCGACATCGAGCCGCTCACGCGCCACCTGCCGAGCATGCACCTGCCCGAGCTCGACTTCGGCGTGATGCGCGGGCTGCTCGGCCCGGCCTTCGCCATCGGTCTGATGGGCGCCGTGGAAGCCATCGCCATCGGCAAGCTGCTCGCCGTGCGCGCCGGGCATCGCTTCGACGCCAGTCGGCAGTTGCTCGGCGAAGGCTTCTGCAACCTCGGTGCGGCGCTCGTGGGTGGCTTCGCGTCGTCGGGTTCGTTCAGCCGCACCGCGGTCAACTTCGAGGCCGGGGCCGTCACGCGCTTCTCGTGCATCCTGTCAGGCGTCTTGGTGCTGGCGATCGTGCTGCTCTTCGCGCCACAAGCGAACTTCATCCCCATCGCGGCGCTCGCGGGTACGCTCGTGCACGTGGGGCTCAAGCTGGTCGACGTCGCGCGCCTCAAGGCGGTGTACGGCACCACCACCGGTGACCGCGTCGTGCTGCTCACCACCTTCGGCGCCGTGCTCTTCGCCGAGCACCTCGAAAACGCCTTGTTTCTCGGCATCGCCGTCTCGGTGTACTACGCGCTTCGCCGCGCCGAAGGCTTCAAGCTGCGCGTGCTGGCCGAGAGCGACGACGGCAGCCTCGGCGAAAACGCGGAGCGCGACATGAGTCAGGTCGGCGAAGTCACCGTGCTCAACCTGCAGGGTGAGCTGTTCTTCGCGGCGGCCGACGAGCTGCAGGCCGAGCTGGTGAAGCTGCTCGAGAGCAGCGCGCGCGTGATCGTGCTGCGCGTGCAGGAGGCCTACAACATGGACGCCACCACGGCCGCGTCGATCGCGCAGGTGGCGGACAAAGCCAAGAAGCGCGGCGGACGCTTGCTCTTGTGCGGCGTGCGGCCCGGCATGTACGGCACCTTCGAGCGCGCGGGCTTGCTGGACGAGATTGGCAAGGACGCGATCTTCGTGGCCGAGCGCGAGCTACTCGCCTCCACGCGCCGCGCGATCAAGTACGCGCACGAGCTGGCGCGCCGTGATGACACGCCCGAGATCAAGCCCAGCTGAGCGTGGCCATGACGGGTGGACACGGTCAGCTGCCTCAACGCCGAAAGCGATCGGCGAACGGATTGTTGCTGAATCCGGGCTTGGGGCTAGGCTCGGACCCGCCTTTTGGATTCTTCGCGTTGCCGCCCTGAGCCGGACCGCGCCGCTGATCTTGCGGCGGTGCTGCCGGCGCGCGCGGGCTCGGCGTGCCGGCGTTGGCAGCACCCGCATCGCGGCGGGCGCTCAGCGCGATGCGCTGGCGGGCGAGATCCACGTCGAGCACGCGCACCTTGAGCTTGTCACCCACCTTCACCACGTCGGCCGGGTTCTTCACGAAGCGGTCCGAGAGCTGCGACACGTGCACGAGGCCGTCCTGATGCACGCCGACATCCACGAACGCGCCGAACGCCGTGACGTTGGTGACCACGCCTTCGAGCTCCATGCCGAGCTTGAGATCCTCGAGCTTCTGCACGTCGTCACGAAAGCGCGGCGGCTCGAACACCGCACGCGGATCACGGCCGGGCTTCTGCAGCTCGGCCAGGATGTCGCGCAGCGTGTACTCGCCCACGTCGCCGCCGGCGTAGCGTGATGGGTCGAGCTTCTTCAGCAACTCTGCGTTGCAGACCAGCGAGGCCACCGGCACGCCCAAGTCTTGCGCCATGCGTTCGACCAGCGCGTAGCGCTCGGGGTGCACGGCGCTGGCGTCGAGGGGGTTGCCCGCGCCGTGGATGCGCAGGAATCCGGCGCACTGCTCGAAGGCCCGAGGCCCGAGACCCGGCACATCGAGCACCTGCTTGCGGCTCTTGAACGAGCCGTGCTGATCGCGATGCGCGACGATGCGCTTGGCGACCAATTCGCCGATACCCGCAACGCGCGACAGAAGCGGCGCGCTCGCCGTGTTCAGCTCCACGCCCACCTGGTTCACGCAGCTCTCCACCACTTCGCCGAGCTTCTTGGTGAGCAAGCTCTGAAACACGTCGTGCTGGTACTGCCCGACGCCGATGCTCTTGGCGTCGACCTTCACCAGCTCGGCCAGCGGGTCCTGCAGGCGCCGAGCGATGCTGATGGCGCCGCGCACCGTCAGATCGAGCTGCGGAAATTCCTCGCGCGCGATCTCGCTCGCGGAGTACACGCTGGCGCCCGATTCGCTCACCGCGACGCAGAACACGCCGTCCTTGCCGAGCCCTTCAGCAGCCAGGAGCTCGCGCACGAACGCCTCGGTCTCGCGACCGTGCGTGCCGTTGCCCACCGCGATGGCGCGCGGCTTGTGCTTCTGGCACAGGCGCAAGAGAGTCTGCCGTGCCTGCGCCAGCTGCGCGTCGCCCTGCACCAAGTAGATGGTGGTGTGGTCGAGCAGCTTGCCGGTCTCGTCGACCACCGCACACTTGCAGCCGGTACGCTGGCCCGGGTCGATGCCGAGCACCGCCTTGGAGCCGAACGGTGCCGCCAGCAGCAGCTCTCGGAGGTTCTGTGCGAACACCTTGATGGCCTCGAGGTCCGAGCGCAGCTTGAGTTCCACGCGCACGTCGACCTGAGCAGAGGGAACCAAGAGCCGCGTCGTCGCGTCGGCGATCGCCTTCTCCAGCTCGCCGGCCCAGGGCGAGCCGCGATCCAGCTTCACCTGACGCTCGATGAAGCCGACCACCGCACCCGTGTCGAGCTCGAGCGTGGCGCGCAGCACGTCTTCGGTCTCACCGCGCCGGATCGCCAGGTAGCGGTGCGAAGGAATGTTGGCCACCGCTTCCGAAAAATCGGCGTACATGTCGAACTTGGTCGGCTTGTTCGCGTGCTCCTTGGTCTTGCTGACGCGGATCACGGCCGAGCGCAGGTACGCCTCGCGCAGCTCTTTGCGAACCTCGGCCAGCTCGGAGATGCGCTCGGCGCAGATGTCACGCGCACCAGCCAGCGCCGCGGCCACGTCGGCAACGTCCTTGGCGACATCCACGTAGCGCGCGGCGACGGCCTCGATCGAGCCGTCGTTGCCCTGCGCCCAGATCAGCTCGGCCAGCGGCTCTAGGCCTCGCTCCTTGGCAATCATCGCGCGTGTGCGGCGCTTGGGCTTGAAGGGCAAGTAGAGATCTTCGACCTCGGCCTTGGTCTTGGCCGCGCGGATCTTTGCGTCGAGCTCGGCCGTGAGCTTGCCTTGCTTGCCGATCTCCGACAGCACGCTCTGTTTGCGATCGTGCAGCTCGGTCAGGTACTGCTTGCGCTCTTCCACGTTGCGGATCGCGACCTCGTCGAGCCCGCTCGTGGCTTCCTTGCGGTAGCGCGCGATGAACGGCACCGTCGAGCCTTCGGAGAGCAGGCGTACCACGGCGGCCACGCTCGCCACAGGCAAGCTCAGCTCCGCGGCGATCTCTGCGACGGGATCGTAAGTAGCGGCGGTGGGGTCGGTCGTCATCACGACACGCATAACAAGCCGCAGCGAGGCTTGCCAGCGTTTGTTGAATCAACGCAGCATCGTGACGTGCCCGGAGGTCGTCACGAAGGCGCCGTGCGGCCATTGCCGGTACCACTGCGTGTCGATGATCGGTCCACCGCGATCGTCGAACTCGCCGCTGGGCGTGCCGTAGATCTTCACGAGCGAGCCCACGTTCAACTTGTCTTCGCCCTGCGCGTCGCGCGGCTTGAGCTTGAGCGTGGTGGTGAACGGTCCACCGGCGCGCTCCGAGATCGTCACGTGGCACGAGCTCTCGAACTGATCGGAGCACAGGTGGCGCGGCTGATGAAAGCGCAAGTCGAGCGCGACCTTCACGGCGCCGTCTTTGTCTTTGTCGATCGCGGTGACGCTGCCGAACCAGCCGATGAGCTGGGTCTTGAAGCTCAGCGGATCGCGACGCACGTCCTCGTAGCTCACGTCGTGCGCCTTCTCGAGGTAGCTGTCCTCACCGTCGGCGGCCACGTACTCGCGGCCATGTCCGTACGGGTCGGTGCCTGCGCACGCGCCGAGCATTAGCAGCAAGAAAAGCAGAGAGCTTGTTCGCGACGCACTGTGCATGAGCAGCCTCCGGAGCTGACCGCTGTTCTACAGCGATCGCCCCACCCGTGGCGAGGGGTGCCTGCCCCAGCGGCCAGGCCCGCAACCAGGGACACGGAAAAGCCGTTCAGTCCAGCGCCACGTCGGCGCCACGTGAGCACCACGTCGGCACCACGCCTCACCTACGCGCGCGGGTGCTCGGAGCGCGAGGCGCTCGCTGCGCTGCTGCGCTGCGCTTCGGGCAACACGCTCAGCGGGTCGGCGATGAAGCCCTGCAGCTCCTGCGAGATGCGCCGCAGGTAACCCTGCTTGATGTGGAAGGGCATGAACGCCGCCTTGAAGCCGTTGAGGATGATGCGCGCGATGTCGGGAGCGCCGAGGCCCATCTCCTTGTGACACAACCACAGCTCCTTCGAGACGGTGGTGTCGGTGATCAGGCGGTTGTCGGTGTTGACGGTCACCCGCACACCAAGGTCGTGGTAGAGCTTCAGCGGGTGGTTCGCGAGCGAGGGCACAGCGCCCGTCTGCACGTTCGACGACGGACAGCATTCGAGCGCGATGCGGTGGTCGTTCACGTAGTGCAGAAGATCGCCGTCCTCGCGCAAGCGGCAGCCGTGACCGATGCGATGCGCACCGCACACATGGATCGCTTGCGCAATGGACTCGGGCCCAAAGGCCTCGCCGGCGTGGATGGTGCAGTTGATGTTGTTGTTGCGAATCAGCTGGAACGCGTCGCGGTGGTGTTTGGCAGGGTGATCGTACTCGGCGCCCGCCAAGTCGAAGGCCACCACGCCACGGTTCTTGTACGCCACGGCCAGACGTGCCATCTCGAGCGAGGACTCGGGCGCGATGTTGCGAATGCCGCAAATAATCACGCGCGACTCGATGCCGTGGTCTTTCTCGGCCTGTCGCAGTCCCGCGAGCACGGCCTCGACTACCGCGACCATGCGCAGCCCACCGCGCGCATGCAGCATCGGTGCGTAGCGTACTTCCATGTAGCGCACGTTCTCGCTCGCGGCATCTTCGGCCAGCTCGTACGCGATGCGCACCAGCGCGTCTTCGGTCTGCATGACCGACAGCGTGATGTCGAACGCCTTCAAGTACTCGACCAGCGAGCCGGTGTTCTCACCGCAGTGCATCGCCTTGCGCAAACCCTCCGGCGTGTCGGCCGGCAACTTCACGCCTTTGTGCGCCGCGAGCTCGAGCATGGTCGGTAGGCGCAGCGAGCCGTCGAGGTGCACGTGCAGATCGGTCTTGGGTAGCTTCTCGAATACCGCGAGGGGCAGCGTCATATCGCAATGGTAGCGCTTACGCGCGCTCTCGCCCAAGCCCGTGCCCGACCGTACAGGCCTGCGCTGGTGCGCACGTGATCGGCGCTAAGCCAGCGTGGGCACATGTGCGCGCGCTGCTAAGTCCTGTTGTAGCCGAGCTTTTCCAGCACGTCGGTGGCTTGATTGGGCGCAACGCTCACCACCGTGGGCATGCCGCCGGCGAGGCCGAGCTGCGCCAGGAGGTCGATCCCGCTGTCGAAGCGCGCCGCGACGGTGAGCGCCTGCTCATCGAGCACGATCGACAGCTGCGCGCGCTCCTGCCCGAGCATCAAGAGCAGCGTCTTGTCATAGGGCGCGTGCTTCTCTGGCACGCGCACGAACGCGATGTCGTTCTGGACCTTGTAGCCACGGGCCAGCTCGCGCGCCGTGTCTTCGCGAGGCAAGAGCGCCGCCGAAGCGCTCTCGATCGAGCGGTAGAGCACCAGATCTTCGCAGCGGTCTGCCAGGAACTTCACGATGAGACCGCGAAGCGCGTCGTCGCGCGGTCGCGCACGCAGCGCGCGGTCGAGCACGTTGGCGCGCTCGGACGGCCGACCCATGCGCGTGTCGATGGCGCGCGCGTCGTCGTCGGCGCCGGGATAGGGCTCTTGCCCACCCAGGATCCACTTCGCGGCAGAACACAGCCCGTCGAAGTCGGTGTGGCAGCAGATGGTGTCGACGGGGCCCGCGAACGCCACGCGCTCAGGCGTGACGAGCTCGGGACACGCTCCGTGCTGCGCCTTGGTGCGCAGGACGAAGCGCGCATCGCTCGCGTACTCGGGGTGCAACTGGTGATCGTGATGGTCGATCCACGCGGCAAGGCGCTCGCCGAGACCGTCGATGAAGGGCTTGGTGGTGTTCTCGAAGCTGGCGCCACCGGCTCCGGCGGCAAACGCGATGTCGAGCACAGCGACGCGCCCCTTGAGGCTCTTGGCCTTGGGCAACTTGCGCGGCGTGCCGAAGACGATGTGCGGGAAAGCCATCCGCCGACACCATGGTGTGTGCGTACGACAGACGCAAGTACTGCGCACGCTCGCAGCGCGCGTCGGGCTCAGTGAGCTGCCGGCGCCGCAGGCTTGGCGGGTGCGGCTTCCTGCAGGCCCACCACCATCGCCGCGTCTTGGTCCACGTCCTTGGCGCCCGAATCGTAGAGGCTCGTCCAGCCGCGACTAGTCTCGGTGCGGGCGTAGTAGTGAGCGGCACCGGCCGCGTCGACCCGCACCAGCTCGAGCTTGCCCTTGGGCTTGCCGCCCTGCATGTAGTCGACGGTGACTACAGGTGTACTCCCTTCGGCCGCGCCCTGAAGATCGCTGCCGGGCTCGGCACCGGGCGGCAGAAAGTCTTTGATGCGCAGCTTCGACAGGCGATCGAACCAGTTGCCGTAGAGCTCGTTACGACGCGCCGGCTGACTCGCATCCACCCACTGCGCTTGTTGCTTGAGCGCGCGATCGCGGTGGATCAGCCGGCGCGTTGCGCCGCGCGCCTCGACCTTGGCTTCGTCCACTTCGCTCAGCGGGAAGCCGTGCAGCTCGGTCTGCATGAACTTGAACTGCGCGGCCTGCAGGTCGGTGATCAGCTCCGCGTCGAACAGATACGCGAGCTTGGTCTTGGCGTCGCGCGCGTAGCGCTCGGCGGCGCCGAAGGTGTTCGTGCCGACATCGAGGGTGAGCTTCTGCCCGCCGCAGCTGACGTTGAGGTGCGTGCCCACGTCGTTGAACCCGAAGTCGGCGAGCTTGTCCTTGGGCAACGCACCGAGCGCACGCGCCGCGCGCAGCGGCGCCAGGCGCTTGAGGTAGGCATCGAACTCTGCGTTGGCGAGGAAGCGCTTGGGCACCAACGGATCGACCGCAGCAGGTTTCGCGGGCTTGTCTTTCGCCGTCACGGGCGAGGTCGCGTCGAACGGCTTGCCTGCGTCGGGCTTGCTGACCTGTTCCACCGGCTTGCCCGTAATCTCCGCCTCGCTCTTGCGCCGCACGGTGATCCAGTAGCGGTCGCCGCTCTGCTCGCGCTCGGGCTCGACCACGATGCTGTGCGTCGGCGTGTCCAGGTTGATCTGCTGCAGCGAAGCCAACGTACATGGCAACGCCGTCACCTCGCCGGGCACGACATCTTGCTCGGGCTTGCGCGTCCAAGTCTGGTACGCGAACACGAGCCCCAGCAGCGCGAGCAGCCCATGAAACAGCACGCCTCTCATGCGCCCGCCTCCGAACGCTTGCGACGCCGGCGTGCCACCCACAGGCCGATACCCGCGACCGGCATCGGCACGCCGAAGGTCGTCGCGTAGAACCAAAGCTTGTCCTTGTCGCGCGTGTGCTCGATGGGGATGTCTTCTTCCGAGCTCACTTCGCTCGGCAGCTCCTCGTTGCCGATGAGCCAGGCCAAGCTGTCGACGAAGAGCAGCACGTTGCCGTTGTTGCTCGCGACCTTGTCGGTCATGAAGTCGCCGTCACCGATGATCACAGCCCTGCCCTCGGGCGCGCCAGGCTTCTCGGACACAGTCACCGCGGCCATCAGGTCGAGCGTTTCCTGCGGCTCGTCCGGGTCGCGATGCAAGTCGCCATCGAGATCGCGGAAGAAGTCGGACGCCGAGCGCAATGGGAACGCGACGTTGGGCTTGGCGGCAGACGCCTCCACGTTGCTCTTCGCCAGCGCCACGCCGCGCACGAAGATGCTGGCCACCTCGCTCTGGTAGTGACTGACGGTGGTGACCGTCGGGTGCGAGGAGTAGTCGTTCGCGAACACGAGCGTCTTGTCGCTCTCGTCGTGCGCGTGCTCCATGTGGTTCTTGTCGCTGACCAGCGTGCCGGGCCGGCGCACGACACCGAGGCCCTCGAGCAGCGGCGCGAGGCCGTCGTCGGTGTCCGGGTCGACCATGAGCAAGAGGCGGCCACCCTTGCGCACGTACTGCAGCAGCGTCTGCGCTTCTTCGGGCATCAGCTTCTGGCGCGGTCCGGCCACGATCACTGCGCTCGCACCGTCGGGGACGGCAGAGCCGAGCCCTTGCCCCATGCCCAGCTCGGCGCTCTGCAGATTGAGCCGGTGGAAGATCTCGCTCATCAGCTTGGTGCCCTCGCCGCGTGCGTCGTCTGCCTGCTTGGCGTTGCGCTCGCCGTGGCCCACCGTCAGCTGCACCGAGCGCTCGGGGCGCGTGAGCTTGCCGAACGCTTGCTGGAAGATGCTGTCCAGCTTCTTCAGCTGCGGGCGAGCCTCCGTCAGCTCGTTGCCGATACGAAACGACTGACTCTTCTGCTTGTCGCCCTCGCCCGACACCAGCAGCACGGTGCCGTTGCCGGCGACGCGATGTTTGTGCGCCAGCTCGGGTGCAAGCGCGAAGTCGACGACCTCGTAGCGCAGCTTGGGGCTGTGGCGGCGCAGCGTGGCAAAGTAGGGCTCCACCTGCTGCAGCACGTCGTCGGTCCTGCGCCAGAACAGCAGCACCTTCACCGGCGCGGCAAGCTTGTCGAGCATGCGCTGGGTGCTACGGCTGGGCTGCGTGGTCTTGAAATAGGTCACGTCGCGCCGCACGTCACGCGCGGTGGCCACGTAGTTCATCGACAGCAGGAACACCGTGGAGAACGCGAGCGTGAGCCCCGCATACGCCGCCGTGCGCACCCGGCGCAGCTCTACCGACGCGGCGATGGGCATGCGCGCGTAGGCGAGCTCCATGAAGAACACCACGGCGCTCGAACACAAGAGCAGCGCCGGCCAGAGCACCGACAACACGCCGATCACGCGCGTCCTGGGTTCTTCGGCCAGATGCAGCCGCGCGAGGCTCGCGTCGCTGCCCAGCGCGTACAGACCCAGCGCTGCCAGCACGCCCAGGTGGCCGGCAAGCAAGCGCTGCTCGACGGCGCGCACGTCGCCCGTGGCGCCCGCGAGGCCGCGCACGCGAAACACCAGCGCCGCCACGCACAGCAGCGCGCCCAGGCCAGTGCTGAAGTTGCGTGCGACGCCCTCGCCGAGCACGCGCTCGCCGACGAGCACGCAGCCGAGCGCAGCCGCGAGCACGACGCTCGGCAAGATGCTGGAGGTCTTCTGCGTGTCGCTCATTGCCACCTCTGGCTCTGAATCACCCGCGTGGACGCGAGCAACGCGAGGTAGGTGAGCGAGACGTAGTAGACGACATCTGACAGTTGCACGAGCCCACGCATGAACGGGAAGAAGTGCTTCTCGTAGAGCGAGAAGCTGGCGATCACCTCGCGCAGCGGCGGCTCAACCACCTGCGCCAGCGCCCAGGCCAGGAAGAACACGAAGATGAACACCGCCGCCAGCACGCCCGCCATCAGCTGCGTGCGCGCCAGCGCCGAGCCGAGCACGCCGAGCGACAGCGTCGCCGAGCCGACCAGCATCAAACCCGCATAGCCCGCCGCGATGTGACCGAGCGACACCTTGCCGTTCACGAAGATCAGCGCCGGCAGGTACACGCTGGCGGCGATCACCAGCGACAGCACGATGAACGCCGACAGGAACTTGCCCACCACGATCTGCGCCTCGCGCACCGGCGAGGTGAAGAGCAGCACGAGCGTGCCCGACTGCCGCTCTTCGGCGAACAAGCGCATGGTGAGCAACACGGCCGCGACCGTGGTCGTGCCGCTCGAGTCGCGCAGGAAGTCGATCAGCACGTCCGACGAGAGCTTGGTGCCGCCGAGTGCACGCGTGTTGAAGAGCAGGCCCTGTACGAGCAGGGTCGCTGCGGCGATCAGGTAGCCGCTGGGCGTGCGGAAGTAGCCCGAGAGCTCGCGCCGCGCGATGATACCGATGTTGCTCATGACTGCACCTGCGAGGCGTCTCGAGCGACACTCGGCGTGATGGGCACTGCCGCTTGCGGCGGCGGCAAGCTACGACCCGCCTGCTCCGACAGCTGCAAGAACACGGCCTCGAGACCGCCGGACTGAGTCTGCATGGCGTGCAGACCGAGGCCCGCGTTGACGATGGCGGCTGCCACCTGCTCGCGCGCGGCGTCGTCCACCCGTAGCGTCACGTGCACGTGCTCGGGACCACGCTGTTGCAGCTGCACGTCGCGCGCCGCCGGGACACTGGCCAGCGCGGCACGTACGCGCTCGAGCGCGCCGCGCACCTCGAGCACGAGGCTGCGGTGTGCCTTCAAGCGCGCCGCCAGCTCTTCCTCGGTGCCCTGCGCCGCGATCTTGCCCTCGTGCATCACCAGGATGCGGTCGCAGGTGGCTTCGATCTCGGTGAGGATGTGCGTGCTCAGCAGGATGGTGTGCTCGCCACGCAAATTGCCGATCATGCGGCGCATCTCCACGATCTGCACCGGATCGAGCCCCTGAATGGGCTCGTCCAAGATGAGCAGCGCCGGACCATGAATCACGGCCTGCGCGATGCCCACACGCTGGCGGTAGCCATGCGAGAGCTCCGAGATCGGCGCGCGCGCGACCTGCTGCAAGCTGCACAGCTCGAACGCACGTTGCCGGCGCTTGTCGAGCTCGGCGCCGGACAACCCGCGCAAGCGCCCGGCGAAGTCGAGGTATTCGGTGACCGTCATCTCGAGATACACCGGAGGCGTGTCGGGCAGGTAGCCGATGAGCTTGCGGATCTCGTGCGGGCTGCTGACCACGTCGAGCCCTCGCACGCTGATGCGCCCCGAGGTCGGCAAGAGCAAGCACGACAACAGACGCAGCGTCGTGCTCTTGCCCGCGCCGTTGAGGCCGAGAAAGCCAACGCACTCGCCGGCGCGAATCTCGAAGCTGAGATCGGCCACCGCGCGGTGCGCGCCATAGTACTTGGAGACCTTGTCGACGACGATCATCGGAAAACCGCTCGCTGAGCTAGCAAAGTCGGACGCCTCTCGTCAAAGGGTCGGCATGCCAGGCTCGCGCCAGTGGCACGACGCGCGGGCGCCGGCCGCCACCTGCACGGCCGTCCCACTCAACCGCAGCTCGGCAGTACCTATTCCAGGGCGGCGCGCGGTACTTTCTGCGGCGTGACCCTCGCGGAAAGCCACGCCGGCCGAGTGCCGTTCTTCCTGCCCGGCTCTGCCGCCGATCCCGGCCCCGCCGTGGCCCGTGTGTTCATGGGAGCGCTGTCCCTCGTGGGGCTGGCTGCGTGGCTGCCGCTCGGAGCGCAGGTGACGCTGCTGCTCGGCGAGCATGGCCTGTCGCCAGCCAGGCAGCTCTTCGAGCAGACGCCCTCCCAGGGCATGGGCTGGTGGCAACTGCCAGCGCTCTTCTTTTGGGTTTACGGCGACGCGCAGCTGCCCGCGGGCTGCGTGCTCGGGGCCACACTGTGCGTCCTCTGGACACGGCAGGAGCTGGGCGTTACAGCGCCACGGCTGTGCAGGTGAGGTCGACGATGCGTCCGCTTTGGCTCGTGCTGCTGTCGTTGCTCGGTCTCTTGTGTGGCGGTGCCTGCGTGCTCTTGTGGCCCGAGCTCGTGCCCGCCAGCTTGCGCCCGGCGCCGCGATGTCCCGAACCCAAGTCGTGCGCCCCGTCGGCAACTGCGCCGCGCACGCCGCCGCCGTCAGCTGCAGGCATGGTCGCACCACCCGCCAGCCAACCCGCAGCGCCGCAGCCGCCGCCCGGCGTCGTGATCGCCCGGCATGCGCTGTGCTCGAGCCCGGACGCCTTGCCCACGTTGCGCATGCTTCGGCTCGACGCGCACGCAAGTCCCGTGGCGGCCGTACACTGCGGAGAGAGCTTGCACCTCGTCGCGTTCGACGCTGCTGCCGGCACGCTGACGCCAATGCGCATGGCGCGGATCGACGCCCATGCGCCTACCCCGGGCATGCGCCTGCAGCCGGCGCACGCGTCTGCTGGTGATGTGAACGCCGACGGTCGCACCGATCTGCTCGTGCCATTTTGGTGGCGCGATGCGACCGGCGCACCAAGGGCCGGCGCGGTGTACGAGCTGCTCCGCAGCACCAGCTCGGGCTTCGAGACGCCCGCACTGCTCAGCTCGGTCAGCGCAAGCGTGGTCGCCACTGGCCACTTCGACGACAACCCCGGCGTGGATCTCGCAATCCTCGGGCAACAAGATGCCGCCGTCGGCAGACGCAGCGAAGTCGTCCTGATGCACGGTGGACCCGCACCGCTCAAGGCCGCGACCCTCACCGTCGGCAGCGCGGTCACCGACGCGGTGGCGCTCGATCTCGACGTGGACGGCCACGATGACCTGCTGCTCGCGGGCCAGAAACCCGCGCTGGAAGCCGTGTACCTGAACGCCGACGGCAGCGTGCGCGAGCGTCGCGAATACGACGACCCCAAGGTCCGCGAGCTGCTCATCGCCGACGTCGACGGTGACGGCCACGAAGACGCGCTCCTGGTCGGTGACACGTTCAGCATCCTCTTGTCGACCGCGCAAACCACGCAGCCCCGGCTGCTCCACGTGCCCGTCAGCGCAGCCGTGCGCGCCGCGTTCCCGGTCGACGCCAACGCCGACGGCAAGCTCGATCTCGTGGTGCTCACGAGCAGCGCTGCGTTGCTGCTGACACAAAACGCGACTCACGAATTCCAGGAACATCCGTTGTTCGACTTGCCTCGGCAGTGGTTGCCTGCGGGCGTCGCAGCGCTGCCGACGGAAGTGAACGACCAGCTCGCACTCGTGCTGCTCGGCGTCTGGGCAACCAAACCCGAGGCCGAGCTCTGCGTCGTGCCACTGCACCTGCTGGCCGCGCCCAGCTGGAACGACAAGCCCACCCCGCTGCGCGACGCACCGCTCAGCTTGCAGATCGTCGCGCGCTGAGCACGCTCAGTCCGAGCGCTGCGCGAGCTCCACGAAGTCCGCACGACATGGTGGCCCAGCTGCGTGCAGGTAGTGCGCAAGCTCGCCCGGGCGCAGCGCAATGATGCTGGCGCAACGCGTGCCGTAGCCCTCGCCGTGCAAGCAAATCGCTTGCAGGCGCCGCGCTGCGTCGTGGTCGAAGAACGAATGCGCAGGCGGCACAGGCACGCGGGCGAGCTCAGGCAAGCAGTGGTCTGCCAGCACGCTCGCCAGCCGCTGCGACAAGACCGCCCAACTGAGCTCACGCAGCGCGCTCCCGGCGCCCAGCAGCTCCAGCGCGCGTTGGGCTTTGGGAAACCCGGGCGCGCCGATCCGATCGTTCGGCAACACGTGGACCCCGACGGGTGCAGGCTCCACCTCGATCTCAGCTCGCTCGGGACGACTGTAAGCGACCCACAACCCGCCTGCGTCACCGAACAACAGATTGAACGGGTTGTACTCCTGGGGCCGCAATTGCCGAAGCTGTGCGTGCAGCTCTCGTGCGTCGCGCGTGCGCAACGCTTGCAAGACCACCTCGCCTCGAGAACGCAGCGCTGGGTCGGGCAGCGCGTAGGTCCGTTGGTTGGTCAACCCAACCATCAGCCCCTGCGCCGTGGCGCCGAGCCACGTGCCTCCAGCCTGCAGATCGAGCCCTGCCAGCACGCTCGGCTCGCCTGGCAGCCAGCCGGGCTGCTGACTCGGCCGCGCGTGCTGTTCGTCCCGATTGGCCGCGACGATCAGCGGAAACGCAGGATGTATCCCATAGAGATAGAGAATCGTGCACACGTCGACACAGCAGCCTAGCTGACGACACGGGGAAAAGCCGCGCGGACCGCCCTTTTGCGCATTGCAAGCCCTTCCCAAGGGTGTATGAAGTACCAGCGCGAACGTCGCGTGGGGAATATCGGCCCGGGGGGGCCGAAGCGTCGTCGTGCGCGTACGGGGCAGACAGCCGGAGACTCTGGACCAAGATGGTGATGCACGCGCCAAGTGACGAGCGCGCTGAGCGCGAGAGTTGGGTGCGCAGGCGCGCGGCTCAGACCCGCGAGGCGCAGCCCGCCTCGCTCAGCCATGCCTACGCCGCGACACTCGAGAACGTCAGCGACGCCGTCGCCATCGTCGATCGGCGCGGCATGTTGGAGTACGTCAACCCTGCGCTCGAAGCGCTGCTTGGCGAAGCTCGCGCCACACTGCTGGGCCGACCTTGGTGGTCGTTCACCTCCCCGGTCCCGCCGCGACAGAATCTCGTGCCCCGTGTCGCCGTGCGCGCGCTCGCCAACCAAGCCGCATGGCATACGCGCTTGCAAGTACGACCCAAAGCGGGCGTGCCTGTCGTGCTCGACGTGCAACTCACCCGTGTGAGCGATGCCGAGGGTCACCTCCCACACTTCTGCGCCGTTGCCCGCGTCCCCAGCTCCGAGCGCAGCTCTGAGCTGCTCGAGACCGTGGGGCGTCTGTCGGCCGAGATCGCGCACGACTTCAACAACCAAATCGCTGTGGTCTTGAACTACGCGTTCATCTTGTTGCGGCAGCTGCCGGCCGACAGCGGTTTGCATGAACACGTGCGGCAAGTGCAGGCCGCCGCGTGGCGTGCATCGCAGGTGGCGCAAGAGATGGTCAGCTTCGGGGCGCAGCGCAGCTCCGAGCCCGAGATCTTGGATATCAACCAAGTGGCGGCAGGCATGGGCGACGTGCTCGCGCACGCGCTGCGGCAGAACGTGAAGCTGGAGCTGCGTCCCGGCGCCAATCTGCTGCCGATTCGCACGCGCCTGCCGCACGTCGAATGGCTGTTGCTCGAGCTTGCGCTCCACGCGCGCCTGTTGCTCGGTGGTGTGGCGCGTTTCGTGATCGAGACCCGCAACGAAGAAGGCTCTGCAGAGTTGCACAGCAGCTTGCAAACCAGCTCGAAGACGTCCGCTGAAACCAAGAAGCAACCGAACGACCAGCGCTACGTCGTGCTCACCGTACACGCCGAGCCTGCCGCTGATGGCGGCGCCGAAGCCATGCTCGCGCCCATCCGTTCACCGTTCACGGCCAGCCACTTCCCAGAAAACGCGGCAGCGTTGCCGGGCGCAGAGGTGGCGGTGTTGCGTGCCAACGGCAGCATCTCCACGACGCGCCAGCCCGATGGCGGCGTCACCTACGAAGTACGCTTACCGGCGCTGACTCAGTAGCCGCACGCGCCTCACTTCGCCGCCTGTCGACCGATGGGCATAGCGGCATTCGCAGCTTGTCCGGGCTGTCGCCAGAAGGCATGCCCGCCCATTCCCAAGCAGGCGTAGCCGCTGTCGAGGTGCTCCGCCTCTTCGTTCGGCGGACACGCCGTGAGCTCGACGTGCAGCTGCATCGCCGGCGAGTGCTCCACCGTACGTGGTGCTGCAGCTTGTGCCGCAGCGCAGGTGCTGCAGCCGGGGAAGCTCTCGTGCTCGACCTCGAGCACCACGGCGCCCGCCTCGATCCGGTAGTGCCCCGATTGCTCCACCGGCGCCATCGGAGCGGCCGGATGCACTGGCGCGCCCCACGAGAAGCGTCCGTCGGCGAGGAACAGGTAGCGCTGCGTGTCGGCATGGCCTGCGGGCGACCAGTACTGCGTCCACGCACCCGTGAGCTGCTCGGGTGTCGGCGTGAGCGTGACAGCCGAGGAGGTCAGAGCGGGCTGCGCCGCAGGCTCGGACGGCGCCGGCTGGGTCTGCGCGGCTGCGGCTGCAGGCGTCTTCGCGGCCGGCACCGGCGTCGCGGCGCAAGCGCCCGCACAAACACAGGCCGTCACGCAGTAAGCGCAGTAACCCAGCCAGGAAGCGTGCGTCATGTCGACCTGTCTACCACGAGGCCGGCGCCGCGGAACAGTCGCTACATGTGCACGCGTCGGGTGTCGGCGGGCGGCTTCCAGGAAAAGGTGCCGTCGGTAATCGCAACGTTGAACTTGAGCGCCGTGAAGTCGAAACGGTTGCGGTTGCCGCTACCGTCGATGATGAGCAGGCGGCGCACGAGGCCGCGCAGCGCAGGCGAGGTCTCGACGTAGAACAGCAGCCGATCGAAGCGCGGGTTGGGCTTGCGTGGATGCAGCTCCAGCACTTGCCCTGCGGGGTAACCTTCCTTCGCAGCATCGAGCAAGCGAAAGGTGAAGTCGTCTTCGAGGCGACCGGTTCCCATCAAGAACGCCATGGCTTGCGGCAGATCGGCGTCGCTGAAGCTCTGCTCGATCATCTGGCCCTTCTCGCCGGCCTCGCCGGGCTCGTACACCAGCAGCTTGCCGTCGGCGGCGACGATCACCTTCGCGTTGGGCTGATCGTAGTCCCAGCGCATCTTGCCCGGCTTCTTGAACACCACGTGACCTTGGCTGCGGTCGGTACGGTCGTAGAGCTTGTTGACGTAGGTCTGGAAGAAGGTCGCGGAGACTACCTTCGTCTGATCGTAGAACGCCTGCACGGATGCGGCCACTGCACGCGCAGCGGCGTCACCGGCTTTGGGTTCGCTCGCAGCTGCGGGTGCCGGCGCGGCGGCGGGCACGGCGGAAGCAGCTTGCGCATGCAGCCGGGCAGCCGCACCCAAGACGCTGGCGACACAGAGTGCGAGCAGCAGTGAAGAGCAGGTTCTGGCGATGTGCGTACGGGGCGCCAACAGGGCCTCCTCGGTCGATCCCGGCCAGCGCCGGGGCACCCAACGATGGGTAATGTGTGCGTGATTTCCGACGGTTTGCCCGTATAGACCATTCAGCGCGCCGGTGCACGCGGCAGTGCCCGGGCAGGGAGCTTGCCAGCGTCCGCGACCCGCGCCTAAGCTCCCTGAGCTTGGCTGTGCTGTCCGCTTGCCACTGTCTTCGACCCATCTACCCAGCTGCCCGCGGCGTTCAACGCCGAACACGGAGGAACCATGGAGAAGGTCTCGCGCATTCGTAGCAAGAGCTCGCCGATCGAGCGCCTGGCGCACAAGCACGCCGAGCTCAAGACGCAGGTCGCGCAGCTCGCCGGACAACGCTTCTTGACCGCCGCCGAAGATCGGCAAGTGCACGCGCTCAAGCGCGCACGTCTCGCTGCCAAAGACGCGTTGCGCGGCCTGCTACGCGCCGACAAGCACTGAGCCAAACAGTGTCGCATGGGGTGTGAGACACGAGCGAGCTGTCGTCCGTTTCGAGGAGCGCGCGGAGCCTACGTTTCGTAGGTGAGCACGCACCGCAGAAAGGGACGAC
>JADGRE010000249.1 GCA_017881185.1 Pseudomonadota bacterium | reverse complement strand
TCGAAGCCCTCTTCGCAGGCGGCGCCGAGCTTCGATGTGGGCACGTACGCGCGGCAGCGTGTGGTCGCGGCGCCGCCCAAGTTGCCGCAGCCCACATAGCCGCCGTGTGCGGAGTCGAGCTCGAGCCCACGGGCGCAGACCGTGGGTCCGCTGCACACTCTGCCCGGCAAGACGGTGCCGTCTACCGTGGCGTTGCAGGGTGCGAGCGAGGGCTGCGTGCTCGCATACCAGGTCACGCACTTCACTGAGCTCAGCGCCTTCACCGCATCGATGCAGGCGGCCGCTCGCTCCGGGTAGTAGTGGTTGCCGTAGTTGTGTGCCGCGGTCAGCGCGCTGCTGACGGACGCGGCGAAGCTCGCTTCGCAGTCGGTCTCGGGCGTGGTGCAGCAGGACTTGATGCCCGCGCAGTACGCTTTGGCCAGCGCTGCAGGGAAGCTCTTTTCGCTGATCATCGGGCCGGGAGGTGCCGCGTCTGCGCCGTCGCCCGCGTCGCTGCCTGCGCCTGCCTTGCCGGAATCGGTGGCTGCGTCGTGGTGGCTCGAAGTGGCAGAGTCCGTGGCGCCGTCGTTGCCGCCGCCGTTGGCGGCATCGCTCGGAGTGCCGCCGGCATCGGTCGGGGCAGGGTGTTTGGTCTTGCCACCGCAGCCGAGGGAGACGAACGCCAGCGCGACGCACGCGACGGATACGACCGACAGAGGCAGGCGAGCCTTGGACATGCGCCTGAGTCTACCCCAAAGCGCCGGCCTCGCGACGATCGAGCTCGTTCGACAACACCGCGATGGCGTCTTCGGCGTGCAGGCTGACCGGGCCGAGACCCACGGCTGTGGCACCGCGTTCCAGCAACAGCGCGCGCACTCCCGCGTCCAGCCCCAGATGATCACCGACAAAGAACACCGAATCACACAGCTGCAACGCCGGATCGCGTAGGTCGCGCGCACCCTCTTCGAGCAGGAACGTCGGTGCGTCGGGCAGCACGTCGAGCACCGCTTCGAGGCCACCGCTCGCAACCGCGACACCCGTGCGCACCGGCACGAAGCCGGGCTCGCTCGATTCGGTCGCCAGCACCTTCTTCAGCAGGGTTGCGAGGCTGCGCTCGTCGGGTCGCAGGTAACGCGCTGCCGAGCCATCGATGCGCACGCAGCGCGGCGCGCGTGTTCCACCGAGCAGCACCAGGTACACGGTGGTGTCACGGCGCACCCCGTGCGAGACCAAGAGTGCCGCGCGCAACGCCCGCAAGATCACATCGAGCCGGCCGCTCGTGCTGGGGATGTCCACCAGCAAGAAGTCGGGTGACGCGGTGGCACGCTGACCGATCACCACGAAGTGGCGCATGCCAGCGCTTGTAGCGCCGATGCCGCGCGCAGGCGAGCCCAGCCCCTGACATGCCGGCTGGTGTCGGCGCGGTTTGCAGCTAAGCTCGCCTCGCATGTCGTGGACGGGACATCTGTGGACACTGGGGCCGAGCGTGGTTCATCGCCTGCGTCCCGAGCAGGCGCCGGCTGCGCAGCCGTGGTCGACAACTGTGGACGGCGGTTGCGCTCGCGCCGTGCGTTTGACCGGCGCGCTGCGCGAGCGTGAGAGCAGCGACACCTTGGTCGTGGTCGTGCACGGGCTCGGCGGTGCGCTCGATTCGCACTACTGCGTGCGTGCTGCTCATGCGATCGACGACGCTGGCTGGAGCTCGCTGCGCTTGGCGCTGCGCGGAGCCGACCGTGCCGGCGAAGACTTCTATCACGCGGGCCTCGAAGCCGACCTCGCCGCTGCCTTCGCCAGCCCCGAGCTCGCGCGCTACACGCGCCTCTTCGTGCTCGGCTATTCGTTGGGCGGCCACGTTTCGTTGCATGCCGCGGTCCGACGCGTAGACGCCCGTCTGGCTGGCGTGGCCGCCGTGTGTGCGCCGCTCGATCTCGACAAGAGCGCGACGGCCATCGATCGCCGCGGGCTGTGGGTGTACCGCAATCACATCTTGTCGGGCTTGAAAGACATCTACGCCGCCGTCGCTGCGCGTCATCCGGTGCCGACCCCGTTGTCACGCATCATGCAGGTGAAGCACATCCGCGAGTGGGACACGCTGACGGTCGTGCCGCACTACGGCTTTGCGAGCGTCGACGACTACTACGCGCGCATGAGCGTGGGCCCACAGCTCCACAAGCTGCAGTGCCCGACGCTGCTGTTGCCCTCGCGTCACGACCCGATGGTGCCGCCGTGGGCGTTCGAAGCGCACCTGGCAGCGGCGTCACCGCAGCTGACGGTGCGCTGGATCGACGCCGGTGGGCACGTGGGCTTCCCCGAGCACGTGGGGCTCGAACGACAAGCGATGCAGTGGTTCGCGCAGCAAGGCAGCGCGTAGCTCAGGGCTTGGCAGCCGTCGCGGGCAGACCGAGCGCGCTCTTCTGGTAGACGACCTGGGCCTGCGCTTGGAGCTCGGCTTCCACGGCTTTGCGTCGCGCATCGATCTTCTGGTTACGCAGGAAGCTCACGATGGCAGCGCGCTGCGCCTCGAACGACGGCTGGATCTTTCTCTTTTCCACGAGGCGCAAGATCCAGAAACGGTCCTTGGGTCCGCGCAACACGCCGCTGGTTTGCCCCGGCGACAGCGTGCGCAGCGCCTCGCTCCAGGCATCGGGCATCTGGTTCCACTTCACGAAGCCGAGGTCCCACGGAGTCACGCTCGGCGGTAGTCCCGGATACTGGCTGCGCGCGACTTCCTCGAAGGGCGTGCCCGCTTGCAGCGCCTTCAATGCGTCCTGCGCGCGTGCTTCGTCGCGCACTAGGATCTGCAACAGGTGCGGTTCGCTGCCGATCGTGTCGACGTTGGCGTCGTAGTACTTGCGGGCTTCGGTGTCGTCGACCATGGAGGCTTCGTCGACTTGCTTGCGGAAGAACAGCTCGGACAGACGCCGGCGTTTCCACACCTGCAGCTCGGTCTCGTGCTGCTTCAGCTCTTTTTGGAAGCCTGGGTCGGAGGCCAGTCCAAGCGCCAGGGCGCGCTGGGCGGCGAGCTCCTTCTGCACCACAGCGTAGAGCACTGCGGTCTGCGTGGCCGGCGCTGCTTGCTCGTGCCCCTGCTGGGGCGCCGACTCGAGCTCCACGTCCTTCGCGGTGATCGCCACGTCGTTCACTTGCGCCAGCACGTTCGCAGGCAGCGAGGGGAGCTTCGCGGCCGTGGCTTGCGCTCCAGCGGGGCGGTTCGGCGGCGCGTCCGTGCATGCGACCGGACCGATCAAGTACAGAGGGACCAACGCCCAAGCTGCTGCTGTGCCTCGCGTGCCGTTGCGCATGTCAGTTCTCTTCTCTGCGGAAAACAAAACGGGAGGGGCTGATTGGCCCCTCCCGTTCGGGGAGTCGCGCGCTTAGTCGATCGCGCGCGTCAGTAAGTGACTAGTGGCAGTTCTTGCACGCCTCTTGCTCGTCACCACTCCACATGTCCGCCGGCGTTGGATCGTAGATCATCGACTTCATGTGAGCGACCGTGGCGTCGTTGTCGTGGCAACCCATGCAGGGGATGCGCTCGGCTTGGGTCTTCCACACGCCGCTGGTAGTGACGCTGTCGTTCGGGCCCTTGCCGTCCACGTGACAGGTATTGTCACACGTGCGGATGTTCTGGGGGAACTGGATGTCCCAGAAGCGGTTGGCAGGGTCGTCTGCGTGGTCGACCGTGACGACCGGGTAGAGCAGGTTTGCTCCGTTGTGCACTGCGTGAACGCGCTTGGCGATGGCGCGGGCGCCGCTACCCCAGCTCGAGCCCGTCACGCCACCCGGTTGGTAGTCGTGGCAAGCACCGCACTGGTCGATGGCCGTTGCGTCGAACACCTTGTAGTGACGCACTGGATCGAAGACCTGACCCTGACCTGTCTTGTTCTGGTGGCACAGGTTGCAGTTGCCAGCCGGCGGCGCTTCGTCGGTCGGGGTCTTCACCTGGAACGGGAACTTGATCCGGGTGGGCGTCTTGTAGTTGGTCGTGGGCTGTCCGGCCGGCGGAGATACCGCGCTGCGATCAGCAACCTCGATGGTCGCAATGTAGGTGCCGGGTGGCAGGTCGTCGACTGGATCGAGCTGCACGTAGATGGCTCCGCTGTCGCGTGTGACGGTGCCGCCCTGCACGCTGGCCTTGTCGCTGCGCACGTCGACGCCGCCGGCGCCCAGCTTGACCGCCGTGACGGCGGCTGCGTTGCCGAACAACGTGGCCAGCGAAGTGCTGGTCGTTGCGCTCGACACCATCTGCAGCGAGTGCACGCTGCCGAAGTTGCGGCTGCGAATGGCGAGGAAGCCGGCCGCATCCCAGGCGAGGGCGCGCGCTGCGAAGCCCGCGTTGCCGTTCAAGCACTTGGCGACCTCCGCAGCCGTGACTGCCACCGACGTGCTGTCGGCGTAGTTGCAGGCACTGCCGGCCGCGGTGGTGCGCGTGAGCGCCACGCCACTGATGATGCCCGAGCGCACGACGTCCGCGCCCAGCTCCTTGGTGATGATGTCACCGCCGCCATCGATGGTGACGCTCAGGGTCTGGCCCGCCGCGCTCAGGTTGTAGGGCTGCGCGACCGTGCTGATGATCTGCGAGCGCGCTCCGTACACGAGCGCAGGCATGCGTCGTGCGCGAGGACCGTGGACGTAGACGATGGCTTTGTCGAACACGTTATCGCGTGCGGTGGTGCACTTGATGTGCGGCAGATAAGGCGCGGTCGTCTGCGTCGAAGGCGCGCAGCCTTCCTGGGCACCCGTAGCCTCCGACGGCATCGAGGTCGGATTGATCACCGGGTTGCCGCTGACCTCGTTGTCGAGCAGCACGAGCTTCAAGATCGGGGCCTCGCCCTTGACGAAGTAGGTGCCGTTGGCCGGCGGGTTGACGAAGCTCAGCTGTGCGATGAACTCCGGGATGTTGCGCTCGTCGTTCTTCATGAAGTCGTGCGCCGCGACGATGGACGGCGCAATGCCGGCCGAGTCGGAATCGTGGCAGGTTGCGCACTCGCCGTCCTTGCGGGCGCCGCCCGCGTGCGGGATGGTGCCGGCCGGCATGGTGCCGGTGAAGTCGAGGTTGTCGTGGCACGACGTGCACACGGCTTGCGACGGCACCTTCTTGTAGTTGTCGGAATCCTTGGCCGTGCCGTCGTGGCACTTGGTGCAGTTCGCCGTCATGGCCGGGAACTCGTTCTTCCAGAACGTGTTCTTCGAGTTGTTGAAGCCCCAGATCACGTTGCCATTGTCGGCCGACTCGTCGATCGCGGTGGCCGGGTCATCCCACAGGATGCCGTCGAGGCCGGCGGAGGCGGTGAGATCCACGCCCGCGTGGACCTTGTGGATCATGACTTTGAAGTCGAGCGAGGAGCCGCTCTGCGGGTCCTTCATGCCCGGCGTGTGGCAGGTCGTGCAGCTCTCGACCGTGAGTCGATCGCCACCATGCGCTTTGAACTCGGTGCCGTGGCAGGTCTTGCAGGTGGAGGTGTCGACCACGTTGCGCGTCAGGCTCAGTGCCGTCGTGTCGGGCACGAAGTCCAAGGTCGCCGTGGCCGTGGGGCCGCTGTGGCCGCCCATCATGATCGCGACGCGATGCGTGCGTGCGCGCGCGGCCGCGTCGTACGGGATCTGCGTCGTGCCGTCGGTCGGGTCGGTGACCGCGGCGATTGCCCTGCTGAACGTGTAGGTGTAGCTACCGTTGCCGTTGTTGGTGAGCGTGCCGGTGCTGTCCGAACCGCCCTGGAACGCGGTCGCGGCAGGGTCGGTGTTCCATGGCGGACAGTTCCATTCCTGCGCTCCGCTGGCGTTGCAGGCTGCGCCGCCCGCAGTGACCGTGTTGATGAAGTAGGGAACCCAACGTGCGAAGGGGATCGAGTCTTTGGGTGGGCTCTTGGCTACGGGCGGCAGGAGTTGCGCGATCGTCGCCTTGACGGCTGTCAGCGTGGTGACCTTCTTGGTCGTCGCAGGATCGACGACGTCGAAGTTGACCTTCACGATGCCGGCGGCGTCCGCGGTGGCCGACGAGATCGTCGCGGTCACTTTGGTCTTGGCGCCGTTGAGGTACTCGCCGGTCGACAGCAGGTAGGCCGAGCCGTGGAAGTTGGGGATGCGCACATCGGCGCCGTCGGTGACCTTGACCGACGAGCCGTCGGTGCAGGTGATCTGCCTGGTGGCATTGCCGAGGTCCGCAACCGTGCACGAGCTACCGTTGGTGCCGTTGGTGCCATTGGTGCCGTTGGTACCGCTGCTGCCGTCGGCGACGACAGCGCTCGTGCCGTCGGTGCACGTGATGGTCTTGGTGCCGTCGTGGTGGTCGACGACTTTGCATGAGGTGCCCGCGGTACCGGATGCACCGGTTGCGCCCTTGGCGCCGGTCACGCCGGTCGCGCCCTTGGTTCCGCTCGCAAGCACAGCGCTCGTGCCGTCGGAACAGGAGACACTCTTGGTGCCGTCCTTGTTGTCGACGATCGTGCACGACGCACCGTTTGCACCTTTCGCGCCCGTGTCACCTGTATCGCCCTTGCCGCCGGGCGTACCCGCTTTGCCATTGGAGCCTGCGCAACCGGCGCCGAAGAGCACGAACGAAACAAACCAAGCCATCCGTTTGCGAGTCATGGTGATCCCCTTGTCGAGGTTGGGGTGATTGAGCGCTAACGCTGGCCCGCCCGCGGACTTGATCCAGCGCAAACTCGGTGAAATAGTCTAGTAAGACAGGTGGAACGTTTACCACCCACGTGCTCGCGACGGAAGCGTTTTGCGGCGTGCAACAAACAGTTATCTCAGACGTGGCTGCTGTCGCATCGCATCGGGTGCTTCCGCTACTACGCACCCACTGCGGGTCGTGGCTGAAGTAAGCACGGTCCTACGCGTGGCCAATGAATTGCAGTCGGTCGTGCAACGCTGCGTTGCTGGGCCAAGTGTGCCGAGGGAGTCCCGAATGTGCACAGCTACGCACGTGGTGACACGCGCCCCGAGCTCCGACGCCTGGGCTAGTGGTTTGACCGAGGGGTTTTGACGCGTTCTCGCTTGTCCCGAACGCGCATGGCTGCGTTGCTCCTCGTCACAATAGCGCTGGCTATTGCTCCTCGTCGCGCCTTGCC
>JADGRE010000009.1 GCA_017881185.1 Pseudomonadota bacterium | reverse complement strand
CGACGAGGAGCACCACGTCAAGCGCTTCAGCTCCTTGCCGAGCTTCGACGCTCGCTCGCAGTAGCGTCTGTGAAGAGTCCGACGCAAGCCTGAGATGCACTGCCCCCACTGCAATAAATCCGCAGCCCCCACTTCGCTCATCTGCCCTCACTGCGCGCAGCGCATCCTCGCCGCGCAACCACGCACGACGTCCTGCGTTCAATGCCCCCACTGCGCACGCACCGCCGAACCGATCGGCCTCGGCAGCGTCATCGTGGATGTCCCTTGCACGTGCTCTTGCAGCGGCCAGGTCACGCGACGCGCTGCACACCGGCGCCGTCTTCGTGCAGCACCACGCCAGGCAGCGCGAGCATCGCCGCGGTGCCGATCAACTGACTGGGCGCGAGCGCACCTGTGGGCGCGTTGGCTGCGAGCGCGCGCTGCGCGCACGCCAGGGCGGCTGGCGCCGTGATCGTGTAGCCCAGAGGTGTATCCAGGAAGAGTGTCAGCTGCTTCCCAGACGCCGTCCAAGCGTCAGCGCGAATGTGACATGTTGCAGTCGAGAAACCTTTCGGCATGCGACTGCTTGGCCACGGTTGCGTGAGGCTGGAGACCACGGATCGAAGTGAGCACAGTGTGGCGCTCTACGGGCTGCCCGGCTTCGAAGGCCTGGCGGAGAAGATCCGCGAGTTCTCGTTGAAAGAGCGCGAGCGGCGTGGGATCAGGGCGATGACGCAGGTCTGAGGCTTCGGTGACGGGCTGGTGTTGCGTGTTGCCGTAGAGCACGTAGCGGTTGTAGTCGAAGTACCAAGGGCGCTGCGGTGCACGGGGGCGCATCCCCCGGTGCGCTGCCCGGAATGCTCACTTGCGTTTCGTGGACTTCTTTGCGCCGGAAGCATTGAGAGCGACGGCCGCGCGGATGAGCGCCTTGAAGGCATCGGCGTCAATGTCCTCACCCTCGTGAATGTCGATGGCGCGCCTTACGTTCCCGTCGAGGCTCGAGTTGAAGAGCTTGGCAGGATCTTTCAAGGAAGCGCCCTTGAAGAAGGTCAGCTTCACTATCGACTTGTACGACTCTCCCGTGCAGATGCCGCCGTCATGGGACCATACCGGGGTCCCCATCCACTTCCACTCTTCCACGACCTCAGGGTCGGCCTCCCTGATCAGGGTGCGCATCCTTGCGAGTGTCTTGCCTCTCCAGTCAGCCAAGTCGCTAATCTTTTCGCTGATGAGTTTGGAGGCCGCTTTGCCTGCTGCCTTGGGTTGACTCTTCATCTTCTTACCTTTCGTCGGGGATCGGCTGCCTTGCCCACGTTTCCAACGTCCGATAACACTACGTTAGCTCGTAAGGCAAAATCGCCCTCCCAGTGGGGCTGGGAGGGCGACGGGCCGCAGCGTGACGAGCGAAGTGGAGCGCTGGCTACTCCGCGTATTGCGGGTACCGCGCAGCGGACTTGGGTTTCGCAGCCGCGCGCTCTTGCGCGAGCTTGGCCCGCGCGTGGTCGACCACGAGCACTGCGACGACGACCAAGGCAATCGACAGGGCGCTGAGCACGACGGCTCCCATCAGTGCGCCGACGACGCCCCACATCACGCCGCCGAGCGCCATGCCGGTGAAGGTACCGGCCGCGCCCCAACCCAGGAACAAGCGCGAGAGCGCGGTCTCGTCATCGGCCAGGCGGGCGGGCGCCGGCGCCTCTCCCTCGAACGCTTCGGCGCGCGCGATGGCGACTCTTTCGGGTGGATCCTGTGCAGCGGTGCGCATCCGGTCGAGATTCATGCGTACGTCTTCTTCCATGCCTGCGGCGAGCTCGTCGGCCTTGAGCCATTGAGTGATCACAGCCAGAAGTGCGGTGCCGAACGCGATGGCAGCCGTTGCGATGAAGATTGTTTGCTCGGTGCCCATGACTCACCTCCACTCTTCCTGATGACGAAGCAAGCCGCTCCATGGACGCGCGACCCATCGCGTGGCCAACTCGAAGTCGAGCGGCGTATTTCCAGAAAACACGGGCAGCAGCTTGCTGCCGATGAACAGCATCGTGCCCGCCAGGCCCGCACCGAACGCGACCAGCGACCACTCGACCAGGTCGGGCAGGTACGTGCCCTGACCGTCGGAGATCGCGAAGTCACCGATGGCAAGCTGCGGGATGACGAAGTTCAGGCGGAAGGCGAAGACGCCGACCAGCACGCACAGCGATGCAACTGACACCGCCGCGAGCGACGTGCGCTTCGGGAGGAAGACCAGCAAGAGCGCGGAGAGCATGCCGATGCCGACCTGCAGGATCCAGAACACCCACGGATAGGGGCCCGCGCCAATCGCCTTGAGCACGCTGATGTGCGAAGGGATCCCGCCGTTGATGACGATCAGCGTCTCGGCAGGCAGGATGATCATCTCGACGACCAGCAGGTAGCCGATCAGGCGTCCGAGAATCAGCAGCGTGCCCTTGAACGCGTTGCCGCCGCGCCCGAGCAGGCTGGCGCCACCCAGGACGAACGCCAGACCCGACAACAGCGCCGAGATCAAGAAGGTGATCGGGAACAGGCCCGAGTGCCAGAAGGCCCGGCTACCCAGCACGGAGAACAGCGCGCCCACGCCGCCGCCCAGGCCCAGGGCACAGGCCAAGCCCACCATGCCCAGCAGCTTCAGGCCAAACGAATCATCCGGTGGCGGCGCGCCGTGCACGTAGCCGAAGGCCAGAAACTTCGACAGCCGTCCGCCGCCCTCAGCTGCGCGCTGGGCAAAGGCCGGGCGTAGCAGGACGCCGAGCATCGTCACCAGCACGATCCCGAACACGTTGTACAGTCCGATGACCCACGCCATCATCGAGCGGGTGTTGGAACGCAACAGGATGTGGAACGCGCGTTCGGGATGTCCGAGGTCCGCCAGAACGAAGACGATGGCAGACACCAGCGAAACCAGCGAAACCAGCAGCGCGAAAGGCACCAGCGGCCGGAAGCGCCGATAGTCGAACACGTACGCCAGAGCGGCCACCACGTAAGCGCCAGCGGCGATGCCTGAGAAGAAGGTGTACACCGCGATCCACAGGCCCCAGGGAATGAGCTGTGGGCTCGCGGGCTGACCGTTGGCGATGCGGTCGAGCACACCGGGGACACCGACTGCCATCATGACGAGGCAGCCAAGCAGGACGGGACTCGGGGTCTTGAAGGCGGTACGCATGGCAGAAGCACCTCTGCCCATCCGCTATTACACGTACCGTGCCGACTCCCGAGCGCAGCTGCAACCGCAGTTTGCCGGCAGATCTTGCGGCGACCACGCCACGCCGCAGCAGCTGCGCTGCTGCGCCGCCGCAGCACTGATGCGCGCATGCAGCAGTCAGCGCAGCAGCAGCTGCATCGGCGGCGTGCTTACGCGCGGCTCAGGGCGCATCCGACTCGGCGATACCCAGGCGCTTGATCAGCCGCTGCAGGGTCGTGCGATGAATGCCGAGCTCCTTGGCCGTGTGCGTGATGTTCCCACCGTGCAACTTCAACACATCGGTGACGTGTGTGGACTCGAAGGTGTCGAGCGCCGAGGTGAGCTCGCCTCTGTTGGCGGCGGCGCCTCCCGCCGAACGGAACGTGATGTCGAGCCCGCCGATCAACGGCGGTGCAGCGTTGGCGAACGCTTTTTGCACGACGTTCTGCAGCTCGCGAACGTTGCCGGGCCAGCTGTGGTGGGCGAGCTTGGCGATGGCGTCCTCGTCGAAGCCGACGATCTCGCGGTTGGTTTCGGCACGCAGGCGATCGAGGAAGTGCACCGCCAGGGTTGCCACGTCTTCCGGGCGTTCACGCAGTGGCGGAACGCGCACTTCCAACACGGCCAGTCGGTACAGCAGATCTTCTCGGAACTTGTCTTCCTGCGCCAGCACGCCCAGGTCTTTGTGGCTCGCAGCGATGATGCGGACGTCGGCTGGGCGTGGCCGCAGTGCACCAACCCTGCGCACGGCCCGCTCCTCCAGACACCGCAGCAACTTGGCTTGCGCAGCCGGCGAGAGCTCGGCCACCTCGTCGAGAAACAGCGAGCCGCCGTTGGCGGCCTCGAACAAGCCCTGTGTTGCTGCAATCGCGCCGGTGAACGCGCCCTTCTCGTGGCCGAAGAGCTCCGATTCGATGAGGTTCTCTGGAATCGCCGCGCAGTTGACCACCACGAACTGTCCAGTGGCGCGCCGCGACAGCGCATGAATCGTGCGTGCCACCAGCTCCTTGCCGGAGCCCGTCTCGCCGTGGATGAGCACGGCACCTTCCAGCGGTGCGAAACGCCGGAGCGTGGCGAGCATTGCCGCGAAGCTGCGCGACGCGCCGATCATGTGCGGCATGTCGGGTGCGCGCGCGCCGAGGTGCCGCAACAGCGCTGCGCGATCGCCGGCTCGTCGCGCCGCCAGCGCCCGGCCAACTGCCTCGAGCAGCTGCGGTCCGCTGAACGGCTTGAGCAGGTAGTCGGCGACGCCGCCGCGAAACGATTCGATCGCCGACTCGACGCTCGGATACGCCGTGACCACCAGCACCGGTGTGCCGGGCGTGATCGCCTTGACGTGTTTGAGCACGTCTTCGCCGCCGCCGTTGGGCATGCGCAGGTCGGTGATCACGAGGTCGATGACCTCGGTCAGAAGCAGCGGCTCCGCGTCGCTGGCCCCCGCCGCCTCCAACACTTTGTGGCCGGCATCTTCCAACACCTGCCGCAGGCTCGCCCGCATGTCTTCGTCGTCTTCGACCAGGAGAACACGTTCGTGGGTCATGGCGGATCCAATCCAAGGTAAACGGTGGCGGTCGTGCCCAGGCCGAGCTGACTCGCCAAAACAAGCTTTCCCCCGTGCCCCCGTACGATCGAATCGGAGATCGCAAGACCTAGCCCAGTGCCCTTGCCGGCGTCCTTCGTGGTCACGAACGGATCGGTGCAACGCTGCAGCAGCTCCTCGGTCATACCTTTGCCTTGATCGATCACCGTCAGCACGAAGCTGTCGTCTCTGACCTCCGCCCGCACGGTGATTTCCTTGTCGGGCGGCGTCGCGTCGAGTGCGTTGGTGAGCAAGTTGAAGAGCACTTGTTGCACGCCCTGCTCATCGAGCACGAGCGACGGCAGATCGTCGGCCACCTCCACGTTGACCCGGCAGCGCGACACACGGATGCGATCGCGCAACAGATCGACGGTCTCGGAGATCATCGGTTTTGGACGGAACGCCTTGCGGCGCGTCTCCGTCTTGCGCGTCGAGTAGCGCGCGACCTGCAGCAGCTGCTGCGCTGCAAAGGTCGCTCGGGTTGCAGCGGCTCGAATCCGCTCGATCTCGTGGGCCGCCGGACCACTGACCTCACCCGTTCCCGCGCGCTTGGACAAGAAACCGCTGTTGAGCGCAATGATGCCCAGGGGGTTGTTCACTTCGTGCGCAATGCTGGCCGCGATCTCGCCCAGGTACGCGAGCTTCTTCGACTGGTCGAGCCGGCGAGCACTTTCGTCCAGACGCTGCGACATGTGTTGAAACCAGCCGGCGAGGGCCGAGGTCTCGAGCGTGCCGTCGAACGCAGATTCGAGCGGCATGCCCGATTGCGTGACGATGGCGCTGGCCAGCGCTTCGACCGGTCGACTGACATGCAACGTCACGCCCAGCACCGCGAGAAACGCCGCAACGCCGATCCACAGCATGTACATCGTAACTTCCTGCGCAAAGAGTTGGACCGAGGTGAGGCTCAAGCCCATCTGTACCTGGACGTTGGACGCCAGCGCGCTGTAGTCGAAGAGGCGCTCGCGTTCCGTATCGACTAGCTGCACACGGACATCAGGTTGCGCCACCCTTGCGTGCGAAAGCCGAGCCAAATCGACGGGAATTCCGCCGGGAAACGTGCTGGCCAAGACTTCCCCATCGGGACGACGCACGATGATGTAGCGCAAATCCGTGCTTCGGTGCATGCGCTCGATCAAGAAGGCGGAGAGCGACGCCAGCTCCTCATGTCGTACGAACGGCGTACATTCCACCGCCAAGCTGTGTGCCAGCTCGGCACCCTGGCTGCGGAACAGCTCCTGCGATTTCTCCGACAGCCGATGACCGAGCAGCACCATCACGAACAACGTCCACGTGCCCACCAGGCCCAAGAAATGGAAGCCGATGCGTGTACGCAGCTTCAAGGCTTCGTGTTTCATGGCCGGACCTTGGGCGCGGCTTCGACCTGCTCGATGATCGCCGCCGCGGAATCGTAGAGCCCGGGCGGCGGCTCGATGAACCGCTCGATGTGAAGCGCCGCGAGCACCGCACGACCGTCGGCTTGCTCGTGCATCTGCACGAACGCCGAGCGCAGCGAGTTACGCAGGGCCGGATCGAGTGTCGCGGGCACCACGAGCGGACCTCTGCCGTAGTCCGCCGAGCTGCGGATCACGCGCAGCGAGCCGAGCCACCCGGGCGTTTTGTCCAGCTCTTGCTCGAACACGTGGCTGGAAACCGCAGCCGCGTCGACACTGCCGTCGCGCACCGCGCGCATGCTGTCCTCGTCGGCGTAGCTGAAGATCGTCCGCGAGAAGAAGCCCGCGCATGCACCGGCTAGCGGTAGCACCGCATCCAGCGGCTCGTAATAACCCGTCAGCGAATACGGATCGGTGAACGCAAACGAATGCCCGCGCAGATCGGGCAGCGAGTAGAGCTTGCTGTTGGCCGCCACGATCATCAGTGACTCGTGTCGCGGTTGACCGTGTGTGACCGGCACCACGAGCGCGTCGACCGCGGCTGCATGCGCGCGCAGGTGCAGGTACGCGCCCTCGCTCAGCACGCCGGCCTGCACGTGCCCCGCAGCCAGCAGGTCCGCCACCTCGCCTTGCGTACGGCGCTGTGCGACGACCACCGGTGTCCGCAGCCTCTCGCCCAGGTAGCGCGCCAACGCCTCATACGGAGCGAAGGCTTCGTGCGACGACCACACCGGAGCGACCACGATGCGGACGCGCGCTGTGGACGGCACGCTGGCCGCCATCACCGGCCCCCGTAGCCGCACCTTCACGGGCTGGAGCGTGTCGCCGGAACGCACGTAGATGGTCAGGGCGATCACGCCGAGCAAGAGCCCACCGATGGAGCCGAACAAAAAGCGCGGGCTCAGCGCCGGGTCGATCGCCTCGAAGGTACTGCGTCCTGTCTCGACCAGACGCGCCGCCCAACCGCGCCCTGTCGTGACGACGGGCACGTTGGTCGCGCGGGTTCGCGCCGGTGCGGCCGAGCCTGGGCTCGAGCTGCTGGCCGGCGTAGGCCGCAGCGAGGGTCTTGCTGAGTCCTCCATGGACAACGCCCATCACATACGGACGGGGTCGGCATTCGTCGAGAGTCTACGCATCGAATCGTTGCAGCTAACGGACGATGGCTGAAGCTCGCGCCGCAAGCGAGCTGTGCACGCTGCGTACACGCATCGACCACGCACCGGCGCAAGCGAATATCTCGGTCCATTGATTCGCGTCAATGGTCGTTCTTGGAAGCGGGGATATGTAAGCGAGCGACTATCCATCCGGGACGGCACGCTCGCTGGTCGAGTCGTCCGTCGGCAGCTCGTCGCGTGCTCTCGTTGTGCCCGCAGCAAAGCCACGTTTTTCGATCGAGCACCCAGGTCCTCAGATCGCGTTCCACTTCGTTATGCCGCGTCGCGGATTATGCCGTATCGGCGCAGGCGCGATCGCGAAGCGACGACAGGCGAGCCCGTACGGCGCAGTGGAGGTGTTTACTGATGCGGCATAGTCCGAGCTTGTCGCGGGTCGCGGTCGACAAGCATGAGCTGCTGCGTGCCGCACGTGCGTCGGACAACCCGATCTGCCGCATGCTGGCGCAGGAGTACGCTTAGGAGCGCTCTATGTATAAGGTGGCGGTGACGAGCTCGTCATGAGCGACGTGGCTGACCCAGCCAGCTCGCCCCGCAGCGATGGGACGATCTCTGCGCGCACCTTCTCCCACGCGGCTGCTCCGCGTTGGTGATCGACCCAGCCCCCTGTCGACCCGGGTTTTCGAGGGGCGCGCGACCGAAGGATAAGGCGCGTCGCAGAATTCGCGCAGTTCTTGATGCGCATCAATGGCGCTGGCGTTGGCAGGGAATAGGTAGGACGCAGTACTGGTCCCGGCCGCACCGGAACCCCACGCGTCGAGCTTCTGGTTGAAGCTCAAACCGCGTGGCGGTCATCGGGCGTTCTTGCCGTGGGCTAGTGATGGTCACTTAGCCGTCGGGTGTTCCGTCGGTGGTCCGAGCGAAGGAGCATGCAGAATGACAGGCTTGCGATATCGAGTGGTGGTCGTCGCCGCCGTGCTGGCTTCGGCCTGCTCGGCAGACAAGGGCGCACAGGGTAGTCCTGGTGAAAACGCCAAACCTTGCACGGTGAAGGACAACGGCGACGGGACCAAGACGATCGCTTGCCCAGGCAACGCGTCGATCACGCTCGCTGACGGCAAGGCCGGAACGGACGGGACAAACGGAACCAAGGGCGCCAACGGGACCAATGGCACCAACGGTGCCAAGGGCGCCAACGGCACGTCGTGCACCGTCGTCGACAACGGCAACAGCACCAGCACGGTCAAGTGCGGCACCACCGTCGCGACGCTCAACGATGGCGCGAATGGCACACCGGCCAATTGCACCGCCGTCGCCAATGCCAACGCTACGAGCACCATCACCTGCAGCGACGGCAGCAACGTGACGATCCACGACGGTGCCACGGGCTCGACCGGAGCCGCGGGTTCTTCGTGCAGCGTCGCAACCAACGCCGACGGCTCGAAGCTCATCAGCTGCACCGATGGCACCTGGGCGACAGTCAATGCACCGATCGCCACGAGCCTCGCCCTGACCGACAACATGCCGGGCGTGGTCGTGAAGATCCTCGGCGTGACCGGCGGAACCAACAGCGACCAATCGTTCAAGGCGGGCGACAAGCCCGTCGTGCACTTCACCGTGCAGACCACGGCTGGCGCCACGCTCGGGCTGTCCCAGCTCGACGGATTGCAAGCGTGGATGTCGGGACCGTCCAACAATTACCAGCACATCATCCCGACCGACACCAGCAAGAGGACCCTGGTGGACCTCGCGGCGAATGCGGTGGCCAATCAAGACGGCAGTTACACGTACACGTTCACGACTGCACTGCCCACGAACTATCCAGGTCCGATGCACGACACGGACAAGTTCACCACGGGTGAGCTGACGGGCCCGCTGGTTGCCGGCACCTACAGGATCGCGGTGGCCGCCTACAAGAACTACCTGATCGCTGGCGCTTCCACCCGCGACCCAGGCACCGCCACCATCGACGTCCAGGTCGGCAGCGCCACCACCGTCACGACGCACCCCGAGCTCGTCACCACGGCCAACTGCAACCAGTGCCACCAAACCTTGCAGATGCACGGCGGCACCTACCGCGACGTCAATCTCTGCGTCACCTGCCACACGGCTGGTGCCGAGGACGGCGCCAGTATCGGCACCAACGGCGCCACCTGCGGCAACTCTGGCGACCCGGCATGTCCTGCCGGCTCGACCTGCGTTGCCAACAAGTGCACCGACAACACGAACGTCACGGTCGAGTTCCGCGTGATGATTCACAAGCTGCACAACTCCATCCACTTGCCGTCGGTCAACGGCGTGAGCGTGGACGCCAGCGGTAACCGTATCTACGACAACACCAAGGCGATCCCCTACCAGATCGCTGGCGGTAGCGGCGTGGCTGCGGACTTCTCGACCATTCAGTTCCCGGTCATCCCGAGCTACCAAACCGCGATGCCGCGGCGCAATGGCTACTCGGCGCTCGTCAGCACGGTCGCTGCCGGCGCCACGCTGTCGCAGCGCACGATGGATGACAACATCCGCAAGGGCATCGTCTCTTGCGACATGTGTCACGGCACCGGCGCCAACAACGCGGTCACAGCGCCCAAGGACGCCGCGTTGATCGCCACGAACTTGTCGCGTCGCGCGTGTGGCTCGTGCCACGACGACATCGACTGGACCAAGCCCTACAAGGCCGCCAAGAACGGCACGATGCCGGCGCAAGCCAACGACACGAATTGCGGAATCTGCCACGCCACTCCGGGCGCCGACGGTGTGCCCGAGTCGCACCATCACGTGGCGGTCGATCAGGCGGTGACACCCTCGCCAGTGCTTGCCATCACGGCGCTCGGCGGCGGCACCGGAGCGAATGGCACGTTCAAGGCAGGCGACCCGCTCAAGATTACCTGGAGCGTCAAGGACGGTGCGGGCGCGGACCTGGCGCCGTACATGCTCGACGCGATGAGCTGGGTATCCACCGGCCCGACGACCAATCGTCAGGCGTTCTTCCCCTACGCCAGCACCACCGGCGTGCAGTTCGCACCGTTCGACTTCGCAGGTCGCACCGTGGTCGGCGCTGCAAGCACCGGCAACGGCTCGCTCTTCAAGGTGTTCGGCGCTGGCGCGACGCAGCAGTCGGAGACCCTGACCCTGCTGTTCACCACATCGACGGCCTTCAACGTGGTGGGTACGGCGAGCGGCGCAAGCGCGCTCGGCACCGGTACGTTGGGTGCTGCGACCAGCACGTTCCCGTCAGGTGCATCGCTCGCGAACTTCTACATCGCGCCCGCGGCACCCGCTGGTGCGTTCAAGGTGCAGTTCGCCGACGCCCGCAACTTCACGGTTTCGGTCGCCGGTACTTCAGTGGGCACTGGCACGCTGCCGGCGGCTTCGGCCGCTGGAAGCACGAGCACACGCTTCGTGTCCACCGACAAGAGCTTGGCGTTCAACGTCAGCATCGGCGCCACGGCCGCATCGGCGTCCACGGTCTGGAATGGCGTGCTCGTCAAGACGCCGGCTCCCAACCAGGTTGCGTTCGTGGTCGTCGCGGGCAGTGCTGCCTTCGCCGCCAACGACCGCATCTACTACGACTACGTGGCGCCCGCGGCCACGTACACCCGCAACTTCCCGATGGACATCCCCGTCGAGGTCATGGGCATCGGCGACACGACCACCACCACGTTCACGGCGGCCAACGGGCCGGTGTGGTTCGGTCGTCAGTCGGTGTGGCAGCGGACGGCGGCGCCCACCGGCACCGCAGTGCTGGTGACGCCCACCAAGTTCATGGACCGCCAGGTGGCCGTGGACGACGTGACCAAGATCGCGGGCCTTGCGGCCAACAACTACGTGGTCCTCGAGGTCGGAACAGCGCGCGAGGAATACGCCCTCGTGCGCGGTATCGACGCGACCAAGAACCGCGTGTTCCTCAGCACGCCGCTGCGCTGGGTGCACCCCAGCGGTGCCGTGCAGAAAGCAGCCTTGGTGGCGCAGCTCGAGGGCGTGGACTACACGCTGCTCACGACCGGTGCGGCCAACACGATCACCTTCACCGCGGCTCCGGCCGCCGGTGCTGCGGTGGTCATGACCTACCGCACCAACGGCACCTTCGGCTGGAAGCGCAGCGTGGCCGACACGCTGCAGGCGGTGTTCTACCAACCGCCGAACGGCTCGCAGATCTTCGACGAGACCACTGGCAACTGGGCCGGCAAGAGCCTGATCGCGGGCACCTACACGGTGGCCATGTTCGCGACCCGCAAGAGCGACGTCATCGAGCCCAACAGCAATGGCGAGCTCCAGACGTACACTGGCACCAGCCACCTCGCGCAGCAGGACTACCTCTACGGAGGTGCGACAACGCTGCAGCCCTACAGCCTGATCTCGGATCCCAACGCCTGCAATCGCTGTCACGCGGACCTTGCGTGGCACGGTGCCGGTCGTCGCGGCGCCGAGACCTGTCTGATGTGCCACGGCGAGGGCGGTCTCGGTGGCAACTGGGCCACCACCAACCTGCCGACGGACCCGCAGTACATCACGTACAACTTCCGAACGTTCCTGCACAGCGCACACAAGGACACCTTCCCGGCCATGCCGGGCGGGTCGAAGAACTGCGCGGTGTGCCACGGCACGGCGACCGCCTGGAACACGCCGACCGATCGCAACCATCCGACCCAACAGGTCACCCCGGTCAAGCCGTACACGATGGCTTGCCAGGGTTGCCACAACACTGCGCCTGAGATGGGACACATCCTCAGCCAGACGGCGGCGTCGACCGGGCAAGAAGCCTGTGCGACCTGTCACGCCGCGGGTAAGCCGGAAGACGTGACGCTGGTCCACAAGGCCCGCTGACGTCTGTCGCAACTCGGTAACTCGGCCACGGGCTCTCACCCTCGCAGGTGGGGGCCCGTGGCTTTTCCTCAAACCCGCTCGAGCACCGCCGCTGCGCCCAAGCCACCTGCGGCGCAGATCCCCAGCAGCGCGAACTGCTTGTACGTTCTTGCCAGCTCGTTCGCCATCGTCGTCACCATGCGCACGCCGGTGGCCGCGAAGGGGTGGCCGATCGCGATCGAGCCGCCGTACACATTCAGCTTCTCGGGGTCGATGTTGCCCACTGCCGTGTTGCGGCCGAGGCGTTCCTGCGCGAATGCCTGGCTGCCCAGCATCTTGAGCACGCTGAGCACCTGAGCTGCAAAGGCTTCGTGCATGTCCACGATGTCCATGTCTGCGAGCGTCAGGCCGCCTGCGCGGTCCAGCGCCTTGGGCACGGCGATCGCAGGGCCGATCAACAGCTGATCGGCGGGGTCCACGCCTACGTACGACCACGAGCGCAGCGCACACAGCGGCTTGTAGCCGAGCGCACGCGCCTTCTCCTCGCTCATCAGCAGCACGGCGGCGCCGCCGTCGGTGAGCGGACTCGCATTTCCAGCTGTCACCGTGCCGGTCTTCGAGAACACGGGCTTGAGCTTGGCGAGCTTCTCGGCGCTCGTGTCGGCGCGCACCAGCTGATCGGTGTGCACGAAGCCCTTGGGCGTCTGCACCTTGGTGACCTCGTCGTCGAAGCGACCGGTGGCGATGGCCTTGGCGGCGCGCTGATGCGAGCGCAGGGCGAGCTCGTCTTGCGCCTGGCGCGAGATCTCGTTGCGCTGTGCCATGCGCTCCGCGGACTCGCCCATCACCTCGCCGGTGGTGCGCTCGGCGATGCGCGGCTGGCGCGGCAAGATCTCCGACAGCGGCATGAGCTGCGCGAGCGCGCCCAGGATGTCGGCTGCCGTGGCCTTGCCCGACAGCGCGATCGGCGCGAGCGTGTGCGTGAGCTTGTTCGGGAACGCGATGGTCGCGTTGCTGGTGGAGTCCGAGCCACCCGCGAGAATCACATCGGCGTCGCCGCGCTCGATCGCCGAAGCCGCGCTGGTGATGGCCTGCAAGCCGGACGCGCAAGCGCGCGTCACCGTCATGCCTTCGACCGAAGCTGGCAGCTTGAGATCGAGCCCGATCTCGCGCCCGATGTTCACCGACAGCGGTGGCAGCACCACGCCGCCCCAGACGATGGCGTCGATCTGGTCGCGGGGCAGCTCGAGCTTGCGTAGCAAACCCTCGGCCGCAGCCACACCGAGCGCGATGGTGTCGAGCTCCATCAGATCGGTGAATGCCTTCGCGAACGGCGTACGCAGCCCGCCCACGACCACGGCACGACGGCCGCCCTTCTTTGCAGTCTTGTCCGCCATGCGACCGTCTCCTTATGCACCAATCAACGCGCCACCGCAGACGCGCAGAATCTGACCCGTGACTCCTGCGCTGCCGGGCAGCGACAGGAAGGTGATGGCGCGCGCCACGTCTTCGGGTAGCCCGCCTTGGCCGAGCGCCGACAAGCGCCGTCCGGCCTCACGCACCACCATGGGCACCGCCGCGGTCATGCGCGTCTCGATGAAGCCCGGCGCCACGGCGTTCACCGTGATGCCGCGTGTTGCCAGCTGACGCGCCAGGTGACGAGTGAGGCCGATCACGCCGGACTTCGACGCCGCGTAGTTCGTCTGGCCCATGTTGCCGGCGATGCCTGCAATCGAAGACAGGCTCACGATGCGGCCCTGGTCTCGCAGCGTGCCGTCGAGCAACGCCTCGGTGATGCGCACCACAGCTTCGAGGTTGATGCCGAGCGCTTGATCCCAGCCGCTCTCCTGCATGCGCGCGAGCGTGCGGTCGCGCGTAACGCCAGCGTTATGCACGACGATGTCGACACCGCCGTGGGTCTTCTTCAGCTGCGCCGCGATGCTGGCGGCCGAGTCGCTCGCGCTCACGTCGGCGAGCAGCACCGAACCGCCGATGTCGCGCGCCACTTGGCTCAGCGGCTCGTCGTCTTCGGGCCGATCGAGGCACACCACCTGCGCACCTTCGGCTGCAAGGCTGTGCGCAGTGGCGGCACCGATGCCGCGCGCCGCGCCGGTCACGAGCGCCACCTTGCCCGCCAGCGGACGCTCCCACGCGTCGGCCCCGTTCCACTGCGCCTGTGCGCTCACACGCAGTGGTTGCGCGCTCACGAAGGCCGAAGCCGACGACAAGAAGAAGCGCAGCACGGCCGCCGCGCGCGGCTCGGCGCCTTCGGCGACGATGATCAAATTGGCCGTGGCCCCTTTGCCGCCGATCTCCTTCGCGAGCGAGCGGCTGAAGCCTTCGAGCGCGTTGTACGCGGCCGCTTGCGCCAGCGTGTTCGCGCTCTCGGCCGGCCGCCCGAGCACGAGCACGCGACCGCAGCGCGCGAGCCGCGGCAAGTAGGCGTGGAAGAAGGTGTACAGCCGCTTCAGCTCGGCCGGACTCGTCACGCGTGTGGCATCGAACACCAGCGCATGCGCCTTGTCGGTGCGCTGCGCGTCGCTCTCGGCGAGCATGTGCAGCGGTCGACCGAAGGCTTCGCACGGGCCGGCAAACACGCGAGCCAGTGCATCGGAAGCCACCAGCGTCTTGGCGCCCGCGCGCGGCAACACGTGGGCGAGCACGCTGCCGAGCGCGCCATCGCCAGCAACCAGCGCCGTCGTGCCTTCGAGGAAGCGCTCCACCGCGGGGCCGCTCGGTCGCGCGAGCTTCTCCGGCATCGGGATGGGCAGCTTGGCGCTGGTCACCAGCCTGCGTGCCAACGGGCTCGTGCTCAGCGAAAGCAGTAGATCACTCATGATCGTTCTCCGGTCTCGAAGCGGCCTGTCATGTAGGCCGGCCCGCCAAGGGCATCGCCCACGAATACTTCACTGTCGGCACCGTGCGCGCGCACGAACACGCTCAGGTCGTGCGGTAGCACGAGCGGTCGCGTGAACTTCACGTCGAGCACCTTCAGTCGATGCACGTCACCGCCGAACACGCCGCGGTTGAGCGCTTCATATGCGCGCGCCAAGGTGCCGAATCCGTGCAGGATCACGTTCGGAAAGCCGGCCGCGCGCGCGGCGAGCGGAATCCAGTGGATGGGATTGAAGTCGCCCGTGAGCTTGGCGAACGACAAGCCGGCGTCGCTGCCGAGCCGAAACGACGCAATCTCGTGCGCGTCGCTCGGCACGCGCGGCTTTTCCTTGGCCGCCTTGCCCTTGTCCTTGCCACCACCCAGCGGAACGATCGCGTAGATGTCGGTCATCAGCGCATTGGGCGCGCTCGCGGTGCCCGTGACGACTCGCTGCGTCAGCACCACGCGTCGCTCGTCTTCGTCGATGTCCGTGAGCTTGCCGCGCACGATCAGCGCTTCGTTGCGCGGCAACGGCTGGTTGATCTGCACGCGACAGCCGCCGTTGAGCACGCGTGTCAGCGGGTAGGGCAGGTCGCGCAGCGTGGGTGCGGCCACGGGCATGGCCCAGTGCGGAAAGAAGTGCGGCGGCACTTCGTTGCGGTACGCGCGCGGGTCGCCGCCCACGTGCTGCACGTAGTCGTCGAGCAAGCGCGGCGAGAGCGGCGCGAAAGTGCGCGTGATCTCTGCCGACGGTGTGGTGACAGGCGGTCGTGCAGCGCCCGGCTCGTGCGCGCGCTGTCGGCTCTGTCGTAAGGCGCCGATCGCCGTCTTGCCCAGCGTCGCGAGCATGGTTCCCTGACGCAGCACGTGCAATGACGAGACCATGGCCAGCACACCTCGAGTTGGAGAGGACGCAGTCTACCAAGCGGTCGAGCGTTGGCTACCATATGGTAGTCACAGTTTCAAGCGGGTCGGCAGCCCGGTCGTCGGCCGGCGCAACGAGACTAGCCTATTTCCACCGTGTATTGCTTGCGCTGTGCCCACTGGGTCTTGCACGTCTATCTACCGTCTGGTAGACAACCTGCCGTGGACAACTCGGCACAGATCCGGGCCGCTGCGACAAAGCTGTTCGCGTCGCATGGTTACGAGGGCGTGTCACTGCAGAGCATCGCCGACGAGGTTGGTGTGGCGAAGCAGACATTGCTCTACCACTACCCATCCAAGGAAGTGCTGCGGCGCGCGGTGCTCGAGCACGTGTTCGTGCATTGGCGCAGCACGCTGCCGCAGATCCTACAGGCGGTCACCAGCGGGCAGCGTCGTTTCACGGCGCTCACTGAAGAGCTCATCCGCTTCTTCGATGCGGACCGCGACCGTGCACGCCTCTTGGCGCGAGAGCTGCTCGACAACCCGCAGGGCACGCAGCGCATGATCATGGAGCACCTGCGTCCGTGGCTCTTGCTCGTCGCCGAGTACATCCGCGAGGGGCAAAAAGTCGGCTTGGTGCACGCCGAGGTCGACGCTGAATCGTATGTGCTGCACGTGGTCCTGCTGGTCGTGGCCACGGTGGGCAGTCTCTCCACCGTGACCATGGCGTTGGCTTCGGACGGGCTGGCTTCCAGCACGGCGCGCGCCGAAGTCGAGAAAAGACATCTCGCAGAGCTGGTGCGCTTGACGCGCACCGCCCTATTTGTTCGTTAGTCGGCAGGAGATCTTCGTCGTGAGCAAGAATCCCATCTCCGCGTCTCTGTCCATGCTCAATCGCTTCTCGGGCTCGCCGCTCGTGCATCGCTTGGGTTTGTTCAAGCCCGCGCAGGCGGTGGCACACACGGCGGTGCGCGAAGGCTTCAAGGCCGGCGCTGCGGTGGCGAGGCAGTTCAAGGCGGTGCAAAAGCTGGTGCGGCCGGAGCGCTTCGCGCAGACCACGCGCGCGAGCGATCTCTTCGATCTGAACGTCAGCGAAGAGCAGCAGATGATTCGCGACATGGCGCAGCGCTTCGCTCGCGAGGTGATTCGCCCCGCCGCGATCAAGGCCGACGCCGCGTGTGCGGCGCCGGAAGGCTTCGATGCGCAGCTGTCCGAGCTGGGCCTTGCGCAGCTCGCCGTACCCGAGACGCTCGGCGGCACCGCGACGGAAGCCTCGGTGGTGACGGGCGTGCTGGTTGCCGAAGACCTCGCGTACGGCGATCTCGGTCTCGCGCTCGCGGCGCTCGCGCCGATCGGCGTGGCCAATGCCTTGGTGCGTTGGGGCTCTGCCGATCAGCAAGCCAGGTACTTGCCTGCGTTCACCGAGACCACGCCGCCCAAGGCGAGCGTCGCCATCACCGAGCCGCGTCCGCTCTTCGACCCCAACGAGATGCGCACGCGCGCCACGATCGACGGCGACGGCTTCTTGCTCAAGGGCGAGAAGTCGCTGGTGCCGTTGGCCGAGAACGCCGACTTCTTGCTCGTGGCCGCAAGCCTCGTTGGCAAGGGTCCGCGCATGTTCATCGTCGAGCGCGACACGCCAGGCATGAAGCTCGTGGCCGACCCCGCGCTCGGTGCGCGCGCCGCGAGTCTCGGTCGCGTGGTGTTCGACGACGTCCGCTTGCCCAGTCACGCCATCCTCGGCGAAGGCGTGGACGTCTGCGATTTCGGCGAGCTCGTCGATCTGTCGCGCATCGCGCTGTGCGCGCTCTCAGTTGGCACAGCGCAAGCCGTGCTCGACTACACCATCACCTATTGCAACGATCGCCAGGCCTTCGGTGAGCCCATCTCACATCGTCAGGCCGTGGCATTCATGATCGCCAACATCGGCATCGAGGTCGAGTCGATGCGCCTGCTCACCTGGCGCGCCGCCGCGCGCGCGCAGCAGGGTCTGCCCTTCCACCGCGAGGCCTATCTGGCACGCGTGTTGTGCGCAGAGAAGGGCATGGAGATTGGCACCAATGGTGTGCAGCTGCTGGGTGGCCACGGCTTCATCAAGGATCACCCGGTCGAGCGTTGGTATCGCGATCTGATGGCAGTCTCGGTCATGGAGGGCGGGTTGCTGCTCTAGTCACGTGGACGCAACCCGCACATCAAGGAGGCCCTCATGCAGCTCGAAATCCCCAAGAAGCTCTCCGCGTTCGTCGAACAAGCCCACATGATCGCGGCCGAAGTGTTCCGGCCCATCTCGCGCAAGTACGACTTGGCCGAGCACGAGTACCCCGTGGAGCTCGACATGCTCGCGTCCATCATGGACGGCATGAACGAGGGCGATGCCGGCGGTGGCGCCGGTGCCGGCAAGCTCAAGCAGCAAAAGTCCGAGCCGTCTGGTCGCCAAGGCAGCGGCGTGCGCAACGGCACCAACATGTCCACCGTGCTCGGCCTGACCGAGCTGTGCTGGGGCGACGTGGGCTTAGCGCTCACGATCCCGCGCCAGGGCCTGGGCAATGCGGCCATCGCCGCGGTCGCCAACGACGAGCAGCTGAAACGCTTCAAGGGCTGCTGGGCCGCCATGGCCATCACCGAGCCGGGCGCGGGCTCCGATTCTGCCAACATCCGCACCACCGCCGTGAGAGACGGCGACCACTACGTTCTCAACGGCGAGAAGATCTTCATCACCGCCGGCGGTCGCGCCGACAAGGTCGTGGTGTGGGCGACGCTCGATCCGAGCATGGGCCGCGCAGCCATCAAGAGTTTCGTGGTGGAGAAGGGCACGCCCGGCATGCAGCTGGTGCGCCTCGATCACAAGCTCGGCATTCGCGCTTCCGATACCGCGACCATCACCTTCACCGATTGCCGTGTGCCGAAGGAGAACTTGCTCGGCAGCCCCGAGATCGACGTGAAGGCCGGCTTCGGCAGCGTCATGCAGACCTTCGACAACACCCGTCCCGTGGTCGCGGCCATGGCGCTGGGCGTGGGTCGTGCCTCGCTCGAGCGCACGCGCGAGCTGCTCAAGGAGCGCGGCATCCTCGGTGGCTACGAGCGCACGCTGCTCGGTTCCACCGCCGCCGAAGCCGAGCTGTACCGCATGGAGGCCGACCTCGAGGCAGCGCGCTTGCTCACCATCAAGGCGGCGTGGCTGGCCGACAACGGCATCCCGAACTCCAAAGAAGCCTCCATGGCCCAAGCCAAGGCGGGGCGCGCCGCCAATCACATCACGCTGCGTTGCTTGCAGCTGTGTGCCTCGGTTGGCGCCACGCAAACCGAGCTGCTCGAGAAGTGGGCGCGCGACTCGAAGATCCTCGACATCTTCGAGGGTACGCAGCAGATCCAGCTGCTCATCATAGCGCGACGTCTGCTGGGCAAGAGCTCGGCCGAGCTGCGCTGATTCGCTGTTCGCCTGCGTTGTGTGTCAGGGATCGGGCGTGACTGGCACGCCCGACACAGCTGATGCGCCGTACTGGAGCATTCCAGAAGCAGCGCTGCTGACGCGCCTGCGCGCCGACAGTGCCGGCTTGCCTGCGACCGAAGTCGCGATCCGCCGCGCGCGCAGCCCGCACGAGGCCGAGCCCTCACGTCTGGCGCGTACGCTCAAGCTGGGCGTGGAGCTCGGGCGCGTCACCTTCGCCAACACACTCAAGTACGTGTTCATGGCCACGAGCGCGAACTTCGGCAACATGTTCAGCATGGCCGGCGCCTCGCTTTTTCTGCCGTTCTTGCCGCTGTTACCGCAGCAAGTGTTGCTCACCAACCTGCTTACGGACATCCGCGAGATGACCATCGCGCGCGACGCCGCCGATCCTGAAGCCGTGGCCGTGCCGCGGCGCTGGGACGTCGCGTTCATCCGCCGCTTCATGGTGGTGTTCGGCTTGCTCAGCTCCGTGTTCGACTACGCCACTTTTGGCGTCTTGCACTGGCTGGGTGCCTCGCCGGCGGTGTTCCGCTCGGGTTGGTTCGTGGAGTCGGTGCTCTCGGCTTCGCTCATCGTGCTGGTGGTCCGCACCCGCCGGCCGTTCGTGCGCAGCCGGCCGGGTAGGGCGCTCTTGTTGACCACGCTTGGCACAGTGCTGGTCACTGCGCTGATCCCGTTCTCGTTCGGTGCCGAGCGCCTCGGCTTCGCGCCGGTGCCTGGGCGCTTTCTTGCGGCGCTCGGCGTGATCCTTCTGCTCTACATGGTCAGCGCCGAGCTCGCCAAGCGCTGGTTCTTCAAACACGAGGGCTCGCGGCCGCAGCCGCTAGTGCCCCACCGCTAGCTGCAGCGCTCAGCGCAACACGTCCACGATCTGCTCACAGCTGCGGCGCACTTCGCGCGCGAGCTTCTTCGCAGCATGGGTCAGCTCGCGCGTCGGGCGCCGCACGCGCTTGCGCGCCGAGATGGCTCGATGCTCCGCGAGGTGCAGCTGCGCTTGCAGGTCGATCGCATGCTCGGCGAGCTCGGTGCTGAAGCTCTCGACGCGCGAGATCAGCTCGGTGCCGAGGTTGCGCAGTTTTTCGGCGTGGGCGTGGATTCGGTCGGTGGTGCCGGTCATGACAAGTCTCCTGTGGTTGCGGTATCCGTGGTTGCTGGGGTCGAAAACAGCACGCTGCCCAACACTGGCATCACGTGCTCTGCGAACAAGATGTCCGGCTCGTAGTGCGAGAAGAGGCCGCCCAGCGTGGTCAACACGCGTGCGATCAGCACGAACTCGCTCGGGATGCTCGACACCGGGTCGTCCTCGCAGGCCGCGAGCAGGCGTGTGGCACGCGCCGAGAGCTCGCGCTTGTCAGGAAACGCGAAGCTGCCGTTCTGCAGCGCCTGCTGGAACTCGTGCAAGATCGCATCGGCGAACGCCATGAGCGTGTCCGGACGTCCGGAGCGCGTGGCGAAGCCCAGCTGCAAGAGCAGCTGCCCGGTCCGTTCGCGCTCGCTCATCATGAACGCGCGCACCAGCTCCACGTAGCCCGCCTTCACTGCGGGCACGAGCGTCTTGCTGCAGCCGAAGTCGAGGATGACCACCTGACCCTCTTGGGTGACCAGGATGTTTCCCGGATGCGGATCCGCCTGGAAGGTGCCGGAGATGAAGATCTGCCGCAGGTACGCCTCGAGCAGCAACCCGAGCACGTGCGAAAGCTCTGACTGTGCTGGCTCGTCACCCTGCTGGGCGCGTGCATGCGCTTCGTCCAGCACGTCGGTGATCTTCCTACCGGTGATGAAGGTCGTCGTCAGCACGCGGCCGGTGCACAGCTTCGCAACCGGTCGCGGCACCACAATGCGCGGATCATCCGCGAAGGCGTCGCCCACGATGCGCGTGTTGTGCGCTTCCTCGAAGTAGTCGAGCTCCGAGAGCACGGCACCGCGCAGCTCCGAAACGATGGTCTCGTAGTCGACCTGCGGCAGCGACGACCGCATGCTCGACAAGAACACTTCCAGCGTCTTGAGGTCGGCGCGCACCAGCGCTTCGATGCCAGGCCGCTGCACCTTCACTGCAACGTGCTGCCCATCGTGGGTGACGGCCTTGTGCACCTGACCGATGCTCGCTGCTGCGATCGGCTCCGGCTCGAACGACGCGAACGCTTCGCCGAGCGGTTGACCAAGTTCGGCTTCCAGCACCCGTTGCACGGCCTCCATGGGCAGCATCGGCGCCGCATCTTGCAGCTGCGAAAGCTCGCTGACCCACGACTCCGGCATGAGGTCGGGTCGCGCCGACAGCACCTGGCCGACCTTCAAGAACGCGCCGCCGTGCTCGATGCACGCCTCGTAGAAGCGCTGCGCGTTCTGCTCGTGCAAGCGCGTCAGCAAGCGCTCGGCCGCGCTGCGCGACATGAACGCCGCGCGCAAACCGTAGAGCCGGTAGCTCGCCGCGATCTGTCCGAGCACGAAACCCGTACGCGTGAGCCGGACCAAACCCTTGCTGCTGCCCGTGAGCTCTTCGCGCAGGCCGTCCAGGTCGCCTTCGCTCAGCTGCCAGGCCTCGCGAACGTCGTCGGCCAAACCGCGCACCGACCAAGCCGTCTTCTCGACGCCGACCAGCACCGTGTCCAGCAGCTTGAGCCAAGCCTTCAGCTCCGAGCCCATGCTCGCGTGCCCGACGCGACGTGCATGCCGGCGGCGCTTGTGGCGCGAGCGGCGCGAGTGCTCGCGTGGGGCCAGTGCGCTTCCCGACTCGATGGTGGCTGCGTAAGTCATCTTCAGTCCTCCTCGCCCTTCGGCGTAATACAATCGATGTAATACAAGCGAATCGAGAAGGCTGCAAGAGAAGTTGTATTACAAAGTATGATTCGCCGCGAATTCCTAATAGATAAGTAATTGCATATATTTACGTACGTGGCCCTGCGCGCAAATGCGCGCATGCTGCGCCGCACGGCGCAATCCGGTCACCACCATGCTGCTGCTCTCGCCTACAGCTCGGCCAGGCACTGCGGGCACAGCCACGTCGGCGTTGGCCCCGGGACCTGCGAGAGACCGAGGTGAGCCTCACTGCCCTTCGCGAGCGCCTTGCCGCAGCTCGCGCACAGCGCGTCGGTGTTGAGCACCACTTTGTTCCACGCGATCACCTGCTCGAGAGCGCCAGCGCCAGCGGCACGCGCTTTGGCGGGCGTCGCCGCAGTCTTCGCCTTCTCGGGCACGGGCACGGGCGCCGCCGCCGTTGGCTGCGGAGCCGCCGCTTTCGCCTCGTCGTCTGCCTCCGCACCCCGCGCTTGCGGGCCGCGTTCGCTGGCAGCGCGCGCGCCGAGTGCAATGCGCTCGGCGTCGCGGCGCACCTGACGCGCCAAGCCCACGGAGTCGTGCACGATGTTGTCGACTTCGGACACCACGTTGTCGACCAAGTGGAAGGTGTCTTCGAGCACGTTGCGAATCAGGTGGGACACCGACAGCCGGCGCTTGCGGGCTTCGTCCTTGAGCGCGCTCTCTAGGCTCTCCGGCACCCGCGTCTGGATCAGCCGGTCTTTGAGGTCGGCCGCACGCAGCGCGCGCCGCTTGCGGTAGTGTCGTTCGCGATCGCGGGGACTCATGTATTACAACCTAGTACAGATCTGGCAGGCTGCCAAGTCGGCCGCGTTCAGGCACTTGCCGTGGGTCATGCGCTGCTTGAAACCCGCGACGATGTAGAATCACCGGCCTGCGCCCCGAGAGCCTGCCGGCGCGAGAGGAAACACCATGTTGTATCGATTGGGTGAGCGTGAGGTCTCGGTGCATCCGAGCGCGTTCGTGGCGCCCTCGGCAGACGTCATGGGCTCGGTGCGGATCGAGGAAAACGCCAGCGTGTGGTTCCAGGTGGTGATCCGCGGCGACAACGATCTCATCACCATCGGTCGCGACTCGAACGTGCAGGACGCCTCGGTGCTGCACACCGATACGGGCATTCGGCTCACGCTCGGCCGCGGTGTCACCGTCGGCCACAAGGTCATGCTGCACGGTTGCCAGGTCGGTGACTTCAGTCTGATCGGCATGAACGCCGTCATTCTGAACCGCGCCAGCATCGGTAAGCACTGCCTGATCGGCGCCAACGCCTTGATCACCGAGGCCAAGCAGATCCCCGATGGTTCGGTCGTGATGGGCTCGCCGGGCAAAGTCATCCGCAGCGTCACCGACACCGAACGCGCCATTCTCGAGGGTTCGGCCGCGCACTATGTGCAGAACGCGCAGCGCTACCGCACCAGCTTGCAGCTCGACGAGCTTGCCGGCCGGCGTTGAGCGCGCGGTCAGCGCACTGGGGCAGGGCGCGTGTCGAAGAGTTGCGCTGCCGCAGCACGCGGCAAACACTGGCAAGCATGCGCGGCAAGTCGTGGTGTGGCGTGTTGGTGCTGGCGATCGCCTGCGCTGGCGCGCGCCGCCCACCGCTGCAACCGGCCAACCCGCTACCCGCCCGCGCGCCAGCGGTCGCGACTGCGCCCATCGCCGCAGCGACTGCCGGCGATGACGCAGGCACACCACCGACCGACGCTGCCGCGAAGCTTCAGTTGTCAGCTGCAACCATGCCGCCACCAGCTCCGCTCGCCGAGCTGCTCGCGTTGCCCGGCTCGGCCACGACCTCGCTCGGCGGCCCGTCGAGCGGCAAGCTCGTCGGTGGCATCGCGCTGCCCGATAGCGGCCCTGGCTTCGTGCACAACCACGAGCGTCCCGACGCGGCACGCTTCGGCAGCATCGAACTCGTGCAGCTGATCGCCCGCGCCGCCGAGCGTGTCGCTCAGCAGCTGCCCGGCAGCGTGTTGGTGGTCAACGACCTCGGCCTAGAAGCCGGCGGGCCGATCGCCCAACACGGCTCCCACCAGAACGGCCGCGACGCCGACATCCTCTACTACACGCTCGACCAGAAGCGCGTGCCCATCCCGTCGGTGGGCGTGCCGCTCGATCCCACGGGCAAGGGCTGGGACTTCAAAGATCTCAGCATCGCGAGCGACGATCAGCGCGTGCAGCTCGATGCCCCGCGCAGCTGGCGCTTCGTGCAAGCGTTGCTCGAGCTCGCACCCGAGAGCGTGCAGCGCATCTTCATGGTAGAGCACGTGCGCAGCATGCTCCTGGCGCAGGCCGACAAGGTCCACGCGCCCAAGGCCGTGCGCGAGCGGTTTGCAGACGTCACCTGTCAACCCGAAGCGCCGCACGACGATCACTTGCACCTGCGCTTGTTCTGCACGCCCCAAGACATGGCCGCAGGTTGCCTCGATAGCCCCCCGGTCTATCCGTGGCGTCGCGATGCGCTCAAGGCGCTCGGGCTGTCACCCATGATCGCCAGCGCTTACACCAAGCCCGAGCACGATGCGGCGCACAAGCGCATCACCACGCCCAAACAAGCCCGCGCCAAAGCCGGGCGCATGGACGCCCGCGTACTGCAGTTCCTGCACGAGCGCGAGGTCTGGCTCAAGCGCCCCCACCCGGGTCGTGCTTATTGCCGCTGATGGCGGCGGGCTGCTCTCACTTCTCGAACTTGAACTGGTAGGTGAGCGGCAGCTGCGGCACGTCGTGCTTCGCCGTCAACGACAGGCCGGTGCTGGTGGACTCCAGCTTGTCGAACACCCAGGAGTGGTCTTCGGCGTCGTTGTAGAAGCCATTGCCATCGATGTCGACGTAGTACTCGACTCGGTAGAGCACGCCGGCGCTGTCGTCGATGATCTCGGGGATGGTCAGATCGATGGCGTCGCCGGGAATCTGGTGCAAGCGGTACAGCCCCACCGTGCGACCCGACTGCCGCTCGATCACCATCACCTCGAAGACCTTGCCCTTGTGGATGCCGTAGCCCGTCAGGTGCAAGGTGAAGTCGTTGCCGATGGCGCGCGGTCGCGGCAGCAGATCGGTGAACGCGGAGTTGTGCACGAACACATCGTTGCCGCTCGCCGGCAACGGCTCCACCCAGTCGTGGTCCTTCGCCGCGGTGTACTTGCGGTCTTCGCTCTTGTCGGCCCAGATCTCGAGGTGCAGCGGCGAGCTCTTGCCGGTCTTGGGCACTTCGTTTGCCGGGATGGCGAGCGGCATGACCACGTCGCCGTCGAGCCCGCCGAGCGGGTCGAGAATCGCGCGCGCCCGCAGCGTGTGGTCGGCACTGACGAGATCGATGTCGACCAGCTCGTTGACGTGTGGGCTGAAGCCCATGAGCCGCACGCACAGCGTCTCTTGGTTCTTGCAGCCCAGGCCCGGTCCGCCGCCGTCGGCCGGCGCGGCATCTGCAGCGCCACCATCGCCTTCCTTGAAACGGTCCAGGTTCGAAATCAGGGTGCAGCCGTTGCCGCCGGTCAGCGCCAGGCCGACCAACCCCAAGAGCCACACTCGCTGCGTTCGCATGCTGGAAGTTCCCCAAAGCCAAGAGCTGCGGCGGCTCAGCCGAGCGCGGCGCGGACCGAGTTTACACCCTCGGTCACGGCAACGGGTACGTTCCGGTCCCGGCGTCAGTTCACGCTTTGCCGCGAATTGGGCGCTTTTAGCAGAAAATTGCTCCCGCACGGCTTTCCTGGGCCGGCTTTCTGCCGACGTGTGTACGGGTCGGGCCGCCAAGGCGCGCGGGAATTTGTGGCCGGAACAGATGATCTCCCATTCCATTTCGGACTGTGGCAGAGTAGCGCCCTGTTGTGGACCGGCTTGCCGCTGGTGGCAGGGAAGTTCACAGGATTGCGGAACCAAGTGTGCATCACGCACTGAATGAGTGTTGCTGCGCTGAACGCTTCACCGACATGCACGCACGGGATACCGCTCCACGTGCCAGAAGCGGTTGTTCGTTACGTGAAGAGCAACTCATCCGGAGGAGAGACGAAATGAACACGGGACTCAAGAACAAGCTGCTGATCCTTGCCACCGCCGCTGGCCTCGCTGCCTTCGGCACTGCGTGCGGCAGCTCCGAAGCGCCGGCCGCCGAAGAAGGCGCGCCTGCTGCAACGACCGGTGGTGAGGCTGCTCCCGCGGCTGCCCCGGCTGAGGGTGCTCCTGCTGAAGGTGCTGCTCCGGCAGCCGCTCCCGCCAGCGAGCAATCGTGCAGCGGCGCGAACAAGAAGGAAGGCTCCTGCAGCTGAGCTGACGCTAACGCGTCAGATCGGCTCGCTCAGGGCGAACCAATCTTGCGAAGAGCCAGCGCGTTGTGCTTCGGCACAGCACGCTGGCTCTTCTTTTTGTGCTCGTTTTGTCCTCGCCCGGGCCCCATTTGCGGGGCAACCTTCCCGGCATGCAGACCGTGCGCGGCGTCGGAATCGGCTTGCGCAGAGCGCTGGCCGAAGCCCTGTTCACAAGCGACGCACCCGAAGTCCGCTGGGTCGAGATCCATCCCGAGAACTACGTCAGTCGCGGTGGGTATTTCCGTACGATGCTCGAGCGCGCGGCTGAGCGCTGGCCGATCGTCACGCATGGGCTGACCTTGGGTGTGGGCGCGGTCGAACCGCCCGAGGCCGGCTACACGCGTCCGCTGCGCGCTCTGCTGCACGAGCTGCAGGTGCCCTGGCATAGCGAGCATCTGTGCTTCTCGGGCACCGACGGCGTGATGCTTCACGATCTACTGCCGCTGCCCTTCGATGAGCAGGCGATCGACACCGCGTGCGCACGCATTCGCGAGCTGCGCGACAGCTTGGAGTTGCCTGTCGCCATCGAGAACATCAGCTTCTATGCGCACCTGGGCACTCCACGCATGAGCGAGCTGCAGTTCCTGCTCGAGGTGCTCGAACGCTCCGACGCCAAGCTCCTGCTCGACGTAAACAACGTGTACGTGAACGCCAAGAACCACGGCTTCGATCCGCGCAAGTACATCAGCAGCATCCCGCGGGAACGCGTCGTGCAGATTCACGTCGCCGGTCACTTCACGAGGCCCGATGGCCTGGTCATCGACACGCACGGCGACGCCGTGCGCCAAGAGGTCTACGACTTGCTGGAGCACACGCTGCGCCACGCGGGCGAGGTGCCCGTGCTCTTGGAGCGCGATCAGAACATCCCGAGCTGGGAGCAGCTGCACGCTGAGCTGCGTCGCCTGGACGAGATCTACCAGCGGGCGACGGGAGTGTCATGGGCTTAGTCGATCAACAGCGCAACGCGCAAGCCGTGTGTTTGCGCAGCGAGCCGCCCCAGCAGGCGCTCGCGCAGCTGGGCGATCGTCGCGGTTGGCTCGTGTACCGCGAGATGGTGCGCACGCGCTTGCGCGACGAGGTGGAGCTCGGCCTGCGACGCAGCTGTCGCGTGGCAGGCCAACAAGCAGTGACGCAAACGCTGGATCGCTACCTGGAACAAGTGCCGCCGCGTACGCGTCTGTTTCGCGAGGTGGCCTGCCACTTCGGTCGCACGGTGGCGCCGTGGTGGAAAGCGGATGCGTCGCTGCCGGCGTATCTGCCGGATCTGTGTCTGTACGAGGTGGCCGTCTGGGAGGTCGCTGATCTCGATGACCGCAATCACCCGGAGGTGGTGGAGCTCGCCTTCGACAGGCCGCCTGTGCTGTCTCCGGCCTTGCGTCTCTTGGCGCTCGGGCACGTCGTGCACACGCAGCCTGCAGCTGACGGCGGCTATACAGCCGAGCCATGCTTTCTGGCGGTACATCGGCCAGCCGACGACCGCATGGTGCAGCCGTGGCGACTCAACCGCCTGAGCTACGATCTGCTCTGCCTGTGGCAAGCGGGCGGGGTAAGCGTCACGCAGGCCGTGCAGCGTGTGGGCCAAGCGCACGGGCTTCCCGTCGACGCCACGTTCGTCGACGGGCTGTGCACGGTGCTTGCCGATTTCATCGAGAAGGGCATCATCTTGGGCTCACTCGGCGCTCGATGATGCAACAACGCTGGCGACTGGCACGGGGAACACGCAGGGCACCAGGCGCAACTGGAGTGCATGGCGTGCGCTGCTCGCTGTGGGTGCTCGCGCTCACGACCATCGCTTGCGCGAGTCATGCGGCCCCGCCGTCGACTGTGCTGCCTCCGGCGTCAGCGACGAGGCTCGCGGCCGGCGCGCGCGCGCAGCCGCACTTCGGCGGTGTCGATTACACCTTTACGCTGGACGCGGGCATCACCCACATCGCCACTCGTGCTTGTTTGCACGGCGCAGCTCCGCCGGCGCTCGTGGCTGGCGATGCCGACAGCGCGCGCTACATGAGCGGCGCGCGTCTGCTGACACCCACCGGCTCGCGCGCGCTGGCCGTCAAGAACGGCGTCATCGATCTGCGTGCCGCACCGAACGACGCCTGTCTCGCATACGAGGTCGACATGGTCGCCGCCACCAACGGCGATCGCTGGTGGCTCGGCGCACGCTCGGGCCCGAGCGTGATCGCGAGCATCGTATTGTTCCTGTGGCGCCCACACGTGGCTGCCGGCGAGCTGCATGGCACGGCGCGCTTCGTGCTGCCGCAAGACATGCAGCTCAGCGTGGCCTGGCCCAAAGAAGGTGACAGCTACCTGCTCGACCCGAGCGCATTCCAGTTCGATGGCCACGTCGTGTTCGGTCGCTTCGATGCGTTGCAGGTGCAGGCTCCGAGCGCGCTGCTCGAGGTCGCGGTATTGCAGGGCATGCCGGCGCAAACGCGACCATGGATCGTCAGCTGGCTACAGGCCGCCAGCAGCGCAGTGGGCGCACAGATCGGCCGCTTTCCTGTGCCGCACGCGCAGATCATCATCGTGCCGGTCTTTCGCCCAGGCATGCACTTTGGCTTCGGTGACACCGGTCGCAGCGGTGGCGTGTCGATCGCGTTCTTCATGCCCGCCGACGTCAGCGAACAGGCGCTGCGGGACGACTGGGTGGCCGTGCACGAGTTCTGTCACCTCACGCTGCCCTACGTCGATCGCAACGATGCCTGGCTCTCCGAAGGCATGGCGACCTATCTGCAAGAGGTCGCGCGCGCCCGCGCCGGTCTCATTTCGGCGCAAGCCGCCTGGCAGAGCATCTACGACGGATCGCAGTACGGACGTGAAGCCATCGACACGCTCGCCGCCGAGACGCGCAACATGCCCGTGCTTCACAACTACAAGCGCGTGTACTGGGGCGGCGCCATCCTGATGCTCAGCGCCGACGTCGAGCTGCGCCGCCGTACGCAAGGCAAGGTGTCACTGTTCGACGTGCTCGCGCAGCTGAGCGCCGAACCCAAAGAGATCCTGCGCTACTACCGCGCCGTCGATCTGCTCGCGCGCATGGATGCCATCGCCGGGGTGCCGGTGTTCAGCGAGACCGCCGCGCGCTATCTGAATGCGCCGAAGTTTCCCGATCTCGACGAGCTCTACCCGGCGCTCGGCCTCGTGCCCGAGGGCGCGGGTCTGCGCGTGCTTGCGCAGGCGCCGCTGGCATGGGCGCGCGACGCGATCATGGCGCGCGGTCCGGTTGCCACCAGCGTTGCACTTGCCGGGGGCGGCTGAACCCTCTACACCTGCGCCAGCATGACGCTTCCCGAAAAGTTGAGCATCACGCCGCGCGCGTCGGGCATCGACGCCCGCGAGGTCCGCGTGCCCGGCAGCAAGAGCATCTCCAATCGCGCGCTGTTGCTTGCCGGGCTCGCCCGCGGTGAGAGCGAGCTGTCGGGCGTGCTCGACAGCGACGACACGCGCGTGATGATCCGCGCGCTGCGTCAGCTCGGTGCACGCGTCGAGGAGAGCGCCGACCGCACGCAGTTGAAGCTGCAAGGAGTCGATGGCCAGCCGAGCGTGCCGCAGGGCGCGATCGACGTGCACGCGTCCGGCACAGCCGCTCGCTTCCTCACCGCGGCACTGTGCCTGGTGAACGGCCCGAGCGTGCTCGATGGCACCGAGCGCATGCGCAAGCGGCCCATCGTCGATCTGGTGTCGGCGCTGCAAGCGCTGGGCGTCGACGTCAGCGTGCAAGGCACAGGCGGCTGCCCGCCCGTCGCGTGCAACGGCGGCAGGCCCTTCGGTGGCACCGTCGAAGTCGACGCCAGTCGTTCCAGTCAATACGTCTCTGCGCTGCTGCAAGTGGCCCCGTACGCCCAGCGCGACGTAGTGCTCGTCTTGAAAGGCGGAGTGCTCGTGTCGCGCCCGTACGTCGACGTCACGCTGTCGGTGATGCGCACCTTCGGCGCGCGCGCGGGTTTCGTCGACGAGCGTTCGTTGTCAGTGTCGAGCGGCGCGCGCTACCAAGGTCGCAGCTACCAGGTCGAGCCGGATGCCTCGACGGCAGCGTACTTCTTCGCGGCTGCCGCCATCACCGGCGGCCATGTGGTGGTGCAAGATCTCCCCGGCGCTTCCGCGCAAGCCGACATGGGTCTGCTCGCGGTGCTCGAACGCATGGGTGCTCGAGTGGTGCGTCATCCCAATCGCGTGGAAGTGAGTGGCCCTGCCGCGGGTCTCTCAGGCGTGGACGTGGACATGAACGACATGCCCGACGCCGTGCTCGCGCTCGCCGTCACCGCCGCCTTTGCCAAGGGCCCAAGCCACATTCGCAACGTGGCGAACCTGCGCATCAAAGAGAGCGATCGCCTGGCGGCGCTCGAGACCGAGCTACGTAAGCTCGGCGTGAGCGCGCACGCCGACGCCGATTCGCTGCGCATCGAGCCACGTCCGATGCGCGGCGCCGAGATCGCCACCTACGACGACCACCGCATGGCCATGGCGTTCGCGCTCGCGGGCCTGCGTGTGCCAGGCGTGGTCATCTGCGACCCGGCGTGCGTGTCCAAGTCGTGGCCGCAGTACTTCGATGCGTTCGCCAAGCTCTGACGGGCGCGGCCAAGCTACAGGGTCGGCGGGGCTTTGGCGTTTGCGCCGCCGTGGCCTGTTCCAGTCTGCTCCATCAAGAAGGTCCCGGTGTCGACTACGTCGGCCGGTGTCGCGACTTCGGTCGGTGCCGTGCCTTCCACGAATACCTCGTCGATCGCGTTGGTCTGCCCTTCGTACGCCAGCTTGCCGGTCTTCGGATCGATCTTGGCGCTGACCACACCCTTCGGAATCGGGAAGTCCACGGGCGGCCGGTCCTTGAGCGCTTGCTTCATGATCTCGATCCAGATCGGCAACGCAGTGTTGGCGCCGCTCTCACCTTTGCCGAGTGAGCGCAGGTCGTCGTAGCCGACCCACACGCCGGCCACCAGCTCCGGCGTGTAGCCCACGAACCAGGTGTCGCGCAGCTTGTTGCTCGTGCCGGTCTTGCCCGCCGCCGGCCGCTGCAACGCCAGCGCCGCCGCCTTGCCCGTGCCCGTCTTCACCACGCTGGTCAGCATGTTGGTGAGCACGTAAGCCGCCGCAGGGCTCATCACCTCGGTGGGCGGCGCGCGCCGGGGCAACGCGATCTCTTTGCCGTCGGGTCCCAGCACGCGCTTCACCAGACGTGTCGCGCTGAAGCGCCCGCCCGCTGCGAAAGTTGCGTACGCATTCACCAGCTCGATCGGCTTCACCCCGCTCGCGCCCAGCGCCAGCGCGAGCGAAGGGTCGAGCTCGCTCGAGATGCCGAGCTTGCGCGCAAACTCCACGACCTTCGGCGGCGTCAGCTCCGCGGTGACGCGCACGGCCACGAGGTTGATCGACTGCGCGAGCGCCTCACGCAGCCGCACCGCGCCCGTGTACTCCCAGGTCTCGAAGTTGTTCGGCTTCCACTGGTCGTAGACCTCCGGCGCATCGAGCACCACGCTCGCCGCGGTGAAGGCGTGGGTCTCGAGCGCCAGCGCGTATTCGATGGTCTTCCAGGTGCTGCCCGGCTGCCGCACCGCGAAGCTCGCACGGTTGAAGCCATACGCCGCTTCGTCTGCGCCCACGAGCGCGAGCACATCGCGCGTGCGCGGGTCGATCACCACCACCGCGCCTTGCGGTCCGAGCAAGAGCCTCACGTGCGCAGGCTTCTGGTCCGCGTCGACGCTCTCCACGGTCGCATGCACGTGTGCACCCGGCTCCGCGAACGCGTGCGCCGACAACCCCTTTGGATTCCAGCGCGCAAGCTCGGCAATGGAAGCCAGCGCCTTGTGGCCGCCGATGTCCAGCAAGAGGTTCGCGGTGGTGTCGTCGCCGCTCTGCACCACGGCTTCGTAGCTCTTGCCCACGCTCAGCGTGCTCACCCGCTCGGGCCGACTTTCGCCTTTTCTCACACGCAGCGGCGCTTGCAGCTTCTGTCGCTCGTCCACGTGCAAGAGGCCGTTGTGCAGCGCTTGGCGCGCAGCGACCTCGAGCCCCGCATCGATCGTGGTCTCGATCGTGTAGCCGCCGTGGGCAGCAGCCTCGTCGCCCAGCAGCTCGCGCAGCAGATCACGCGCTTGCTGCGCGGCCTCCGGCGCCGGCTCGACGCTTTCTTCGAGGCTGTGCACGTGCACTTGGGCTTGGCGCGCAACTGCGATCTGTTGCTCGCTCAGATCGTCCCAGTACTGCGCGCGCTTGTGCTCCAGTTGATCGAGCACGTACAGCTGTCTGCGCCGTGCCGCCTCAGGATGCACGATCGGTGAAAGTCGACTGGGCGCCTGCGGGATGCCCGCGATCAAGCTCGCCTCCGCGAGCGTGAGCTCTTCCACATGCTTGCCGAAATAGAAGCGGCTGGCTTCCTCCACACCGTAGCGACCGTGGCCGAAATTGATGTGGTTGAGATACAGAAACAGGATTTGCTCTTTGCCCAGCTCCTGCTCCAGGCGCCGCGCCAAGATCAGCTCGCGCACTTTGCGGGCGATCGTGCGCTCCGGCGTGAGCAGCAAGTTCTTCACGATCTGCTGCGTGATGGTGCTCGCGCCTTGGGTCGGCCGACCGCGCAGCGTGTCGTACACGAGCGCGCGCGCGATGCCGGCGTAGTCGAGACCCATGTGTTGGTAGAAGTCCGCGTCTTCAGCAGCCAACACCGACAACACCAACACGCGCGGGATGCGTGACATCGGCACGACCGTGCGCCGTTCGGTGAACGACTCCGCGATCACGTGGCCCTTGCGGTCGAGCACGCGCGAGATCTGCGGCGGCGCGTAGTGCTTGAGCGTCGCCACCGTGGGCAAATCACGCCCGTAATACGCGAACACGCACACCGCGCCGAGCACACCGACCGCTGCGCCGAAACAGCCGAGCACCAAGAGGCGCAACGCCCACGTGGCCGCGGGCCCGCGCTTGCTTGCCTTCGCTGGCTTCGCCTTGGGCGCAGCTTTCTTCTTGGCAGCCGTGCTCATGTCCCACGCCGCCGCAGCTGTTCCTGCAGAATCTCATGTGCCCGCGGCACGCTCGCCAGCAAGTACCGCGCTCGCAACAGCTGCCGCTGCGTCTCATCCAAGTCGCCGGGGCGGCCACGCATGGCGGCTGCCAAGGTAATCGCCGCTGCCACCGACACGTTGAGGCTCTGCACGAAGCCACGCATCGGGATGGTGCAGGCGCCGTCTGCCAACGCGGCCAGCTCCGGACTCACCCCGGAATGCTCGTTGCCGAACACGATCGCTACGCGAGGAATGGAGGCGAGATCCTCAGGGCGCAGCGAGCCGTCCATGGCGGCCACATACACCTTGTAGCCGCGTTCGTGCAACGCGCCGACGGCGCCGTGTGCCGAGCGGTGCGCGATCACGTCGACCCAGCGCTCGGTCCCCTGCGCGATGCGATTGGACGCAACGAAGCTCTCGGCGCCCGTGGCGAGGTGCACCTCCTGCACGCCGAACGCGTCCGCCGAGCGCAGCACCGCCGCGACGTTGTGCGGATCGATCAAGCCGTCGAGCACCGGCACGACCGCACGCGAGCGCTGCGCAATCACTTGGTCGATGCGCAGTCGTCGCGCCGCTGTGAGCAGCGGGTCGAGCGCTTCGACAATGTGCGCTGCAGGCGCCGGCAATACGGCACTGACAGGCAGTGGAAACACATCGGCGGCGTCGCGACGCATGGGGCACAACCCTGTCACACAAGCGCGCGCACGACCACTTTGCGCCGCCGAAAGCGGCTACGGATCGATCACATCACTTGGCTTTGGCGCTCTGTCCGACGCGTACGCCGATGACCAGCGTGCCGCCCTGGAACTTCTGGCCAGCCACGAAGAACGGCTCGCCCGCCGAAGCGACGACCTGCAAGAGCGGCAAGTAGTCTTTCTGATTCGGGCGGTTGATCGACACCTGCACCTTGTAACGACCGTCGGGCATCTGCGCCAGGAACTCCAGCTGCAGGTGCCGGCCGTTGGGTAGGTCCACCTCGGCGGGCTTGCCGCTCGTCAGCGCGACAGCCGAGCGCGATAGTACTTTCATCGACTTGAAGCCGTTGAACGGCGGTTGCTTCAGCGCCTTGATGCTGGCGAGGCTCGGGTCGACACTGCCCTCGGCCTCGTTCGCCAGGATCACGAGCACCTCGCCCGGCACCGCGCCAGCTGCGGCGCTGGCGTGGTCCTCGGCGTGCGCAGTGCGGCCAAGCGACCACGTCGACATGAACGCCACCGTCAGCGCGGCGGTGAATGCGATGCAGCTGACGCCTCGCGCCGCCCGTAGGTTCCAGCTGGGTTTACGCGGCGTCATTGACTCACCTATTCGTCGTCGTTGATCCACACGACAGGCGTGGACGATCCATCGGCCAAGGAGATTTCGAAGACCGTGCCGGTGCTCGTACCAAAATCGACATTCACCACTTCGGAACGGCCAGGTGCGGGCACGGCTTGTGGCGTCGTCGCCGCCGGCTGGCCGTCCATGGCCACCATCGAATCGGCATCTCGCGGCGTGCTGCCGCCCGGATGGAACACGGTGATCACTACCGCGGCGGCAGCGGCCGCTGCCGTGACCACGTACGCGACCATCGGTCGCATGCGCCTTCGACTTGCGAGCTCGACGACCTTCGTGTCGGTCGCGGCACCCGCGGCGTCGGCACCGATGCCGGCCTCGATTCGGTCGTACAGCCCGGCGAAGTCGGCCTCTTGCTGCGCGCCCTCGCTCGCGGCGCCCATCAAGAGGTGCAGGCGCTCGAGCCCGCGCTGGCGTGCAGCGCATGCATCACAGCTTGCCAGATGCGCTTGCGCGGTGCTCGCGGCAGCGCGGTCGAGATCGCCATCGAAATGGCGTTGCAGGAGCTCGTCGTCGAGGTGCTCGGTCGTCACGATCATTCAACGATCTCGAGATCGCCCTCCAGATAGGGTTTGAGCTGTTCCTGCATCTTGCGACGCGCGTGGAACAGGCGGCTCATGATGGTGCCCTTGGGCACCTCGAGCACCTGGGCCATCTCCTCGTAGCTCATGCCTTCCACTTCGCGCAGCACGATCACCGCGCGGTGGTACTCGGGCAAGGTCTCGAGCGCTGCGCGGATCTTCTCCGACAGCTCGCGCCGCACTACGGTCTTGCTCGGGTTCTCGTCGGGCATGTGGGGCAAGAGCGCGCCGTCGCCCGCGGCGTCGTCTTTCTTCACGTGTTCGTCGAACTCCGTGATCTTGCGCTTCTTGCGCACGTGGTCGATCGAGAGGTTCATGACGATTCGGTACAGCCACGTGTAAAAGCTCGAGGTGCCCTGGAAGTTCGCGATGTGCTTGTGCACCTTGATGAACGCGTCTTGCACCACGTCCATGGCGTCGGCCGGCCGCTTGACGACGCCAATGGCCACCGCGTACGCGCGACGGTGATATTTCTTGAAGAGCTCTTGAAACGCGGCTCGGTCGCCCTTGCGCGCTCTGTCGACCAGCGCATCGTCCTCATGCGGATTACGCACCTCCTGCACCCGATCGGACGACCGCGACGCCTGTTCATTCAAGGACTTGGCGGTCTCGGCGGCGGTGCCGGGCGCAGGTTTCATGGCCGGATATGTAGCATGTTCCGCCAGCTTCTAGACAGTGTCGGGTCTGTGGAGAATCCAATGGTTCCGGGCCGCGCTGCGCGTTAGGTTGCGCCCGTGACTCAGCTGGTCGTCGGGCTCAATACCGAACAGCTCGCCGCCGTGACCCACGGGCGAGGGCCGCTCGTGGTGTTCGCGGGTGCCGGCAGCGGCAAGACCCGTGTGATCACGCACCGTGTGGCGCACCTGATCGAGCAGCAGGGGGTGGCGCCGTGGCGCATCCTGGCGGTGACCTTCACGAACAAGGCCGCGCGCGAGATGCGCGAGCGCTTGGAGAAGCTGGTGCCAGGCCAGGCGGGGTCGCTGTGGGTGGGCACCTTCCATGCGATCTGTGCACGACTGCTCCGTGCGCACGCCGCAGCCTGCGGCATCCGCAAGGACTTCGTCATCTACGACGACGGGGACCAGAAGGCGATGCTCACGCGCATCGTGCGCGATCTGAAGCTCGACGAGAAGAAGCATCCGCCCAAGCAGATTGCGTGGCGCATCAACTGGGCCAAGCAAGAAGGCATCGCCGCCGACGCCTTCGAGCCGGCCGATCCGTTCGAGCGCGTGGTCGCGCAGGTCTACAAGGTCTACGAGGAGCGCATGGCGTCGTCGTCGGCGCTGGACTTCGGCGATCTGATCTTTCGGCTCGTGCACTCGATGCGCAAGGACCCTGCGCTCAAGCGTGAGCTACAAGCCCGCTACGACCACGTGCTGGTCGACGAGTTCCAGGACGTGAACCACGTGCAGTTCGCGCTGGTCGAGGCGCTGTGCGAGGTGCATCGCAACCTGTGCGTGGTGGGTGACGACGACCAGAGCATCTACCGCTGGCGCGGCGCCGACCGTCGCAACATCCTGGATTTTCGGAGGCACTTCCCCGACGCCGAGGTGGTGAAGCTCGAGCAGAACTACCGCTCCACGCAGCGCATCTTGCGCGTGGCGCACGCGGTCGTAAGCCGCAACCGGGAGCGCGAGCCCAAGCGTCTGTGGACCGAGAACGACGAAGGCGCCGCCATCACGGTGATCGCGTGTGACGACGATCGCGACGAAGCGGGCACTGTAGTCAGCGCGATGCGAATGCTGCTCGATGCGGGCTACACGAGAAATGACATCGCGCTGCTCTATCGCATCCACGCGCAGTCACGTGTGTTCGAAGAAGCGCTGCGCCAGGCCAACCTGCCGTACCGCGTGGTTGGTGGCCTGCGTTTCTACGATCGGGCCGAGGTGAAAGATCTGCTCGCGTACTTGCGCGTCGTGCACAACCCGGACGACGACGTGAGCTTGCTGCGCATCATCAACGTACCTGCGCGCGGCATCGGCAAGACCACGGTCGAGCGGCTGATGGAGCTGGCCGCGCGTCAGGGCTGCAGCGTGTTCGCGGCGCTCGGCGCGGCCGCGCACGACGGCGATCTATCGACAGGCACACGCAAGAAGCTCGCGGGGTTCGTGCAGCTGCTCGATGGCTTGCGTCACAGCGCCGAGCAAGGCGCAACACCTGCGGAGCTGGCACGCACCACCTTGCACGAGACCGGCTACATCGAAGCGTTGCGTGTGGAAGACACGCCCGAGGCCGACTCACGCATCGAGAACATCGATGAAGTGCTCAACTCGATGGAAGAATTCCAGGGCGACAGCGAAGAGCCGACGCTCGCCGCGTTTCTGGAGCAGGTGACGCTGGAGACCGACGTCGCTCGCGTGCAGGCCGACGAGGCCATCACCTTGATGACCGTGCACGCGGCCAAGGGCCTGGAGTTTCCAATCGTGATGGTCGCCGGGCTCGAGGAAGAAACCTTCCCGCACCGCGGCTTCGAGTCGGACAGCGATCCGGAGGAGCTCGAGGAAGAGCGCCGGCTGGCGTATGTCGCGTTCACGCGCGCACGCGAACGGCTGTTTCTCAGCTACGCGCAGATGCGCCGGCTCTACGGCGAGATGAAGTACCGCAGGCGCTCGCGCTTCATCGACGAGATGCCCGAGGCCGAGCTGCACTGGGTGGGCCTGCGCCGTCCAAGCGCGCAGCCGAGCACGCGCGGCTGGCATGATGGCGATGACGCAGGCACAGCTTGGCGCGCAGCTGCGCGCACGCCGGCGCAGCAAGCCACGCGCGGGCCGTCCGAGCGCTACGTGGATCGATCGGAAGCCAACGACGTGTCCGAGATCCAGCTGGGGATGCGCGTTCGCCACACCAAGTTCGGCGTGGGTCAGGTGACGGCTGTCGCGCAGGGCATGCCGGCGCGCATCACCGTGGCGTTCCCCGACGGCACCCGGCAGATCGTCAGCACGTTTCTGACGCCGGCCTAGGTGCTGCCGCCTCAGTCGGCGGTCGAGCTCGCGGGCTTGCTGGCCGGCTTGGGGCTCTCGCTCTTGGGGCTCTCGCTCTTGGGGCTCTCGCTCTTTTCGGGCTTCGACGAGGACGACGAGGAGCTACTGCTGCCGCCAGCGCTGCGTGAGGCACCGTAGCCGTCGGAGTACCAGCCTCCGCCTTTGAGAATGAAGTTGCCGCTGACAATCTGCCGGCGCGCCTTGGCCTTGCCGCAAAGCACGCACTTCTTGATGGGATCTTCGCTGATCCGCTGCTCGATCTCGAACGATTTCCCGCAGGCTTCGCAGGCGTAGCTGTAGGTCGGCATGGCTGACTCCTAGCCGCCGCAACTTAGGTCGCAGCCCACTCAAGTCAAGCTCAGGCAGCCCCGAGACGCAAATTCGGCGCCCTTACAGACTGCCGTTCATCCAGCGGCAGTCTCGCTTAGAGACTGCCGTTCATCATGGCCGCGATCTTCGCCTTCGGCACCGCGCCGACTTGCTGGGCCACGACCTTGCCGCCCTTGATCATGAGCAGCGTGGGCACGCCGCGGATCTGGAACTTCTGGGCGGTGATGGGACTCTCGTCGATGTCGAGCGTGGTCACCTTCACGCGGCCTTCGTACTCGCCGGCGAGCTGACCGACCAGCGGGGCGATGGCGCGGCAGGGTTGGCACCAAGTGGCACCGAAGTCGACCAGCACGGGGATGCTCGAGTTGATGACTTCGGAGTCGAAGTTCAGGTCGTTGACGGTGATTACTTTGTCGCCAGCCATGGGGTTCTCCTGCACTACGCTGAAGGGCGTTGGTGAAACGTAGTGATCGGTCTGGCGGGTGTCAATGCACGCAGGTGGCCGTCAGTTTCTCGCCCTGGCGAGGCGCGTGCTAAGCTTGCGCCGGAGGCCAACCCCAGATGGGCGCAAACCGGGTGTTTTTCTCCCAAGAAGCAGTTGATCGTTGGCTTGCCGAGGAGCGCGTCGCACTCGAAGGTGAGACGCTCACGCTCGCGCCGGCCGGGCCTGCCTTTCGCCTGACGAGCGCCGTGCGCTTCACCGCCGAGGTCGCGGGTGGCGGTGACGTGAACGCCCTGGTCGGCAAGGCGAAAACTCTGGAATCCATCACCGAGCTCGCCGGGGAGCATGCGCCCGGCTCGGTCGTGCTGGGCGACGATGCGTACGAGGTCATCGACGGCTTCTTGGCCCAGCTCGTCGAGCAAGATCGCAGCGACGACGCGCTCGGCGCGTTGCGTCAACTGAGCGCGGAAGGCTGAGCGCATGACCCTGCCGACGCTGCTCTTCGTTGCAACTGCGCTCGCCTACGTGGCGGCAGGCGCACTGTTCTTCGCGCACCTGCGCAGCGGTGGCGAAAAGCTCTCGGGCTTTGCGGCCCGTGCGCTCGGCGTGGCCATCGCACTGCACGTGAGCTTCCTGGCTGCCGACTACGCACTTTCGGGTCGCGCGCCGCTGGCGACCGTGCACCAGACGCTCGATGTGCTGTCGCTGGTCATCGCCGTCGGGTTCCTCGCTTCGATGCGCCGCCATCGGCTGCCGGTGCTCGGTGCGTTCATCACACCGGTTACGTTGTTGCTGTTCCTGGCTGCCGCCTTGCGAGGGCAGTCCGCGCGCGTACCTGAAGGTGTGAGGTCGCTGCTCTTGCCGTTCCACATCATCGTGAACGTGCTGGGTTTGGCGGCGTTTGCGCTCGCCTTCGCTGTTGCCGTGGCCTACGTCATCCAAGAGCAGTTGTTGCGCAAGCGCCAGGTCGGCGGCGTGTTTCAGCGCTTGCCAGCGCTCGACGTGCTCGACGCGCTCGGCTTTCGTCTGGTCACCATCGGCTTTCCGCTGTTCACGCTCGGTGTGGTCACCGGCAGCATCTGGGCGGCACGTCTGGGCAACGGGCTCAGCTTCAGCACGGGCCAAGGCTTCGGCGTGTTGGCGTGGATCTTCTTCGCGTGCGTGCTCTTGTCGCGCGCCGCGGGTGGTTGGAGCGGGCGGCGCGCGGCCATCGGCACCATGTTGGGCTTTCTGTGTGCCATGGCCGCCATCGGCGGCTACGTGCTGCGCAGTGTCGGAGGCTGAACGTGTCCGGCAAGCTCATGGTGTTCGGTCTGTCGTATCGCACGGCGCCCCTGGCGGTCCGCGAGCGCTTGGCCGTGGGCGAAGAGCAGGTGCCGGCCGATCTGCGCGGGCTGGTGCAAGACGCGGGACTCCACGAGGGTGTGCTCTTGTCCACCTGCAATCGCGTGGAGCTGGTTGCGACCAGCGACGATCCGGAGAAGTCCGCGCAAGCGGCGCTGGCGTACTTCAACGCGCGCGTCGCACCCGAGCAGGTCGATGGGTGCGTGTATCGCTATGTCGGCCAAGACGCGGCGCGTCATCTGTTTCGCGTGACCTCGGGCCTGGACTCGATGGTGCTCGGCGAGCCGCAGATCCTCGGGCAGGTCAAAGAGGCGTTCGCGGTCGCGCAGCGCACGGGCACCGTGGGCACGCTGCTCGGGCGTTCGTTCGAGCGTGGCTTCAGCGTGGCCAAGCGCGTGCGTACGGAGACGGGCGTCGCCGCCGGCAACGTCAGTGTCAGCTCCATCGCGTGCGACCTGGCCGAGAAGATCTTCGGCGAGCTCACGGGCCGGCGCGTGCTCATCGTGGGCGCCGGCAAGATGAGTGAGGTCGCCGCGCGTTCGCTCACCTCGCGTGGCGCGCGCCTTTTCGTGGTCAACCGCAGCCCTGAGCGCGCGCAGGCATTGGCGGAAGCGTGCGGCGGCCAGGCCCGGCCACTCGAAGCGCTCGCCACCGAGCTCGCCGAGGCCGACGTCGTGATCTCGTCGACGGCCAAGCAAGACTACATCATCACCTACGAGCTGATGCAGGGCGTGTGCAAGATGCGCCGCCACAAGCCCATCTTCTTGATCGACATCGCCGTGCCGCGCGACATCGACCCGCGCGTGGACTCGCTGCGCAACGTGTTCTTGTACGACATGGACGACCTGCAGAAGGTCTCGCGCGAGAACATGGCCGCTCGCGAGCGCGCCGTCGTGACTGCGGAGCAGATGATTGACGCCGAGCTCGCGGAGCTGGAGCGCTGGCTGCGCTCGGTCGAGCTCACGCCCACCATCGTCGCGCTGCGCGAGCGCGTGCGCGGTCTCTTGCACGCGGAGCTCGAGAAGACCTTGTCCAAGCTCGGTGTGCCCGACAAAGACCGCCGTCAGCTCGAAGCCATGTGCGAAGCCATGGCGAACAAGCTCTTGCACCAGCCTCTCACGGCGCTCAAGCAGGCCCAGACCGACCACGCCGGCGTCGAGCTGGTCGAAGCGGTGCAGCGCTTGTTCCAGCTGCAGGTGGACGGCAATGCGCAGGCGCGTACGGCGAGCGAGCCCGCCGTGGCTGCAGACCCCGCGCTCGCAGCCGCGAGCAGCCCGCGCTCCGATGGCTCCGGCCCGTCGGGCTGATCGCGGCCGAGTGTGTTATACGGGCCCCGATGAAGCTGCGCATCGCTACACGCCGGAGTGCCTTGGCCCTGGTCCAAAGTCGCTGGGTCGCTAGCCAGTTACGCGCGCTCTCGCCAGGCACGGAAGTCGAGCTGGTCGAGGTCGTCACCACCGGCGATCGCATCCAGAACGTGCCGCTGTCTCAGGTAGGCGGCAAAGGCCTGTTCGTGAGCGAGGTCGAGCAGCTCTTGCTCGACGGGCGCGCCGAGCTGGCCGTGCACTCGCTCAAAGACGTGCCGGCCGAGTTGGCGCCGGGCCTCGTGCTCGGCGCAGTGCCGCTGCGTGAAGACGCCCGTGACGTGTTGGTCACGGCGCAGGGCGAAGGCCTCGATGATCTCGAGGCGGGCTGTCGCATCGGTACCAGCTCGCTGCGTAGGAGCTTGCAGCTGCGGCGCCAGCGCAACGACGTGGAGTACGCCATGTTGCGCGGCAACGTGGACACGCGCTTGAAGAAGCTCGCGGCCGGTGAGTACCGCGCGATCGTACTCGCCGCTGCGGGCTTGCGCCGGCTGGGCCTGTTCGATCGCCCGCTGTGGCCCGTGCCGGTCGAGATCTCCGTGCCGGCCGTGGGGCAGGGCGCGTTGGCCATCGAAGCGCGCGCTGACGACGCGAGCACGCTTGCGTTGCTGGCGCAGCTCGATCACGCGCCTTCGCGCGCATGTGTCGAGGCGGAGCGTGCGTTTCTCGCAGCCCTCGGCGGCGACTGCCACACGCCGCTGGCAGGCCACGCCCGCTGGCTCGATGACGGACAGCGTCTGCGCTTCGATGGCTGGGTTGGCGCCATCGATGGCCGCGAGCACGTGCGCGCCAGCGCCGATACCTGGCTCGCCGCGGGCAACGCGCAGCTCGGCGAGCCCATGCACAAGCTGGCGCAAGAGGTCGCGCAGACGCTGCTGGCTCGCGGCGCGCGCGAGCTGCTGGCGCAGGCGCAGCAGGCGGCTGAGGCCTCGCGCGACCCACGTCGTCGCGACTGAGCACGCCGGTCGCGTTGCGTGCCACGCGCACGTCGCCGCCATCAGCTGCAGCATGTGGGCAGGTCCGTCTCGACCATCGGTCAAACCAGCCAGGAGCACGCCGACGCGTTCTTGCGTTGTGCTCTGCCCGGCGTGGACCACTCGCAGATGGTCGGCAGCGATCGGCTGCAGAGCGCCATCGAGCGTGTCAGCGACCAGCTCGGCAAGTGCTACGCGCGGTCAGTTCGAGGTGAGAATGCGTTGGATGCCGCGCGCGGAGTGCGAGAGCAGGGCTTCGCGCGCGACGCCACCGCCGAGTGAAGCGAGGAAGAGCGCCTCACCAAAGCAGTCGATGGCGCGCACGGCGACGTCGTCGCCGGTCTGACCGGGGCCAGGCATGCGCTTGGGTGCGCCGCGGGCGACGAGCGGCGCGACGGCGCCCAGCTCTTCGCACAGGCCGTCCTCGCCGGCCCATGCCACGAGCAAGCCATTGCCATCGGTCAGCGCGAGCGCGGCCATGCGGCCACGCTTCAGGGTGCTCTCGAGCTGGTAGCGCAAGGCGAGGTTGTGCTCGCTGCTGCGGCGGGCACGACGTTCGGTGGCGGTGGGATGCATCGGGTTCCTCACTGATGTAGGTACAGGTGAGAATCATCGTACGTAGCGCTTTGGCTACGGGTCAAAGAAGTGGTTGAGACGGGCGGTAGTTCGGACTGGATCACTGGGCCTGTGCGGGCCAGACTGCGCCGCGATGGACTTGGCCACGGTGCTCGACTCCCACCGCGTAGTCGTTTGCGTTGGCTCGGGCGGCGTCGGCAAGACCACGACCTCGGCGGCGCTGGCCGTGCGGGCCGCCGCGCAAGGCCGGCGCGTGCTGTGTCTGACCATCGATCCGGCACGGCGTCTGGCGCAGAGCCTGGGTCTGTCCGAGCTGCGTGGCGCCGAGCAGGCCGTGCCCGCCGCGCTCTTCGCCGCGCAGGGCGTGCCGTGCAAAGGCACGCTGTCGGCGATGATGCTCGACATGAAACACACCTTCGACGAGCTGGTCGCGCGCACCGCGTCGTCGCCGCAGCAGCGCGATCGCATCCTGCGCAACCGCATCTACCAGTATGTCTCGACCTCGCTCGCGGGCACGCAAGAGTACATGGCGATGGAGAAGCTGCACGCGGTGCGACGCGACGCGCGTTTCGATCTCATCGTGCTCGACACGCCGCCCACCACCAACGCGCTCGATTTTCTCGACGCGCCGCAGAAGCTGGTGGGCGCCATCGACTCGCCGGTGATGCGCTGGTTCGTGGAGACGCTCGAGAGCAGCCGTGGTCTGAGCCTGATGGGTCGTGGCACGGCGTTCGTGCTCAAGGGTTTGTCGCGTTTCACGGGCGTCGAGTTCCTGGAGCAGGTCGGCCAGTTCGTGGGCGAGCTGAACGATCTCTTCGGTGGCTTTCGCGAGCGCGCCAAGGCCGTGTACGACGACCTGAAAGGTAAAGACGTCGCGTTCGTGATCGTCACGAGCCCTTCGCCGCTGACCGTGGCCGAAGCGGTGTACTTCACGCGCAAGTTGCGCGACTACGGCATCGAACCCAAAGCCATGGTGGTCAATCGGGTGCACCCACTGCTCGTACCTGTCGCGTCTGCCGACGAGGGCATCGCGCATTTGGAGCAGCTCTTGCGCGCGCGCGGCGACAGCGCTGATGCGCGCTCGCTCTGGGCCAAGCTCGACACTGCGCTGCACGACGACCAAGCGCTCGGCCGCCGCGATCAAGAGGGTGTGCGGCGCTTGCGCCGCGCCGTGGGCGCGCAGTTGCCGGTGCTGGAAGTGCCTGCGTTCGAGCGCGACGTGCACGACATCGGTGCGCTCGCGCAGCTATCTTCGCACTTCGTTCGCTCGGAGGGACAAGCATGACCGACAAGCCTGAATTCGCAGCGATCGTGCTGGCCGCAGGGCAGGGCACGCGCATGAAGAGCAAGCTGCCCAAGGTGATGCACCCGCTGCTCGGCCAGCCGATGCTGAGCTATCCGGTGCAAGCCGCGCTCGACGCCGGTGCCAAGCGCGTGGTGTGCGTGGTCGGTCACGGCGCCCAAGTGGTGACCGACAGCTTGCATGAGCGCTTCGGTGCGCAGGTCGCCACTGCGCTGCAGCCGGAGCAGCGCGGCACAGGTGATGCTGCACGTTGCGGCTATTCGGCGCTCGCCGACTGGCATGGTTGGGTCGTGATTCTGTATGGAGACAGCGCGCTGTTGACGAGCACGGCGCTGCGCGCGCTCACCGAGCACACCTGGGCCAGCCCGGGCCCGCTCGGTCTACTCACGACCACTTCCGCCGACGCCACGGGCTACGGGCGCATCCTGCGCGACGCGCAGGGCAAGATCGTGAAGATCCAGGAGCAGAAAGACTGCACGCCCGCAGAAGCCGCGATCCGCGAATGGAATCCAGGCGTGTACGCGCTGCGCTCGGACTTCTTTCGCGAAGCCATCGGTAAGCTCACCACGAACAACGCGCAGGGCGAGCTCTACCTCACCGACTTGGTCGCGCTCGCGGCGGCTGCTGGCGGCAGCGCGGGCCTGCACTGGGACGAGGCCGAGTTGCACGGCGTCAACGACCGCGTCGAGCTTGCGCAGCGCGAGCAGGTACTGCAACAGCGCGTTGCACGTGCACATCAACGCGCCGGTGTCAGCCTGCGCGATCCGGCTCGCACGTACATCGAGCCCGGCGTGCGCATCGGCCAGGACGTGGTCATCGAAGCCGGCGTGAGCTTGCGTGGCAAGACTACGATCGAGGCCGACGTGCGCATCGATGTGGGCTGCGTGCTGCAGGACTGCAGGGTGGGGCAGGGCGCGCGGCTCTTGCCTTACAGCGTGGCGACCGACAGCGTGATCGGTGCAGGGGCACGTATCGGGCCGTTCGCGCACCTACGACCGGGCACGCAGTTGGCAGCTGACACGCACATCGGCAATTTCGTCGAGACCAAGCAGACGGTGATGGGCAAGGGCAGCAAGGCCAACCACCTGGCGTACCTGGGCGACGGCATCATCGGCGAAGGGGTGAACGTCGGCGCCGGCACGATCTTCTGCAACTACGACGGATTCAATAAACATACGACCGTGCTGCAGGACGGCGCGTTCATCGGCAGCGACTCGCAGCTGGTGGCTCCGGTCACCGTCGGCAAGGGCGCGTACGTCGGCACCGGCACCACCGTGACCATGGACGTGCCCGACGACGCACTCGCGATCGGCCGCGCCCGGCAGGTGAACAAGCCCGGCCTTGCGGCACGCTTGCGGCAGAAGCTGAAGTCGGACAAGGAACGCGCGGCCAAGAAGTAGGCGCGTTACTCGCGCTCTCTGCGCGCAGCCTTCTTGGCGCCGCGCTCGTTGTCGAGCTCGCGCTCCAAGCGGTGCAGCGCGCGCCGTAGCTCTTTCACTTCGGACTCGGTCGCGAGGTTCAGCCCTTTGGCGAGACGTTTGACGCCTTCGTCCAGGTTCTTCTGAACCTGCGAGCGCAGCTTGAGCGCGCCCATCAGGCCTTCCATGAGCTTGGGATTCTGCATCGCTTTGGCGACGCGCGGATCCTGCATCATCTTGAACGCCTTGTTCATGAGCTGCTGCTTCAAGTCCACTGGTGCTCCCATGGTTCTTCCCGCGAAGAGTGCGAACGTTCTAGCGCTGGCCTAGAACAGAGTCAAACCCGAGCGCGCCAGCAAGCGCGCCAGGAAGCACACCACGAAGCACACCACGAACAGACCCTGCTAGCGTTCGCGCTCGCCGACGTCGTCGGACAGATACGAGAGGATCACTTCGTCGAGCGACTTGCTGCGTTGTACGTCGCCGCCGAAGATCGAGGCCGCAGCGCTCGGCCGGGGCGACAACACGCGCGCGGGCTTGGCGGCAACCGTCTGCTGATACCGGCCAGCGCCGCGGCGCGGCAGCTCTCCGCGTGACTTGGTTGCGACCGACTCGGCCAGACGCGCTTCTGCCGCACGCTCGAGCGCGTCGATGTCAATCTCCTGGAGCGCCGCAGCTGACGGCTGCATGGACGGTGAGCGCACGCGCGCAGCTGCCGCATCCAAGGCGGCGCTCGACTGGCCGGACGCAGGCTCCGCCGCGTGTGCGCTCGCCGCGTCTGGAGCGACGGCGGCGGTCTCGTCGTACACGCAGTCGCGCAGCTCGATGAAGACAGCCTTGTGCTGCTCTTGCATCAGCTGCTTGACGATGGCGTTCAGATCTTTGGCCGCCAGATGCTCGGCGTAGCCAGTCTTGCGCGACGCGATGATGCGACCACCATCTGCGAACAAGTGCGTGATCACGTGCGGGTGGTTGATGCCCGAGTCTTCCGTTTGAATGTGATACAACTTGCCCTTGTGTCGGACATTCGTGTTGTACCCAACTAACGGTGAAGGCCCCGGGCGCATGTCTAAAACGACCCCCCGGATCGAAACTAGCAGAAACCGCGCTGGGGGTCACGCACTGCGCTTGCAAGCGGGCGCCGCACCCGGCCGTGCCGCGGATCAACTGGCGTGGCTGGGGCTGTTCCTCGGCGCGCTCACGATCTTGCTCGTGGCAAGCTGGCTTTCGCCCGACCCGCGCGGCTTCGGCACCCACACCCAGCTTGGGCTGCCTGCCTGCGCGTTTCGTGCGCTGACGACGCTGCCATGTCCGGCGTGCGGCCTGACCACCGGGTTTGCACACATGGTGCGCGGCGACGTTCTCGCGGCGCTCCATGCCAACGCGCTGAGCGTGCCGCTGTGTACATTGGTCGGGCTGGCGCTGCCGCTTTCGGTGTGGGCCAGCGTGCGCGCGCTCCCACTTCCGGTGGTCGCACGACAGGTGCGCCTTGCGCAGTGGTTGCTGGGCCTGGCCGTGGTTGGCCTGGCGCACTGGCTCGGCCGCATCGCAGCGCTCACCGTCGGCTGAGCTTTCACCGCTTTGCCGGCTGACGCCGCGCCAACCCGCCTGCTAACCTCGGGCCGTCCTCGCGGTCGTGCGGGCGACTGGTTTCCATCCCATTCACGCCTGCACCAGGACCGCGCGCGGGGGCTGCGCGGGAACGCCATGAGCGCGCTCGTTCTCGTAGCCGACGCTGACCCTTTCAACCTGCGTCTGTTGTCCGAGCTGTGTACGACGCTCGGCTACGATGTCATGACCGCCGCTGATGGCGGCGCCGTGCTCGACGCCATGGCTCGGCAGCAGCCGGCGCTCGTGCTCATGGACGCGGCGCTGCCCGTGATGGATGGCTTTGCGGTGCTGCGCATCCTGAAGGCCGACGAGGGGCTTCGGCACGTACCGGTGCTGCTCGTCACCAGCGAGCACGACACCGAGGCCCGCGAGCGCGGGCTGTCGCTCGGCGCAGAGGACTACGTCGCCAAGCCCTACCGCACCTTCGAGATTCAGCAGCGCCTGCGCAACGTGCTGAAGCTCAAGGCGGCGCGCGATGCCGCGAGCGAAGCACACGAGCGCGCCCACAGCGCCGACCCCCTGACCAACGCCGGCACTGCGAGCCAGCTCTACATCAGCCTCGATTACGAGTTCACTCGGGCGGTGCGCTACGGGCATCCGCTCGGCTGCATCGTGGCGCGCTGCGTGAACTACGTGTCGCTGCTCGCGCAGCTCGGCAGCTCGGTTCCCGAGCAAGTGTTGTTGCCACTGTCTACCGTGCTCAAGGGCGCCATCCGCACGGTCGACCACTTGTTCCGCTCCGACGTGCAGGACTTCACCATCCTCTTGCCGGAGACCAGCGCCGAGGGCTGCAACATCGTGGTCGAGCGCTTGCACGGCGTGCTTGCGGGGCCGGGCTTGTTCAGTTGCGCGATTGCGCCCGAGATCGCCGTCGCCTCCGCGGCGTATCCGCACGACGCCGCAAGCGATGGCGATGCGCTGTGGCGGGTCGCGCGCAAGGCACTGCCGGGCGCGTAACAGGCGCGTAGCCAGTACGGCGCGGCTTTGGTGGTTGGGGTGTGGCATTCGTGGTAAGCGACAGCCCCGCGTATGCCTCTGGTCTACTTCATCATCTTGGTCGGCGTGCTGGTGTTCGTGCACGAGCTCGGCCACTTGGTGTGGGCCAAGTACTTCGGCGTACGCGTGCTCAAGGTGAGCCTGGGCTTCGGGCCGCGCATCGCGGGCTTCCGCCGCGGTGAGACCGAGTACGTGATCTCGGCGCTGCCGCTCGGTGGCTACGTGCGCATGCTCGGCGAAAACCCGTGGGACGAGGTCCGTGCCAAGGACAGCGAGCGCTCGTTCGCCAATCTTTCGGTGATCCGCCGCTTCGTGATCGTGGTGGGCGGCCCTGCGATGAACTTGCTGTTCCCGATTCTGCTCTACTTCGTGGTCTTCCTCGGCGACCGCGAGCTGACTCCTGCCGCGATCGGCATGGTGTTCCCGGACCGTCCCGCCGACGGCAAGCTCTTGCCTGGCGACGTGGTGACGAGCATCGACGGCGAGGACGTGCAGACCTTCTACGACCTCAGCCGCATCGTGGAGCACAGCTCCGGCAAACCATTGCAGCTGACCATTCATCGAGGCGAGACCGACCTGAAAGCGACCGTGACGCCGGTGCGCTCGGAGAAGGAGCGTCCGCTCGAGCTGAACGAGCAGGTCGGCCGCATCGGCGTCATGCCGCAACATCCGCTGGCGGTGATCGGCGTGACCGCGCCCAGCTCGTCGGCGGCTTCCGCGCGCCTGCGCACTTTCGACGTGATCGTGTCTGCTGCCGGGCGGCCCACCGACCGCTACATCGATCTCGAGCGCGTGCTGGGCAACAACCAAGGCTCGCTCGTGCCGGTGACCTATTTGCGTCCGACCACGGTCTCGGGTGCGCTCGGCGGTCTGATCGATCTCGCGGTCTACGAGCCGCGCGTCACCACGCTCACGCCCGAGCCCGGCAGCGGTTCCGCGTTGTCGCGCGCGGGTATCGAGCCCTCCGATCTGTATGTGGCCGACGTGACCGCAGGCTCGCCCGAACATCGTCTGGGGCTCTTGCCTGGGGATCGTTTGCTCGAGCTCGATGGTCGACCGATCCGCTTGTGGGCCACGTTCTTGCAGGACCTGAAAGCCGGGCGCGGCAAGAAGCACTCGCTCAGTTGGCGCCGCGCTGACCGCGAGATGTCCGGTCAGCTCGAGCTCACGCACCAGCGCGGCGTGAGCGAGCAGGGGCAGGTCTACGACCGCTACGTGGTCGGCATTCGCAACTGGGTGCCGACGCGTCTCGATCCGGCGGTGCCCAATCCGCGACCGATCTCCTACGCCGTGCGCGAGGCGTTCCGGGCCACCGCCGACGTGGTGCAGCTGACGCTGTTCTCGGTGGTGCGCTTGCTGCAGGGGCGCTTGACCATGAAGTCGATCGGCGGCCCGCTCACGGTGTTCCAGGTGGCAGGCACCGCGGCGCAAGCCGGCGCACTGAACTACCTCACGTTGATGGCGTTCATCAGCATCAACCTCGGCCTCATCAACCTCTTGCCCGTGCCGCTGCTCGACGGTGGCCACTTGATGTTCTTCGTGGTCGAGGCCGTGGCCCGCAGGCCCGTCAGCGTGCGCGTGCGCGAGTACGCGCACATGGCCGGTCTGGCGTTTCTGCTGGCGATGATGATCCTGGCGTTCAAGAACGACATCGAACGCCAGTGGCCAGGGCTCGTTCACCATCTCCTGGGCAAATGAACAAGCCCTCCGAAAGTCGTCCGCGAGCCGATGCGCGCAGTGTGGCCATCTCGGTGCTCGAACGGGTCGCCGATCATGGCGCGTACGCTTCGGTCACGCTCGATGCCGAGCTGTCACGCGCCAAGCTGGCGCCGCGCGACGCGGGCCTTGCGACTGAGATCGTCTACGGCGCGCTGCGCGTGCTGCCCGAGCTCGACCGCGCGATTGCCGCACACTTGAAGCAAGAGCTGTCACGCATGGATGGGCTGACGCGGGCCACCTTGCGCTGCGCGGCGTATCAGCTGGCGCATCTGGGGCGCATCCCCGTGCATGCCATCGTCGACGAGTCGGTGTCGCTGGTGCGCGCCAAGCGCGGCCCTCGGCTGGGCGGCTTCGTCAACGCGGTGCTGCGCAAGCTCGCGAGCACGCGGCCGGCTGACCCCAAGCCCCCAGTGCATCTGGCGGCGCCAGCGTGGTTCGCGCGCCTGCTCGAAGATTCGCTCGGCGCCGAGCGCGCACAGGCGATGCTCGGCGAGCACCCCTTGCCGCCGCCGACCTGCTTGCGCGTGACAGGCAGTGGGCCGGGCCGGCAAGCGCTGCGAGAGCAGATCCTCGCGGCGCTGCCCGAAGCCGAAGTGGAGCTCTCGCCGCTGTCGCCACTGTCGCTGCTTGCGCGTCGCGTCGGTTCAGTGCGCGCGCTGCCAGCGTACGCGCAAGGTCAGCTCAGCGTTCAGGAAGAGGGTGCGCAGCTGGTCGCCCTGTGCCTCGGCGCGCAGCCCGGCGAGCGCGTGGCCGACGTATGCGCGGGCCACGGCGGCAAGACCACGCTGCTCGCCGAGCAGGTCGCCGCCGGCGGACACGTCACGGCCATCGATGTCGACGAGCGTAAGCTGGAACGGATCCCCGCCGAGCTGCGCCGGCTGGGCTTGGCCGAAGCGAGCGTGGATCTGCAAGCCATCGATCTGAGCGTGGGCGTCGGCGGGCTCGCCGGCGATTACGACCGCGTGCTGGTCGATGCACCGTGCACGGGTATGGGCACCGTCGATCGGCGTCCCGAGCTCCTGTTGCGCCTGCAGCCTCACGATCCCGCGCGCATGGCCGAGCTGCAGCTGAAGATCCTGCAGAACGCTGCGAAGCTCGTGCGTCCCGGGGGCCTCCTGGCGTATGCGGTGTGCTCGCCGACGCGCGCGGAAGGTGCAGACCTCGCCGCCGCGCTGGAAGCCAGCCTGCCGAGCCTGCAACGCGTGCGTGATGCCACCTGCGGCCTAGAGACCGACCCCGACGGCGTGCTGCGCATTGGTCCCTGGTTGGCGAGTCAGGGCTCGCTCTGCCGCCCAGATGCCTATCAAGTGGTGCGCTGGCGAGTGGGCCGCTAGACTTCTCGTCTTTTTGCGGTGGTTTGGGGTGGGTAGGTAGATTCTTCAGCTTGACACACCCCCTCGGGCCACATAGATTCCGCGCGAATTTTCTTTTCGGGGCGTAGCGCAGTCTGGTAGCGCGCACGGTTCGGGACCGTGAAGTCGGAGGTTCAAATCCTCTCGCCCCGACCCCCTTTTCCGAGGGTCGTTAAGCAAGCTGACGAGGTCTCCATGAGTAAGGCAGTTGCGCCGGTACGCGTGTTGGTCGTCGATGACGATCGCGAGATCTGCGACTACATGGAGACCTTCCTCGCGAAGGACGGCATCGAAGTCAAAACGGTCTCGGACCCCGAGCAAGCTGCCGAGGAAGTGAAGAACGGCGGCTACCACCTGGTGGTGCTCGACCTGATGATGCCCAAGCTCGACGGTGTGGAAGTGCTGTCGCGCATCCGCAAGGTGGACTCGGACGTGGCCGTGGTGATCTTCACCGGCTACCCGTCGCTCGAGACGGCCGTGCAGTCGATGAAGCTCGACGCCGTGGACTACCTGAAGAAGCCGTTCGATCCGGACGAGTTTCGCGAGGTCGTCAACCGCGTGATGCGCAAGAAGGGTTTGCTGCGCTCGCCCGAAGAGAACCTGCACCGCGTCATCGGCGAGACGGTGCGCAACCTGCGTAAAGACGCGAACCTCACGCTCAAGCAGATGGCGCGTCGCACGGGCTTGTCAGTGTCGCTCTTGTCGCAGATCGAGCGTGCCGAATCCAGCGCGTCGATCTCGTCGCTGTACAAGATCGCCGTCGCGCTCGACGTGAAGATTCAGGATCTGTTCGGCGACTACTGAGCGTGCGCGACTTCGTCGGCGAGCGTGGGTAGGCCTTGTGCGCGCAGTGCAACCGCAAGCCCGGCGCGTGCGTCGCCGGCAAGCTGCGACGCGCGTCCGATCGTTGCGAAGCTCTCGGCTGCAGCAACGTAGTCGTGCAGGTCGAGCTGTGCCTGCCCGCGTAGCAAGAGCGCTTGGCAGTCGCTGGCATCGTGCGCGAGCGCGTCTTGCGCCAGCCCCAGCGCTTGCTGTGCGCGACCTAGCGCGAGCATGTCGCGGCCCGCGGCGATGAGCCCACCCAGGGTTTCTGGATCGGCGCCGACCAGCAGACTTTCGGCAGCGGGCAAGCGTCCGGCGGCGAGCAAGGCTTGCACCCGCAGCGCGGTCAGCTCCGGGCGTTGCGGCAGCTGGTCAAGCAAGCTCGCGGCCAGCGCCGGTTTGCCGGTGTCGAGCAACAGCTGCGCGGTGCGCTGCAGCGGGGTCGCGGCGGCTGCGTCCAGTTGCAGCCAGGCGCGTGCAGCTTCGAGTGCCGCGGGTGCGTCGCTCGCGGCCAGCGCGAGCTCGACGCGCGCACGCGCCGCAGTGCTCGAGGCAGGAACCTTGCGCGCCGCCAAGCGTGCCAGCACGGCGCTGGCGCGCGCGAGCTGGCCGCGGCTGCGCAACAGCTCGGCCAACGCCAGTGGCCCCATGCCGGACCAAGGTGCACAGCTCTCTGCGTGCTCGTAGGCGGCGTACGCGCCTTCCAGTTGCGCATGTCGCGCGGCCAGCACTGCGGTCGCGAGCCAAGCCGCTTCGCTGCAAGCGTCGCTCTGTCGCGCTTGCGTGGCGGCGGCTTGCGCTTGCTCCGTTTCGCCGTGCTCGTCGAGCGCCGTGGCAAGACGCGACAACACGTAGGGGTCGTCGTCCGCGTCGGCGAGCACCATCCGGTAGGCTTCGATGGCGCTGCCCAGGTCGCCGCGCGCGCGCAGCAGCTCGGCGCGCACGAACCACTCGTACGCGAACGGCGACACGAAATGGGACGGGGCGGCTGGCGTGGTTGCGCCCGTGGCACCCTCCGCGGCTTGTTGCGCGCAGCCGCACGGCCAGACCAGCGCCACGGCAAGCGCCAAGCTGCGCCGGCGCATCGGGGGTCGTGCTCGCTCAGGCATGGCGCCCATGGTAACCCGTCGCCCGGCGGCTGCAGTGGGCGCTTTTGCCGCGTCGGGTCGCGTCACGCTGCGTATTGAAATCTGGCTGGGGGGCTGCCTATCATGCCGCAGATCGCGACCCGTGCGGGTCTGCGCCGGAGGCACGATGAGCCAGTCGGTTACGAAATACCTCGACATCTTCCCTGGGTGGTTGCGTTCCCTCGGCGATGACGCTGAGCAGCTTGGCAACGTTGTTTCCGACTCGGCGGTACCGGAAGCCGCGCGCCAGATGGTGGCCGGTGGGCTCAACTACCTCTTCAAGTCGCTCGACTTGATTCCCGACGGCATCGATGACATCGGTTACCTCGACGACGCCTTCGTGCTGCGCGTCGCGGCGGAGCTCGCCGTGCAAGACGACGCGGGCGATCTGGACGCCGACAAACTGCGTACGCTCAACCGTCTGGCGACCGACGCCGACATCGTGCGTGAGTTCCTCGAGAAAGACTTCTCGCGCTTCTCCGACTACGTGAAGGGTCTGCGCAAGGGCGCAGCGCGCGGCCGTTCGGTGACCGACATCGTGGGCGATGCCGCGACGCAGGCGGCGTTCGTGAGCGACGTGCGTGGCTTCGGCAAGAGCTATCAGCCGCCGGGCTTCTCGCGCGAAGAGAAGAACCTGGTGAAGCTCCGCGCCTTCTTCGACGCGAAGCTCCCCCGGTAAGTGACGCGGCGCGCCTTGGCCTCTATCCGCGGCTTACGTCCTCGCTCGGGTCGGTCATGCACAGGAGTGCACTCCCTCCCCTCGCTGCGGGCGCGCTCGCGGATAGAGGCCAATTCGCGCCGCTCGCGTTGGCGCGGGCTGGCGCAGGTCAGGGCGGGGGGAGTCCCCGTTCAGGGGTCAGGGCCCGTTGTTGACAAGCCACGTGGCCGACCTATAACGGTTTGCCTGCACGCCTGTTTTCGTGCGCTAACGAGGCCAAACCACCGATGAATCCAGTTTTGATGACGCTGCTTCTGCTGATCTTGCCTGGCGTGTTTGCCTGGACCGCGCTGCGTCGGTTTGCGCTGCTCAGCTCGGGTGGCAGCGAGCCGCGCTTCAGCATCGAGGGTGACGAGCTCGGCAAGCGCATCCAGGACACGTTCATCTACGCGTTCGGCCAGCGCAAGATGCCGTACTACAAGGGCGCCGGCATCGCCCACATCATGATCTTCAGCGGCTTCCTGGTGGTGCAGCTGAACACCATTCAGCTGTGGGCCCGTGGCTACGACGCGAGCTTCGACTTCTTCGGCCTGCTCGCGACCACCAATCCGCTCGGCCAAGGCTACGCGTTCATCAAGGACGTGTTCAGCCTGCTCGTGATCTTCGGCGCGCTGACCTTCGTGTACTACCGCGTGGTCAACGTGCAGAAGCGCATGACCTTGAGCGGCGAGGGTCTGGTCATCCTCGGCATCATCATCTCGATGATGGTCGCCGACATCTTCTATAACGGCGCGCGCATGGTGCTCGAAGCGCAAGCCAGCGGTGAAGCGCTGCGCTTTGCTCCGTACGAGCCGGCCGCTGCGACCATGGCCAGCATCCTCGGCGCCATGGGCCTCAGCGCCGGCGCGCTCGGCGTGGTCGAGCAGATTGGCTTCTGGGCGCACGCCAGCTTGCCGCTGATCTTCCTGAACATCCTGCCGTACTCCAAGCACTTCCACATCATCACGGCGATCCCCAACGTCTTCACGCGCAACCGCGAGCCCAACAAGCTGCCGACCACCACCGACCTCGAAGGCAAGGTCGAGCGCGAAGAGGCCATCGGTTTCTCGAAGATCACCGACTTGTCGTGGAAGGACGTGCTCGATCTCTACACCTGCACCGAATGCGGTCGCTGCAGCGACAACTGTCCGGCGTACACCACCGACAAGAAGCTCTCGCCCAAGCACGTGACGCTGGCGCTGCGCGATCACTTGTTCGCGTGCGAGCCGTCGCTGATCTACAAGGGCACCTCAGCCGAGCCGACGGC
>JADGRE010000248.1 GCA_017881185.1 Pseudomonadota bacterium | reverse complement strand
GTTTTTGTGGAAGACCGCACGGTCGCCGTGCCTCTGACCTCACTCGCTCGGAAGCTCGAGAATCTTCGGCGCGAGCGGGCCGTGTGCGGCGCAAAGCAACCTTCACCGGAAGGCAACCGATCAGTGCGCTGGCGTTGGCATGCGTTCGGTGGCGCTCCGCCACCGAACGCGAGCGCTGCAGACGCAGTGACGCGCTGCCCTGACCCGCTGGGCGTGTTCTTTTCGTAGTCTCCTGCACTTCGAAAGCGCGACGCTTTGTACCGCTCGCGGGCTACGTCGGCATCATTCGCAGGCATCCGCTGCGGCGTTCCGTCGTCACCGGTGATCGTCACGAGATTGCGACGCAGGCGACACTGGAACGGAACTCCGGTCGGCGAGGTTCCTTTGGCCACGGGGCTTGATGGCTCCGTGCCGGTTGCACGATCCGAGATCGTGTCTTTCATCCACGTGAGGTCACCATGCACAACGTCGTTTCACGGGCGGCACGTCGCGCTCTGAGTCTCTCTGGCTGCGGTATCTTCGCGCTCTGCGCATCGAGCACGGTCGTTCGGGCAGAGCAGCCGGTGCTCAAGCCCAATTCACTCGTCATCAGCAGCACCAGCTACGATCGGTCCCAGGGCGACGTCGCCGGGTTGACCGTAGGGACGGTGCTGTCCGGCTCGGCCAAGGCGACCTCGAGTGCGGTCGCCGGTAACAACTACGTCCACGTCTGGGACAACGCCGCGGTCGACGCCAGCTTCGGCGTGACCTCCGCGATCCAGCTGACGGACATCGAGCCGCACAGCGGTCACGTGTTCCAGACGCTCTCGGTCCCGGCCGATCAAGTCGTCACCAGCTTTCCTTCCAAGTCTGAGCTGGGTCTGCACGTCACCAAGGATCGCCACGGCTCCCACCTGGTGTTCGTCGCCTACGCCGGCGCTGGAGTCGGCGCGCTCGACGTGTCGAACTCCGACGCGGTTGCAGGCCAGGACCCCACGAACCCCGTGACCTTCGCGTTCGGCTCGAACTATGCGTTCTCCCGCACGGTCGTCTCTATGGACGCGCATGGACACTTCTCCTATACGCCCACGATCAATTATGGAGGCAACAACGGCCGCTCCGCGCTGCTCGGATCGAACGGCCTCTACTACACGGTCGGCAATGCCAACAATGGCAACGCGGCGACCTTTGGTCCGAACGGCACCAATCCCGACGTCACCGAGACGACTGGCCTCGAGGTCGTCAATCCCATCGATGCGCTCACGTCGAACGTGTCGATCCCGGCCAACAATTCCGCGCAGGTCGATCCTCTGATCCAGTACCAGTTCGGTACAGCCAAGCCCGACAAGCCCGGCAAGGACAACAACTACCGCGGCGTGACGGAGTACGGCGGCGCGCTCTACTTCACCAAGGGCAGCGGCAGCAATGGCATCCAAACGGTCTACACCATCAGCTCGTTGCCGACGGTGGCACAGGCGGCCGCCACCAAGATCAGCATCGTGCCCGGCTTTCCGACGGACTCGGCCAAGGCGACCGGCGGTGACTTCACGCCCTTTGCCGTGTTCTTCGCCAACGCCACGACGATGTACGTCACGGACGAAGGCACCGGCAACACGCTCGACAAGTCGAGCCATGCAGGTCTCCAGAAGTGGAGCCTCGTCAACGGCGTTTGGCAGCTGGACTACGTGCTGACCAACGGCTTGATCGGAACGGTTGATACGAGTCTGAACGGCTACGATGGGCAGTATCCCGACGTGACGACGGTCGGTTTGCGCAATCTGACCGGCGTCATCGATGGCAACAACGTGACACTGTGGGCGACGACCTCGACATCCAGCGCCTCGGGCGATCAGGGCGCCGACCCGAACAAGGTCGTGGTCATTACCGACAGGTTGCGGTCCACGACGATGATGAGCGCGGTCGCGCGTGAGTCGTTCCGAGTAGTCGCAGGACCAACGTACGGCAAAGTCTATCGTGGCGTCGCCTACGTGACCGAACGGAGCGACGAAGACGAAGCCGAGTCTGAGCGCTAGAAATCGTGACCCGATGCCAGGCTGGGGGAGGTGGGCGGTCAACGCTCACTCGGCCGCCAGCCTGGTGCTGGGCGCACGGTCGTACTGTCCCACTATCCGGCCGATCGTCACGCCGCGGCTCGGTAGTAGTGCCTGAGCATCCCGCCCAAGCGCTTGCGCCGCAGCACGCGGCCGGTCGTCGCGCAGTTGGCGTTGGCGGGAGCGATGAACGCATTGCCAAGACCTTGATGGTTTGGTTCGGCGAGCATCTCGCTCTCGGCAGACGGCTCCAACCGGCGTGGATCGCCTTTGCGCGCAGTACCGGCGACAAGAACACCGCGCTTTGCTAAGCTTGCCGGGTGTGAGCTGAAGTTAGGAACAAAGCTGCTGGCTCAGAAGTCGCAACTGGGGCTTGCCTTGTGGTTCGCGGGCGCGCTGTGCCCCGTGAGCGCCTGCCAATCTGCGGCAAACACGACGAGCGGCCAACCCAAGCAACTCGGCGTGGTTGCAGGCGCAGGCGGCGCGCAAGTCAGCGCTGGCGTTGGCGGGGGCAGTGGTGGTGGTGGCGGTGGAGGAACGAGCATTGCGGGCGCGGCGGGCGCGGCGGGCGCGGCGGGCGCGGCGCGAAGCACGCCGATGAATTGCCCCTCGGGCATGCAAGACGTCGGCGGCAGTTGCGTCGTGCCGATGCCGCAGGACATGTGTGCGGGTCAGACGGGAGCTGCGTGCGGCTGCGATCTCTCTGGCACGTTCCTCGTACAGGCCGTGACACAAATGCACTGGGATCAAGTCCTTGTCGCTGGACAGGTCGCGATTGCCGCAGGACAGGCCTCCGTCAAGAGCTGGGGCGTCTGGACGCTCACTCAGAGCGGCAACGCCATCAGCGCGATGGCGCGCGCCTGCGGCGGCCAGGTGCCCGAGGTGTGCAGCCCCTTGCTGAGGGAAGCCTACGCACAAGGCATCCCCGACACGGTCTGGGACAATCCCGCCGTGCCACGTGACCTGTGGCAGCTGACACTGGACACGACCAGCATGCCGGCCAAGCTCGTCGGCGGACCGCACGCGGCGTTTCTTGGGCTGCACCTCAAGACCGGTCTCGACCCGCTCGGCGCGTTTCCCGCGAGCGGCACGGATCCGAACTTGGTTTGGACGGACGACGACGGCGACACCCAGCCGGGCGTGACCTCGATCGTGCGCAGCGCCGCTGGGACCTCTACCGTGTGCGGCTACCCGTTCGCGCTGGTTCCCGTCGAGCAAGTCGCGCTCAACCCGGCCCGCGCGTCGAGCGTGCGCGGCGGCGCGCGGTCGATCCAGAACATCAGCATGAACGTCGATAGCTGCGACCTGCTGCACGGTAGCGCGACCACACTTTCCTCGGACGGCCGCGTGCAAGGCTGCACGCTGGGCGACGGCTCATCGTGTACGCCCGCGCAGGTTCAATTCCTGGACACACAACCGCAGACACAGAAGATCGACGCCGAAACCTTCGTGCTACAGCGCGTGGCCAGCGAACCGGCGTCCTGCGCGGACGTCCGAAGCGCCGTCTTTGCGCCGTGAGGCGTGCCGCTCAGAGCCACTACGCCCGTTGAACAGCGGGGCCCAGGGCAGCAGGGCCACACGCAGCTCGGGCGTCGTCTGCTGCGCACAGTCGCCGGCCTGAACTCCCACGGCGCATGATGGTATCGTCGTCGCGATGACGCAGGGACGAGCGCCTGTGGGGGCTGCAGCCGAACCGGTCGTGTCTCGTCGGCGGGCGCTGGTCGCGCTAGGCGATAGCCCGCACAAACACCACCCAGTCTGCCAGCCGCCCCGCGCCGCGTCACCCACCTGAGGAGCTACCCCCCTGGCGGCGGGCTTTAGCCGCTTGTCCAGCATGTTCTTCCCGCCCGATACGGGAGCGCCGGAGCGGTTTCTCGCCGTCGTTCGTCTGGACCACCCGTGGCCGATGCTCGGTGCAGGCGCGGCGGCGTTGTTGCTCGGCCTCGGGGCGCTGCGTCAGCAGACGCCTGACGGTAGCGTCCGCTTGGCCCTGGCCGTGTTGAGCACCAATGCTGCGTTGCGTTGCGCCGTCGCCGGGTTCGACCGTTTCGTCGCGCACCGTGTCGTCGCGCGCGCGGGCGCGTTGACTGAGTTTCTGACCGCGGACCAGCTGAGCGGCGGCGCGCTCGTGCTCGCCAGCGTAGGGCTTGTGATCGGGTTTGTGCTGGCGGCGCGTCGCGCGCGGCTGACGTCAGCTGCAGCACGGCAGCGCTTGGCGCCTGTGCTGACGCTGACAGCAGCTATAGCCCTGCTGTGTAGCTTCGACGCCGCGCGTCTAACCGGAGTTTGCATCGTCGCACAACGCTTGCGGTTGGAGGCCGCGCTGGCCGAGCCAGGCACGCCACAGCCTCCGGTGCGCACGGGTCTGGGAGGCGTCGTACCCGAACGCGTCGTACTTTTGAGCGCTACAGGCGCAACGCATCTGGTCGATGCAGCTGGCATGCGCGACCTTCGACCCAACGAGGCGTTGCCGGCCGATGGGCGCGGCAGCATGCTCTTGGCGGATGCCAAGCTGTCCGTGGCAGACCTGCTGCGAGTCGTCGGACGCGTGCCAGCAGACGAGCCGTTGCGCTTGGGCAGCCTGAACCGCATCGACGCCGGCCGGCTCTCCACACTGGCGGGCGTGCCTGTCTGCCGAACCACGATCACTTCGGTCCCCATCGTCACGATCGCTACCGGCGCAGAGACGACGCCCATCCTCGGCACACTCGATCTGCGCCAGCTGCCGCCCACAACCCGCGTGTCCGAACTCACGCCGAATTCATGGCTCCTCGCCCCGCGTGCGCCCGCACGCGATGAGCCACCCCCGCCGTGGGCCGACCCCGACGCGCCGCCGGTACCGCTGTCATGGCGCGCGCTGGCCTCGTTCTACGTGCTCGGCTGGTAGCGCTTCACGTGCTCTGCATCAAGGCATGGCAACGCTCGTTGCATCCGCGAACGCAGCTACGGGCAAGACGCGCAGCACCGCACCCGCGTGGTCCCCGCGTGAGCACCAGGACCCTGGCACAGCCGCACCCGAATCTCCGGAGACCAGCGCGCTGGCCTATCGCGCCGCCCCGGTCATCGCGTGGTAGTAGCGCACGAAGCTGCGCCCGAAGAGCTTGCGTGTGAAGCGGTCTTCGTCGGTGGCATCGCTGAACCGCGACACGTAGTGATCCCACAAGCGCGCCTTGTCTGACGACAGGCGCTGCGCGAGCCAGTTGCGCCGCACCTGGCCGCTGGTCGCGTCCGCAGCAATCCCATGCGGCGAGAGCTCCTCGAACACCTCGCGCGCGCCCTCGACCACCGCGCCGGCCAACGCTACTTGGTGCACCGCAAGGTCGGTCATGCCACGCGCAAGCTCCGCGACGCGTTCGCCCGCAGGCGCGGACGGATCCAGCAAGTACGCGAGCAGGCCGCGCGGGCTACGCGTCGCCGGATTGAGCTTCTCGAGCGGCGTGTGCAGCGAGAACTCCGAGCAAAAACTCTCATGCGCGGCGTGGAGCTCGACGAAGGCCGTGCTGAAGACTTCCAGCGCTTCACCGATGCGCTCCATCGCGACGGCAACATTCGCGTTGCCGCCCGCGAGCGCGCCACCGCTCAGCCTCTGCAACCAGCCCGCCATCTCCGGAACGCCGGTACGCAACGGATCGATGCCGAGCGCCGAGAGCGCCGAACGAAACTCGGGATCGTAACCAAGCTCCGGGACTTGCCCGACCATGCTGTCGAAGAGGGCTTCGCGTGCGCCGGCCGGTGCACGTGCCAGCCGCTCCCGGACCGTAGCACGCAGCCGCGCCTGGTTTTCGCGGTGCTGGGCGCGGAGTTGTTGCAACTCCTGGTCTAGGCCAGCGCCGACAACCTCGCTGCCGATACGGTCCGGGGCCAACGAGTGCACCGCCAAGCCGATCCGGGTCAGTGGCTCCGCCGCGCTCACGGAGGGCGGCGACTGCACGTGCTGGGTGTGCGGTGAAGGTGACGCGACCACGGTGCGTGGATCCGCGCTGCGATCCGCTGCGTAGAAGGTCGTCGCGGAGTCGCCTCTTGCGAGGTTGACGCCGTGCGAGAACGCGGATAAGCGGCGCGCGTGGAGCAATTCGACTGGAGCAGGCGCGCGTGTCGCACGCAAGAGCAGCGACCCGATGAGCAACTCTGTCTCTTCACCGATCGCGATCTCGACGTTGCGGCGCGCTGGCGCACCGTTGACCAGCGTAGGGTTCTTCGCACCAAGGTCGAGGTACGTGGTCTGCTCCGCGTCGAAACGAAACACACCGTGCCACTGCGAGACGAAGCTTGCTTCGAGCTGGAGCTCGTTCAGCGTGTTTCGGCCGACTCGCACCGGCGAGTCGGCGAAAGCGTACGCACTGCGCACGGTTGCGCCGCGTTCGTGGTGTTCGACGTTTATGATGAGGGGGTGCATGCCTGTACGCACAGCGTCGCCCACGACGGCTGACTCCGCAACGCGGAGGGGCTGCCACCTCGGTTCAGACGATAGCCGGCATAACCACCACCCAGTCTGCCAGCCGGCCAGCCCCGCGTCACCCGCCTGAGCAGCTAGCCCCGGCGGCGGAAGCGGGGTGCTAGAGTCACTGCGACCCCGGGGGCCAACGCCATGCATCCACGCTTTGTCGCTTGCTCGCTCGCTGCGTGTGCCGTCTGCTTCTCCATGCTTGCCTTGCCCCACAAGGCATCCGCGAGGGCGTGCATGGCAGCCACTGACTGTCCTCGCGGGTTTGACTGTCAGCCATCCGGGCTGACCTCCGACGCGGGGGCCTCGGGAGACTGCGTATCGCTTTCGTGCCGAAGCGACGCCGACTGCGGCACCGGGACGCGCTGCTTCATCGACATCTACACGCAGTGCACGACGGAGCCTGACGGCGGGTCATCGTGCTCGCTGGCGAACGCCTGCGTTGCGCAGTGGCAAGCGCCGTGCACGATCGACGCTGAGTGCGGTCCTGGGTTTACTTGCTCGGGCAGCATGGGGGTGATCGATTGCGGGGGTAAACACGGTGCCACTATCCCGCCGTACGCGGTGACCATGAGCGTTCCCTGCAGCGCCGTGCCTGGGCCGCCGTTGTTGCCCGACT
>JADGRE010000247.1 GCA_017881185.1 Pseudomonadota bacterium | reverse complement strand
TACTTCGTGATCACGATCGCGTTGGCGGTGGTGACGGGCTCGTGGGTGAGCATTCCGTTCTTGGTTTTGTTCATGGTCGGGTTCTTGTACGTCGGCGCGCTGAGTCTGTATCAGATGCGGTGAGCTCGACTGCGGGGCACGAGACGAGAGTGAGGCTGGGGGTGGCGGACGCCGAGGGGTAGGGCATTGATGTGCTCGGCCCGGGTGGGTCCCCCCCGGACTCGCTCGCTGCGTTGTGGCGATGGCTGCGTCGGCGCAAGCGCGCGCCGATGAACGGGGCCTCGGCGCGCTCAAACACAGGACCCCCCCACCCGGGCCTGCGCGCAACAACGCCCCACCCCTCGGCTTGCGTCATCGCAGACTCGACTCGGGCGAGCAGAGCGTGGGCGGACAGGATTGCGTAGCGGTCAACGCGCGACGGCATTTGGGGTGGTGGCGTCACCAATAGGGGTCACTGGTCACTCGCGCGAGACGTTGACGACGCTGCTTGATGATTCGTGATGGTGACTTGCGACAGCTGCAAACGCCGGCGGACCGAGAATACCATCAAGCAAGCGCAGCGCTGATGTGAGCCGGCGGGTGGGGGGGTCCTGTGTTTGAGGGCGACGGGGTCACGACGCGTCGGCCGGCGGTATTGTCAGCTGCATCAGAATCACTGGTCAGGCCGCGAAACCCGTCGTCCGAGTCCGGGGGGGACCCACCCGGGCCGAGCACAGTAGCCCCCCCACCCGCCGGCGTTCAGTCGGCTCCTGTTGCGTCCCCCTGCGGGGAAGGTCTACGATCGTTGCGTGGACAGGCCGCGCGTCTTGGTGGTTGGGGCGGGGCCGTTTCAGCTCGAGATCTTGCGGGCGGCCAAGCGGGTTGCCGAGGTCGTGGTCGTCGATGGCTCGGCGGCGGCGCCAGGGCTTGCGCTGGGCGACTTGCCGCGTGTCGTAGACATCTCCGATGCGCCGGCGGTGGTGGAAGTTGCGCGTGAGCTGCAGGTGAATGGGGTGGTCACGGCGGCGAGCGATGTGGCCGTGCCGGCAGTGAGTGCCGTGGTGAGTGAGCTCGGGTTGACGGGGCTTGCACCCGATGTGGCTCAGCGCTGTCGCGACAAGCTGGAGTGTTTTCGTGCGGTGGTCGCGGCGGGTCGGCGCATTCCCGAGACGCGTGCGGTCAGCGACGAACAGGAAGCGGCCGCGGCGGTGCCCGAGGTCGGTGGGTATCCGGCGATCGTGAAGCCGCGTTCGGGTGGCGGCGGCCGAGGTGTGTCGCTGGTGCGTTCGGCGAGCGAGCTGCCGGCGGCGCTGGCGTGTGCGCGACGCGCGTATGGGCCGGGCGCGCGCGGTGTGCTCGTGCAGGAGTTCATCGGTGGGCGCTCGGTGGGCGTGGAAGCGTTCTTCGTGGCGGGCGAGCTGGCGGAAGCGTTCGTGCTCGATGATCAGTTCGAGGCCGACTTCATCTCGCCGGCGGGACACTCACTGCCGGCCACCTTGGATGCACAGACCGATCGCGCGGTGCGCGCTGCGGTGGCCGACTTCGGCAAGGCGCTGGGCATGACCGACGGGCCGGCGAACTTCGATCTGCGGCAAATGGGCGGCGAGACCGTGATGCTGGAGATCAACCCGCGGCTGGGCGGCAACTCCATCACCGATCTGGTGCGCGCGTGTCACGGCGTGGACTTGGCCGAAGCGACCGTGCTGGCGGCGCTGGGCAACGACCCGCGGCCCACGTTGCAGCGCAAGACCCTGCAGCCAACAGCTGCAAGGTTGATCTTGTGCCGTGGTCACGGCGTGGCGCGCTTCACGCAGCCGATGGCGGCATGGGCAGGGCACCCCGACGTGCTCACGCTCGACCTCCTGGTGAGCGACGGGCAGCCGGCGCTGGTGCGCGTCGATGAGTGGACGCTGCTGGGCCGCACGATGGTGCGCGCGAGCGACTCTGCCGCGGCCGCGAGCTTCGCGGCGCAAGTCGCTCACGACGTGGCGGCAGCCATCCAGCTGCAGTAGCTGGCACGACGCGCAAGCTACCGGATGAGGCTCAGAGGAACTCGCAGACGTAGGCGCTGGGTTCTTCGGCTCTCACGTCGAAGCCACTCTTGCCGGGTACCTCGAACACCGTACCTGCGGGGTAGTTGCGCCACTCGCTCTTGCCTGCCAGACGCACGAAGAGCTCGCCGCTGCTCACGGTCATGCGCTCGGGCGCGTCGGTGTTGAAGTGGAACTCGCCGCGATCGATGACGCCAGCGGTGAGCTTGCGACCCAGGCGCTCGAAGCCGACGCTCTGGACCTTGCCTTCGAAATAAGTGTTGTGCTTGAGCATGGCGCGCACTTTAGCGTCGGTGCGTGGCGCCGTCGAGCGCTAGCCCCAGGCCCAGAAACAGATAGCCTTCGAGACCGGCGCGACCGGGCAAGGCACCGAGCTCCAGGGTGTAAGCGAAACCCACGCCGGGCGCAGAGTGGAAGAACGCGTCGATGGAGCCTTCCACGCCGATGCGCACGCCGACCGGAACCATGTTGGGCGTGATGGGCGCCTTGGTGTCGAGCACGCGGTAGCTGACGAGCGAGGGCAGCGTGGCGAGCGCGTCGATGAAGTAGCGACGAAAGCCGACCTCGCTCTTGCCAGTAACCTGCGGATCGAGGTTCCAGTGCGTGCCCCAGCCGAAGCCGGCGTTGAGCATGGGCAGCTGGTTGATCACATGGATGGCGGGCGTGTCGCGCGTGCTCTCGACGCTGCGCGTGTAGATGAAGCCCAAGCGCAGCGAGATGAGGCTGCGCATTTCGGCTTCGCCGCCCGGGTGATCGGTGCCCATGCGCGGGCCGCCGAGGCGCTGACCGACGGGCATGTCGAAGTCGTGGTCGGTGCCGCCGCCGGTGCCCGTGATCATCGGCGTGTCTTCGGGGTAGAGCGTGCCCGAGAGCTTCTCGCGCGTGAGCTCCTGCTGGATGTGCAGCACGAGCAAGCCCGCGAAGCTGTAGGTCTGCTGGCTGGTGTCGCCAGTGACGTTGGCCCACGGCAGCCGCGCGCTCACGCCGATGTCGAGGTTGCGATGCACGCCGTACTCGGCACGCACTGCCGAGCCGAACCAGCTCTGGCTCATGCCCGCTTGAAACGCCACGGGGAAGACCCCGATGCGCAAGTCGTAAGCCATCGGGTCACCGGGCTTCGCTTCAGCGTGCGCGCGGGTGGGCGCGCAGAGAAGGCAGGCGGCGAGAAGGCTGACGTGTAGCGCGAGGCGAGTCACGGCGGGCTTATCGCATGGATTGAGGGGCGGTGCATGAGCGGGTATCGAGAGGAGACTGTTGCGGGCGAACGGCTTCGCGGGGGGTCCGGGTCGGTTGGCGGGGGACGGGCGAGTTGCAAAAGCGGCGGCCGCGACGATAACCAGCGTTTCCGCACGCCGCGCTACCCGCCCTCGGACGACCGTGCCAAACGCCGCCGCGCTACCTGACGTTTGGCACGGTCGTACGCCCCCGCCAACCGACCCGGACCCCCCGCGAAGCCTTGGGTCACGGTAGGCTCTCGATGGCCGCGCTTGCAGCGACGCCAATGTCAGTTGCTCCATGGGCTAACGACGCAACTACAGAGACAACCTGCGATCATGCGATGTAGTCGTCGGAGTTGCACCGCGCACGCTGCATCAAATTGTTGTATGTGGTGTCAACGCTGTCGTGCTCGGCACAAGCTACCACCTTTGGGGCTAGCACCCGGGAGCTGCTCTCGGAGCGGGCCGCGCTGGATGCGCTGAGGCCAGGCAGTCTGGGGGCCTGGGTTGGGCTCGCGGGGGCGTACTCGCGTGCCAAACGCCAGGTAGCGCGGCCGCGTTTGGCATACGAGTACGAGGTCGACTTGCGCGGCGCGCGGAAACGCTGGCAACCGTCGCGGCCGCCGCTCTTGCAAGTCGACCGTCCCCCGCGAGCCCAACCCAGGCCCCCAGACTGCCGTCCCCCACCACAACCCTTCGCTCTCGTCCCGCTTCCGCTCTTCCCGAGTGGCCAGCACCACGCCACCTCGTTATATTCCCGGCGCAGATTCAGTAACCCCGGCTCCACGCGGGCCGAAAGCTTCGAGGTACTCGCATGAGTGGCCACAATCGATGGTCCTCCATCAAGCACAAGAAGGGCGCCGTCGACGCCAAGCGCGGCAAGATCTTCACCAAGGTCATCAAGGAGATCACCGTCTCCGCGCGCCTCGGTGGTGGAGACCCCAGCGGCAACCCGCGCCTGCGCCAGGCCATCGACGCCGCCAAGGCCGTCAACATGCCCGGCGACAACGTGACGCGTGCCATCAAGAAGGGCACCGGCGAGCTCGAAGGTGTGAGCTACGAAGAGATCACCTACGAAGGCGTCGGCCCTTCCGGTTCACTCTTTCTCATGGAAGCGCTCACCGACAACCGCAACCGCACCAACCCCGAGCTGCGCAAGGTCTTCGAGCGCTACCACGGCTCGCTCGGTGCGCCGGGCGCTGCAGCGTGGGCCTTCGAAGAAAAGGGACTGATCTTCCTGCCCAAGGAAGCCGCGAGCGAAGAGAAGCTCTTCGAGGTCGCTGTCGGCGCGGGTGCGGAGAACGTCGAAGACTTCGGCGACAAGTGGATGGTCACGACCGAGCGCAGCGCGCTCGATTCCGTGCGCAGCACGATCGTGGCAGCGAGCCTTCCGGTCAGCTCGGCCGAGCTGGCGAAGCTTCCGAAGAACAAGAAGATCGTGGAAGGCCGCGACGCCGAAGTGCTGATGAATCTCGTCGAAGCGCTCGAAGACCACGACGACGTACAAAAGGTCTTCTACGACTTCGAGCTCTCGGAAGCCGAGATGGCGCGTCTTTCACAATGATCGTACTGGGCATCGACCCCGGCAGCTTGCACACCGGCTGGGGCGTGGTGCGGCGCGCGGGGCCGAAGCTGAGCTACGTGGCCGCCGGCACGATCGACACGAGCAAAGACGACGAGCTGCCCTTGCGCCTCAAGGAGATCTACGAAGCCTTGTGCGCGGTGATTGCGGAGCACGCGCCCGAAGCCATGGCCGTGGAAGACATCTTCCACGCGCGCTTTGCGGGCTCGGCGCTCAAGCTCGGGCACGCGCGCGGCGTGGCGCTCTTGGCCGGCGCCAACGCAGGGTTGTCGGTGGCGGCGTATGCGCCAGCGCTGGTGAAACGCTCCATTGCAGGCCGTGGGCAGGCCGACAAGGCGCAAGTCGCGCGCATCGTGGGAGCCATCCTAGGCATGCGCGAGCTGCCGTCGGTCGACGCGACTGACGCACTGGCCATCGCCATCACGCACGCGCAAGCACTGGCGTCACAGGGCTTGGCAGCGCGGACCGGGCGTGTGCGCACGACCAAAGCCGCGCGCTGAGGCACGAGCGGCACAGAGCGCCCCGCGGACAATGGTGATATCTTGTGCGGCCTGCCGCTTGGGCCGCGGCGCCGGCGGGACACTGACGAAACACGCATGGACTTCACGAGCAACGCAAGTTGGTGTTGGGTCGGAGTGGCGGTGTTGGCCGTGCTCGTCGAGATCATCACGCCTTCGTTCGGCTGGATCTTCGCCACCCTCGCCGCACTGTGCTCGGCGCTCGCCGCGCTGGTCGGTGCACCGCTGGCGTTGCAGGTGATGCTGTTCGCGGTCGTGCTGCTCGTCTCGCTCGTGCTCTTGCGTCCGCGCATGGTCCACAAGCTCGGCGCACCCGGCGTGCCCACGCGCACTGCGGCGCTGGTCGGCAAGGTCGGCGAGGTGTCGGTCGCCATCGATCCAGTCGGCGGCGGCGGACGCGTCAACGTCGACGGCGAAGACTGGGCCGCACGCAGCGCAAGCTCGCTCGCCCAAGGCACACGCGTACGCGTCACTGGCGCGGACGGCATCGCACTACAAGTCGAGCCCGTCGGGCCTACTGCCTGACACGGCTGGCAGCGCGCACAGCGCTTCATCGTAGGGAGGAACTCATGCTCATCGTGCTGCTTCTGCTCGTCGTGATGGCCATGGTCGTGCTGATCAAGAGCATCCAGGTGGTGCCACAGCAACAGGTGAAGCTCATCGAACGGCTGGGCAAGTACCACACGCTCGCCGAGGCCGGGCTCAACGTGATCGTGCCCTTCATCGACTCGGTGCGCGACACCATCGACCTGCGCGAGAAGATCACTCAGATCGAGCCGCAGTCGGTCATCACGCGCGACAACGTCACCATGGAAGTAGACGCGGTGATCTACTTCTTGATCGCCGATCCGGTGCGCGCCACCTACGGCGTGCAGAACCTCGCGTGGGGCATCGAGCAACTCACACTCGCCTCGCTGCGCAACGTGATCGGCGCGCTCGACCTCGACCACACGCTGACCTCGCGCGACACCATCAACACGCAGCTGCGCGCAGCGCTCGACCAGGCCACCCAGCAGTGGGGCGTGAAGGTGGTGCGCGTGGAGCTCAAGAACATCACGCCGCCCGAAGAGATCCGCCTGACCATGGAGAAGCAGATGACGGCTGAGCGCACACGCCGCGCAGCCGTGACCACGGCCGAGGGCGAGAAGTCGTCGGCCATCTTGCGCGCCGAAGGCGACAAGCAGTCGCGCATCGTGAAAGCCGAGGGTGACAAGCAGTCGGCGATTCTCAGCGCCGAAGGCCAGGCGCTGGCGCGCCTGCGCGTGGCAGAAGCGGAAGGCCAAGCGATTCAGCTGGTGGCGCAAGCCATCGGCGCCGGCGGCAACCCCACGCAGTACTTGATCGCCCAGCGCTACCTCGAATCGCTCACGCAGATCGCCAGCAACGCACAGAAGCTAGTGTTCCTCCCCTACGAGGCCAGCGGCGTGATGTCAGCCCTGGGCGGCATGAAAGAAATGTTCGACGTGAAGACGGCTGGCGGGCGCTGAATCACTGATCTGCTCGGCGCGAGTTGAACGGCCTGCGAGAGTGACTCCTGCGCGCGGTCCAGCGGGTCCGTGCTCGGAGTCACCCTCACAGGCCTGCGCAGTGCCAAATCGATAGCGCGGCGCAGCCGGAGACTCTGCAGCACGACAGCTCACGCCGCCCAGTCCCGACCGGAGTTTGGGGTGCTACAACTGCTGGCGTTGTGCACGACGCATGCGTCTCCAAATAATCACAAGTGGCGGCGACCTTCATCGCTTGTCGCGGCGCAGGTCGTGGGGCACGACTCCGAGCACG